>NZ_JACJEB010000006.1:0-306284 GCF_014163845.1 Shewanella sp. SR43-4 | reverse complement strand
CGCCGTCGCCAATGACTTTGAAGCCCTGGCGAACGTGCACAATTTAGTCGTCGGCGCCTCAGATGGCGTCAACACCACCAACATTAACGTCACCCTCACTGAGCTTGATGTCAATGAAGCGCCTGTTATTGATGATTACAGCAGCACTATTAACGATTCGATTGCCAATGGCACTAGCGTATATGATGTGAATGATGCCAACACAGGTAACGATACCGATATTGATAGTGATAACTTAACTTACTCTTTCATTCTAGCTAATGGATCGAGCAGCTTAATTAGCGAAAATGGTGCATTTATTATTGATGCTCAGACTGGTGTCATTTCTGTTAATGACACGACACAAATTAACTATGACAATGGTAGCCAAATTAGCCTAACCGTTAAGACAAGTGATGGCAGCTTAAGTGATACTGCAATTGTGACCTTTGATCTTAATAACGTTGATGCTAACGATGACCTTCCTGGATCATCATATTCAGTGACCACAGGTTCTAATACCGCTTGGACTATTCCACAGTCTAATGGCGAGAATCTAATGACGATATCCGCTCGTAATGCTGATGGTTCTATGGGTGTATTAAACTATGAACCTGGTAATAATTTGCTCGGAGTAGCAGGATCTCCACGCAGCTCAGACCAAATTACTGGACAAATTGAATATAACTCAGCGACAGGCACCTCAGAGTCGGTTGTCATTGATTTTAATGGCCTAGTAAATAAAGCTGAATTCAGTGTTTCTAACCTGTTTTCAGATGAAAATAATGGCGAACAAGGAATTTGGAAGGCTTATTATAATGGCCAACTAGTCGCAAGCGACACATTCAAGACGGACGCTGGCAATGTGGGGACTTTCAATATTGACACTGGTAATATTGTCTTTGACCAATTAGTGTTTGAAGCAACACAGACAATTAATGAAGCAACGAATGGTAGTGTCTTAAGTGACTCATCTGATTACTTCTTAACCGGCATTACCGCGTCTGGTCCAGCTATTATGGGCACTTATATGGTCTCTGAAGATAGCGTGCTATCTATTACAGATACTAGCCTAGGCCTATTAAATAATGACTCTGATGCGCAAGGTCATACATTTACGCTAACAGGGGTGAATGGTGCAACAGTTACAGATGGTCAGATCGTTTTGCTAGATAGTGGCGCACTACTGACCATACACAGTGATGGTACCTATTCTTACGACACCAATAATGCATTTGAATCACTAACGGCTGGGGAGCTGTCAACTGATACCTTTACCTACACAGTAACAGATCAATATGGTGCTACAGATACAGCAACTGTGACTATAAATATTGTGGGAGAATCTGATCCTAGCTCAACTTATGTGAGCTATACCGGAAATCCTAACGATGACACGATTCAAGGAACAAACAATAACGATGTTATCGTTAGTGATCAGCAGTCGATAAAAATAGTTGATGGTGAATCTTACAATATTGCCTTCATTGTCGATACTTCTGGAAGTGTAGGTCGTACTCAGCTCGATATCATGAAAGCTCAGTTAACCTCAGTGTTTGATACGCTAAAAGCAAGCATAGGTGGTACGCATTCAGGCGTAGTGAATATTCTGTTAGTGGATTTTGATACTGGCCTTCAAGCTTCAGTTCCAGTCAACTTAGCTGACACCAATGCTCTTACGTTATTAGCCGCAGCACTCAATGCCATGGCTTCTGGTGGTAATACAAATTATGCAGCAGGCTTTGATGCTGCAACAAGGTGGTTCAACAGTTTAAGTGGTGGTGAAAACTTAACCTACTTTATTACCGATGGTTATCCTAATACCAATTCGAGTAGCGCTCCTGCAGCTTTTGCTAATTTGAATGCCATTTCAGATATAGAAGCTATCGGGATCGGCAACGGCATTAATTATACTACTCTACAAAATTATGATTCTAACAATACTCCAGTAACTGGTGTTAATGCTAACAACCTTGCCTCTGTTATTTTGGGTACTGAAACACAGTTACTTCAAGGTGATGATAATGTTGATGGTGCTGCTGGTAATGACATTATCTTTGGTGACTTGGCCCAGTTTGCTGGTATAACGGAACAAGGCTATCTCGCTTTACAAAGCTATGTTGCAGATAAAACAGGCCAAAACATTGCCGATATTGATGTAAGTGAAGTACATGATTACATTCGTGAACATGTAAATGAATTTAATATCAATAATCAATATGACGGTAACGATATTTTAAATGGCGCAGCGGGTAACGATATCATTTTCGGCCAAGGCGGCAATGACCTTATCCATGGCGGCGAAGGTAATGACGTGCTTATCGGTGGTTTAGGCGATGACACACTCATTGGTGGTCTGGGTAATGACACTTTTGTATGGTCTAAGGGCGATACTGGTACAGATACGATTAAAGACTTCGAAGTTAACAATGACTCTCTTCATATCAGTGATTTATTACAAAATGAACAGAACGGTAACTTAGAATCCTATCTTGAATTCTCGTTCAGTAATGGCAGTACGACAATTTCTATCGATGCCGACCTTAATGGCAGTGTTGACCAATTGATCATACTCGATGGTGTAGACCTATCGCATGAATACGGTAGCAGTGATGAGGGCGTGATTATTAACGGTTTGCTTAATGATGGTGCACTTATTGTTGATACTGCAACAGCCAACCCAGCTCCGTCACCAGGAACCACTCATGCTGATCTATTTGATCAACATAATGGAAATATTATTCCTTAATAACAACACATTGACTGCGCCACATAGTATTATGTGGCGCATATTTGATAATTCTAACAATAATATTAAGGATAAAGATTAGGTGCCTAAAACTGCGTCTAACACAAGTGAGCAATGGACTATTTCGGCTGCCCAACGGGTAACGGTTGATCCTTTACTCGACTGTCTAGTGTTATTAACTGAACATTTTGGCAACCCTTGCTCAATAGATTCTCTTGCGGCAGGACTTCCGCTATCTGGTGCAGTCATCACACCTGATTTAATCCCTCAAGCGGCTGGTAGAGCTGGATTATCAGCGAAGTTATCACGAAAAGATTTAAATCAAATTTCCAAAATTTTATTGCCTTGTATCTTATTATTAAAAGATAAAAAGGCATGTATTTTAAGAGAAATAGATCTAGAACAAGACAAGGCCATAATTCAATTACCCGAAACGGGTGGCGAAGATACTCTAACAATCGAAGGTTTAGAAACTCTATACGTCGGCTATTTATTTTTAGTTAAACAAGATTATCGCGGTGATAAAAGTTTTGATGTTCATCTACATGACAGCAAAACACATTGGTTAATGCAAAGCATAAAAGACTCTGCTCCTATTTACCGAGATGCGCTTATAGCCTCAGTATTAGTCAACCTTTTTGCACTAGTTTCACCACTCTTTATTATGAATGTTTATGACAAAGTGGTGCCCAATCTTGCATTTGAATCACTTTGGGTTTTAGCCATAGGTGCCAGTATTGCTTATATATTTGACTTTATTATGCGGCAGTTACGAAGTTATTTAATCGATATTGCAGGTAAAAAAGTCGACATTATTGTTTCATCAAAACTATTTGCAAAAGCCATTGGTATTCCACTTTCAAAACGCTCGCCAAGTGTTGGCGGCATGGCAAGACAACTAGGTGAGTTTGACAGTATTCGGGAGTTTTTAACTTCTGCAACCATAACCACATTAGTTGATTTACCGTTTGCACTGCTATTTGTGGTCATCATCTATATTGTCGCGGGTGATTTAGCCATCATCCCAGTAATTTGCAGCTTAGTTATTATTGCGGTGACCTTTTATCTTCAACCTAAACTAAAACAAGCCATTGAAGAAAGTAATCGTTTTGCTAGCTTAAAGCATGGACATTTAATAGAAAGTTTAACCGCATTAGAATCAATTAAAGCTAATGGCGCCGAAGGCTTAGTACAGAAAAGCTGGCAACAAATGATCGGTCATACTGCTAACTGGCAACTTAAAACTAAAAAGTTATCCAATTATGTGACTAATATTGCTAACTTCATGGTGCAATTAACTGTTGTCATGGTTGTGATACTAGGTGTGTATAGATTAGCTGATAACGAAATATCTATGGGTGGGATTATTGCTGCGGTCATGCTATCTAGCAGAGCCATATCACCGATGGCGCAATTAGCAGGCTTAATTACTCGTGGTAATCATACAATAAGTTCACTGCGCCAACTAGACGCTATCATGGAACAAGAAGATGAGTTTGAAGACAAAGGAAATCTAGCCAGTAAAGAACGGTTTATGGGCAAAATTGAAGCTGATAATATTAGTTTCAGCTTTCCAGGCTCGGAAAAACCAAGCTTACACCCTTTCTCGATCAGTATTAATCCAGGTGAGCGTATTGCTATCATTGGTCGAAATGGCTCAGGTAAAAGTACCTTAGCCAAATTACTGCTCGGATTGTACAAACCAACTCAAGGTAGTCTTCGCTATGATGGCCTTGATGCAGGACAAATTCACCCTAGCGATCTTAGACGTAACTTTGGCTACTTACCCCAAGACGTCACCTTATTTCACGGTACCATTCGCGACAATATTTTATTTGGTTCTCGTCAAGTGACAGAGCATCAATTAATAAGAGCGATCCAGCTGTCTGGCGTGAATATGTTTACTAACCTGGAGTCAGAAGGCTTAGACCAACAAGTAGGTGAAGGTGGCCTCGCACTTAGTCGTGGTCAAAGGCAAACCGTTGCTTTAGCAAGAGCAACATTAAATGATCCGTCAATATTATTAATGGATGAGCCAACGGCAAGCCTGGATGCTAGAGCTGAAAAGCAGTTTATTCGCTCAATGCAGTTAGTCAGCCGTGAAAGAACCTTACTACTTATTACTCATAAAATGCATTTATTAAATCTTGTCGATCGTATCATTGTACTCGAACGTGGTCATGTTGTGGCTGATGGCCCTAAAGATGAGGTCCTAGCAAAACTCAATTCAGGGACCCTGTCTGGAGGCCAATCTTCATGAGTAAATATCTGACAACGAAAGATTTAGAAATGGTCGATGATGTTTATGGCGCCATGATGACCGATGCCCCGTCAGGGCATCGTCTTATTATTTGGTCGCTCGCGGCAATGATGATGTGTTTTTTTATTTGGGCATATTTCTCAGAATTAGATCAGGTGACGACAGGAACCGGTAAAGTCATTCCCTCTTCACAACTGCAAGTTATTCAAAGTTTAGATGGTGGTATTTTACAAGAGATCTATGTTCAAGAAGGTGGATTAGTGACTAAAGATCAACCTTTAGCTCGTATTGATGACACACGATTTCGCTCAGACTTTGACCAACAAGAGCAAGAGGTCTTTGGGTTACAGACAAATATTATTCGCATGCGCACTGAGTTGGACAGCATCATTATCTCTGACATGTCCTCAGACTGGCGCCAACAAGTGAAAATTACTAAGCAAAATTTAGTTTTTCCACAAACCATTATTGATGAAGAACCAGAACTGGTTAAACGCCAACAAGAAGAGTATTCCATTCGACTTGATAATTTAAGTAACCAATTAGAAATTTTAGCGCGTCAAATTCAACAACGACAACAAGAAATTGAAGAATTAGCTTCTAAAATCAGTACACTTACGACAAGTTATCAATTAGTATCTCGCGAACTCGAATTGACTCGACCGCTTGCTCGTAAAGGCATTGTGCCTGAAGTAGAACTCCTCAAACTTGAGCGCACCGTAAACGATATTCAGGGCGAATTACAATCTGTTAGACTCTTGCGCCCAAAAGTGAAAGCCGCTATGGATGAGGCCATTTTAAAACGTCGCGACGCTGTGTTTGTTTATGCTACCGATCTACGGGCACAGCTAAATGAAATGCAAACGAAATTATCGCGCATGAACCAAGCGCAAAAAGGAGCATTTGATAAAGTCAGCAAAGCTGTCATTACCTCTCCTGTTATTGGCACCATTAAAAAGATTAACTTTAATACTTTGGGTGGAGTTGTTCAGCCAGGCGAAGATATTATGGAAATTGTTCCTTCAGAAGATAAATTACTGATAGAAACCAAAATAATACCAAAAGATATTGCTTTTTTACATCCAGGATTACCTGCAATCGTCAAAGTGACTGCCTATGACTTTACTCGTTATGGTGGGCTCAAAGGAACGGTTGAGCATATTAGTGCCGATACGTCACAGGACGATGAAGGTAACAGTTTCTATATTGTAAAAGTAAGAACACAAGAATCCAGTTTAATGAAAGACGATGGTACAGAGATGCCAATTATTCCTGGAATGCTCACTTCGGTTGATGTCATTACAGGAAAAAGATCCATACTTGAGTATATTTTAAATCCAATTTTAAGAGCCAAAGATACAGCTCTTAGAGAGCGCTAAGAAGAACCAGGAGGGTTTTTTAATGACTATTACTACAACAAAACAGCAAAACAAGTTAACTGTTATAGCACTAACTTTGTCAATGCTGATAGCCCCGACAGCTTCAAGTCAAACACTTGAGCAAGCTGTTGCATATACACTAGATACAAACCCAGATTTACGTATAGCTTTTAATCGCTTTAAAGCACGTGAAGAGCAAGTTAATCAAGCTCAATCAGGATACATGCCGACACTTGATATCACAGCGGGTTATGGCTGGGAACAAACAGATAGTCCTTCAACACGTCGCCGAGCGGGTCAAGGTGATGTTGATAGTGACGGTATGATTGATTTAGAACGTGGCGAAGCCGGTGTTAGCATCAAACAAATGCTTTTTGATGGTTTTTATACCAGTAGCGAAGTCGATCGCTATTCATTTGAAGCGAGTGCAGATCAGTGGGCATTATTTTCTGCTGCTGAAGATACCGCATTGGATGTGACAAAAGTCTACTTAAACTACATCCGTAGTGAGCAAGTATTACTGCTGTCTGAAAAAAATCTCGCGAGTCATAAAGAGATATATGACCAAATAAAACAGCGTACAGATTCTGGATTGGGATCAACAGCAGATTTATCGCAAATTGCAGGCCGTCTCGCCCGTGCAAATGCCAATGTTATTTCAGCTAAAAACAATCTACAAGATGCCCGCGCAGCCTTTGTTAGAGTGGTTGAAGCACAGCCAGTTGACTTAATTCTACCTGTGCCTGATGCCGATTTGCTGCCTGAAAGTTTAGATAAAGGGATCATGTTAGCTAAAGCAAAACACCCAATATTAAAATCAGCAGAAAATGACATTAATGCTGCTAAAAAAGAGCGTAGTTCAGGCCAAGCTAACTATTATCCCAAATTAAGTTTAGAGCTTAACGGTAACTGGAATAATGATACCTCTGGAGAAGACGGCTATAGCGCGATTAATAGCCAGAACGTCAATGGCTATAATAATGACTTAGTCGCCATGGTTAGGATGAAATACAACCTGTTCTCTGGTGGTAAAGACACCTCTAAAGACAGAGAGAGCGCCTATAAAATCAATGAGGCAAAAGAGGTCCAACAACGCGCTTATCGTGAAGTTGTTGAAGGCATTTCTTTAGCTTGGAATGCCTATGAAATGTTAGCACCGCAAAAACAGTTTATTCGTGAACATGTTGTTGCAGCAAAACAGACACAAGTCGCTTATGAACAACAGTTTAATTTGGGTCAACGTACCCTTCTTGACTTACTCGATACCGAAAATGAACTATTTGAAGCTCGTAAGGATTACTTACAAACTGAGTACGATGAAATTGCCGCTCGCTATCGAGTACTAAATGCAACTGGCGATCTACTTGACTCACTTCGAGTAACACGTCCAGGAGAATGGCGTGGAGAGCAGGATTATGAAGGAGGAGTAAAATAATGAAATACTTACTAGTTTTATTCGCATTGATAACGACTGCAGGCTGTTCAGTAACCGATATTGTTGAGTCGAATCCATCTACAACTCAACAATTTGATCTTAATGATAGTGACCGTGATGGCGTGATCATGGCCCGTGAACGTTGCGCTGGTACTGTTGTGGGTGCTGCGGTTGACAACTATGGTTGTGGCAGAATAACAAATATCAATGAACGCCAAGACTTAAAAATTCTATTTAGTAATAATTCTACGGTTATCGAACCTCAATATTATAACCAAATTGAAAAAGTAGCTAAATTGATGGAAACATATCCGACCACAAGGGTGACAATTGAAGGTCATACAAGCAAAGTTGGCAGTTATGAGCTAAATTTAGCGTTATCTCAAAATCGTGCTAAAGCTGTCACTGATGTGTTAAAAACCACCTATGGTATCAATCCAAGCCGCTTAACGGCAATTGGTTATAGTTTTGATCGTCCTATCGATAACAGTGGCACACCAGCAGCAGAGGAACGTAATCGACGTGTAATCGCTGAAGTGACAGCTGATGATACTATTCCAGCAATGCGATGGAATATCTACACTGTAGATGAAGAAATTGACTAACGGACATACAAGGCATTGATTCTTTGAGTCGCGAAAGCAGCAAAGTAACCATATCGCTATATAAAAGGGTCTGCCATGTTTTTATTATGGCATCGGCCCTTTTAGTTTCATGTTTATTTGCCGCTCCGACACAAGAGTTAAACCAAGACAAAACCGTCGCTGCATTATCGCAACGCTATGGCGATCGCGCCGGATTACGGGCCAATGCTTGGTTTAATATCGTCAGAGATTCGCAACAACTTGCTGATATAGACAAATTAGAAAAAGTTAATCAATTTTTTAATTTATTTAGATTTATTGATGATCAAACATTGTGGGGCGACTCCAATTATTGGGCATCGCCAATGGAGTTCATTGGTGCCAATGGCGGCGATTGTGAAGACTTTTCAATAGCAAAATACTTTACGCTACTCCAGCTTGGTATTCCTGAAGACAAACTCAGAATAACCATGGTAAAAGCAACATCTTTAAATCAGTATCATATGGTTTTAGCGTATTACGAAAAACCAAATTCAATCCCGCTAGTGCTTGATAATTTAGATAAAACCATAAAGCTGGCAACAAAAAGAACAGATCTTCTGCCTGTTTACAGTTTTAATGGTAAACAATTATGGTTAAACAAAGAAAAAGGTCGAGGTGTGTTAGCTGGCTCATCATCACGCCTTGAAAAATGGACTGACCTTAAACTTAGATTAGGTGTAGATCGCCTACGCCAACCAAAACTCAACATGGAGTAGTAACAACATGACCCTGTTCAGGCAGATCTATGCGTTACTTTTTGGGCTTTTCTTGCTAACAATTGCAAGTGTAGCCTACGTACAATTTTCAGAGACTCAAGGTTTCTTATCTAAACAGATGGAATCTGATCTTAATAATGCCAGCAACTCATTAGGACTGATGCTAACGCCTGTTTTAGAAGCGGGTGATGATGCCGGAGCTGAAACATTAGTCAATGTTATTTTTGAGGGCGGCTACTACCAACAAATTAAGTTAACTTGGTTAGTGGGTGGCAAGCAACAGGTGTGGAATAACGCTGTACGAGTTGACAATGTTCCTCAATGGTTTATAGATCTTAATTTGTTTAAAACGATAAAAAAACAAACCACGATTACTTCTGGTTGGTTGCAACTTGCCACACTAGAAATTACCGCAAACCCTGGCTTTGGCTATCAAGAATTATGGCGGGTTATTTCCGACATTATTATTCTATTTTCGATCTTATTCCTCATTGCTATTATCTGTGCAAGAGTAGGATTAAGCTGGATATTAAAACCATTAAATACCCTTTCTGTACACGCAAAAAAAATTGCTGAGCGCCAATTTGGCCCTGATATGCCTGCACCAAAAACCAAAGAACTAAAAGAACTAGTCAATGCATTTAACAGCATGTCTGCTCAGTTAAAACAAGTATTTAACTCCCTCGACGAAGAAGTCTCTGCATTAAGAAAGAAAAATCTCGTCGATCAAGTATCTGGACTGCCAAATAGACAATACATGGTAAGTCGAGTGAATGGCTGGTTAAGCGAGCCCAGTACCGGGGCGCTTTACTTAGTCAAAATGGATTGGTTAGAAGAAGTTCACAGTAAATATGGTTTCCAAGTTCGTGATGAGACAATTCGTATTCTGGCGGAGAAACTACAGCATCACCAAGATGAAATATCCTCTTCTGTTATTGCGCGGATTGCTGCGTACGAATTTGCCTTTCTTGTTGAAGACTGTGAACACGACCAACTGACTAAATATTTGCAGAGCCTCATACGCACTGTGAATAAAGAAATATCTAAATCTGGCTGCAAACCCAACGAACAGTTTTATATTGGTGTAGCAGAGCGTTTAGGGCAAATGACGGTATCTGATATGCTGGCCCAAGCAGATAACGCATTGCAACAAGCCATTAAAGACGAAAAGGTGTTCCATTGGTTTGAAAACACTCAAAAGCAGCTTTTTACCCGAGAAGAATGGCGCAGTAATTTAAACAATGCTATCAAGACCAGAAACTTCCAATTCCGTTGGCAGCCTATTCAGTTATGTGCCAGAGATGAAATTTGTCAACGCGAGCTATATTGTCAGCTGAAAATAGGCGAAACAACCCTGCATGCAGGTCAATTTATGCCTTATGTAGAATTGCTCTCATTAGGGACTATGCTTGATCGTTGCTTAATTGAAACCATCAATGAAAATCGTTTATTTGAACGTAACTATGAACGTGTTGCCATTAACCTCACCTATCAAAGTATCAGTGATACTGATTTCCATATATGGTTAAAACAGTTCCTACGAGCCAGTAAATACGCCGATCGTATTTGTTTCGAAATTCCAGAAGCGAGTGTTTATAGCGACTTAGAATCTTGTGAAAATCTGTGTAAAGTCATTAGAGATTCTGGCGCCCATTTTGGTATTGACCATTTTGGTCGTCAATTTGGCTCTATGGCCTACTTACAAAGCTTACGTCCTAACTATGTCAAACTCGACCAATCACTGGCTTACATTGAAGATAATCAACATAACAGCGAATTATGCCGTGCGTTAGTCAATGTTGCTAAGGGATTAGATATTCAAGTTATTGTCACAGGGATCCAGGAAGCTGAACAATTAACAAGGTTTACAGATCTCAGAGTGGATGCCTATCAAGGCTTTATTGCACCGCCAGTGAATATAGATCTTTAAATTATATCAATGAATTGCTCGCTGAAAACTAACCACTCTTTTGAGTGGTTTTTTTATATCTTGGCGATTAGCTCACTAATTGATAGTGGTTAACGTCTAAACTTATAATCTTTATAATCTTTATAATTATATTTTAACGTCTTGCCCAGAGTTCACGTTTAATGGAGTGGCCACAACACATTTAGGTTGATCTCTTGAACCACTGCTAGAAAGTTATTGCTTGGGGGCAATATATCATTAGGCGCTAATACGGCCTATAACGCAGCCTAAGGAGCTCAATACAGATAGGCATAATAGAACAGCACACCGATATTAACGCGCATACAATCAATTAGATTGAGGATTTATGATGGTTGCTGAAATAACAATATACCATTGGAATCATTAATCGATTCTAGAAAAACAAAAAGCCACTCAAAAGAGTGGCTTTTTTAAATTGGTCGGTGATAGAGGATTCGAACCTCTGACCCTCTCGTCCCAAACGAGATGCGCTACCGGGCTGCGCTAATCACCGAAATTTACTTTAAACTGTGCAGTAAACCAATTAATCAAGTTAACCTGTTTACTTAAATGTGGTCGGTGATAGAGGATTCGAACCTCTGACCCTCTCGTCCCAAACGAGATGCGCTACCGGGCTGCGCTAATCACCGAAATAAATATAAAACAACAAATTGAATGGGGTGACTGATGGGGCTCGAACCCACGACAACCGGAATCACAATCCGGGACTCTACCAACTGAGCTACAATCACCACTGACTTTCAATTCTACTAACCAATACGACAGAAACTGTACTTGCCGAATGGTGCGCCCAGAAGGATTCGAACCTTCGGCCTTACCCTCCGGAGGGGTACGCTCTATCCAGCTGAGCTATGGGCGCTCGCCTTGGTTAGCGAGGCATATAATAGGGATAAAACAGCTTCACGTCTAGCCTTGATTTACTTTCTTTTGACTGACTGACTAACTTTTACGCGTTTAAGGCAACAATTAACCTGTTTTTTATCACTTACGACAATTATTAACCTTGTGTTTACATTTATTTCGCTTGGATCACATTTATATTTATGGTAATTATAATGACTGTTCAACAATATTTGTTTACAGAATTAATAGGATAACGATAAACAAGGGTATGGATACAGTCATTAGTCACTCTAAAACCTTTCCTAGGATCGAGCATCTCCAAAAACGGGTCGCTCGTTTAAGGCGTTTGGCTAAAAAATATAAACGTTCTGAGATTATTCAAAACGCCTTACTCGGTATTTCCAATATTGCAACTCAGGTCACTTCACTTGATGACTTTTATCAACGAGTTCATTTGCATCTACAACAGCTTATCCCTGCAGAAAACTTTTTTATTGCATCTCAGGATGCTAAAACAGGGCTAACAAGTTTACCCTTTTTTGCTGACCAACAAGATTCTCATCCAACAGAGCTTTACCCAGACCAAGAAATATCGGCATTACTCAATAGTGGTCTAACTGGGTATGTGCTTCGCAATGGTGAGCCTTTGTTATGCGACGACAATAAGTTTAATGAATTGATTGCCAGTGGCGATATTAAAAGCCTTGGCTCGCCAAGCCATCAATGGCTTGGCGTACCGATTAAAACCAAAGACGTCGTCAGTGGTGTGCTTGTGGTGCAAAGCTACAACGAAGCCAATACTTACGGTGAGTTAGAATTAGAGTTAATGGGCTTTATTTGCCATCATATTTCAGGAGTAATGGAACGGCTTGAGCATCATCAACAACTTGAGCAAGCCATTGTGGAGCGCACTAAAGAGCTCAGCCAAGCGTATGAGAAGGTTAAACAAGAAGTCACTGAGCGAGTTAAAGCGGAGAAATTGCAAAAAACACTGTTTGAAATTGCCGATTTATCTGCATCCAACGTGCTTCAGCAAGATTTCTACTTACGGCTCCACGCTATTATCAGCCAGCTCATTCCTGCCAATAACTGTTTTATTTCGTTAATTGACAAAAATAATATGCTGTCGTTTCCGTTTTATGTGTCGCAAATGACGGCTGAATATCCTGCCTCTCGCCCAATGCAGGATGGATTAACCGAATATATTCTCCAACATAAATTGCCGCGATTATTTTCAGCTAAAGATATCTCGACCATGGTTAGCCTAGGTGAAATTTATGCTAAATCACCAGAATTAAACAAAACCGATAGAATGCATCAATGGATAGGTATTCCGTTAATCATTAATGGTGAAGTAGCTGGGGCATTAACCATTTATAGTCTAGATGACGCCCATATTTATCAATTAAAAGATCTTGAACTGCTGACCTTTGTGTCGCAGCACATGGCTAATGCGATTGAACGTAAACTCGCCGCGGAGTCACTGAAGAATAGCCACGAGCTATTAGAAGATAAAGTTGTTCAACGGACCATGGCGCTTGCAGAACTCAACAACAATCTCCAAAAAGAGATTAATCAACGCCGGAAAATGGAAGATCAATTATTATATGATGCTCAACATGATGGCCTGACAGGGTTACCTAACCGTAGCTATTTGATGGAACGTTTATCACAAGCATTAAAGCACTTACGTCGTCATGGGCTAGATCAATTTGCATTATTATTTATCGATCTTGACCGTTTCAAGGTGATCAATGACTCTTTTGGTCACCTAGAAGGCGATCGTTTTTTAATTGAAACGTCACAACGCATAAAATCATGTATTCGCGACAACGATACTCTGGCTCGCATGGGCGGTGATGAATTTGTTATATTACTGGACTCAATTAATGCCACAGAAGATGCCGTCGAAGTCTGTGAGCGTATTTTACAAACATTATCTATGCCCTATCAGTTAGCCAAACAAGAATTCATCTCTGGTGCGAGTATAGGGGTGGCTTTTAGCGGACGTAATAAGCTAGTGACCAGTGAATCTCTTCTGCGAGATGCTGACGCCGCAATGTATCAAGCTAAAGCAAATGGTAAAGGGTGTTTCGTCATTTTTGATAACAAGCTGAGCGCGAAATCTAAATTACAACATGACTTAGAAATTGAATTTAAGCAGGCGCTCGAGCAACAGGGATTTAAGATACATTATATTGAAGTGGTCGACTTTAACACTGGTGAGATTATTGCTATTGAACCACAAGTTGAATGGCATCATCTAAAACAAGGCATTATTGATCACTCAAAAATGAAACGCTTGGCGGCACAATATCAGCTAACACTGAATTTAGATGCTTATATGTTTGGCCACTTAAATGAACATTTCCAATCAATTAAGCAACGATATGGTACCAATATTGATCTACACTTATCGATTAGCAGTCAACATATTAAAAATAAGTTTGTGTTACGCAATCTAAAAAATACCATCAAAGGCAGTAATATCGATTTACGTAAACTGATATTATTTTTTAACGAACAAGCCTTGATGCAAGACACCGAAAATCATATCAATGGCTTCGAGCTTATCTCGCAACTGGATGTGCAAATCGGTATCGATGGCTATGGTACAGGTTACAGCTCGCTCAGTTGCTTAAGCTTCTTACCGATTAAAGCGTTAAAGTTAGATGAAGACATCAGTAAGCACTTACTCAATGATAAACAGTTACAATTAGTCAAAGCTTACCAATTGACGGCGCAAACACTTAATTTCGACATGTACGCCACTACCATTGACACGCAACAACAAGTAAGACAGTTTTTAGAACTTGGTTATATGCGTGGTCAAGGGCGAGCAATCAGCAAATTATTTAACGAAAAAAAAAAGCCCCATAAGTCTTGTGCCTAATCAATAGGCCAACCTAATTAGCACTACTTTTTAAACATATCGCGTATGTTGGCAATATGGCTTTTACTGGTTTCCACACGCTGCTCTTCAGTTTGAACTGGCTTACGGTTTTCCCAGATTAAGTCATCTTGTGGTAACTCAAGTAAAAAGCGACTGGGTTCACAGCGCATCGTCTCACCAAATTGGCGGCGCTCGCGACATATCACAAACCATAATTCACGCTGCGCTCGCGTTATCCCCACATAAGCCAGACGCCGTTCTTCATCGACATTGTCTTCGTCAATACTCGACTGGTGCGGTAAAATTCTCTCTTCAACCCCCACCATAAATACAAAAGGATATTCCAGTCCTTTAGAAGCATGTAAAGTCATTAACTGTACTTGATCGCCACCTTCATCCTCGCTATTACGTTCCATCATGTCGCGCAGGGTTAATCGAGTAACCACTTCCGGTAGCGTCATCGGTTCATCTAACTCATCACCTTCGAGCATTTCGGTAACCCAACGGTATAATTCCGAAATATTTTTCATCCTCATTTCGGCCGCTTTAGCGCTGGTACTGGTTTCGTACAGATAATCTTCGTAATTAATTTTGCGGATCAGCTGTTTAATCGCTTCAACCGGCTCTCCACGAGTTGCTAGCTCACCAGTATCAACAATAAATTTGCCGAATTGATACAGCGAGTTGACGGCCGCGGGGGCAAGGTGATGATTCAATTCAACATCAAAAATAGCTTCAAATAGCGAAATATGCTTTTGATTAGCAAAATTCCCCAAACGTTCCAGCGATGCAGGGCCGATACCACGTTTAGGCAAATTAACCACCCGCAAAAAAGCATTATCATCGTCAGGATTCACCACTAAACGTAAATACCCCATGATGTCTTTAATTTCTGCTCGGGAGAAAAAGGAAGTACCACCACTGAGCTTATAAGGAATGCGGTTGGTCATGAGCGATCGTTCGAGTAAACGAGATTGATGATTACCTCGGTATAAAATGGCGTAATCACCAAATTTAGTCCGCCCAACAAACTTATGCCGAATTATCTCTGCCACCACTCGCTCAGCTTCCTGCTCTTCGTTAGCGGCTATTAATACTCTTAGTGGCTCACCATAAGCTAACTCACTAAATAACGCCTTATCGTACACGTGAGGGTTGTTGGCAATCAAAATATTGGCAGCACGGAGAATACGTTGGCTTGATCGATAGTTTTGCTCTAGCTTAATTAATTTAAGCTTAGGAAAATCAGTTCCTAGCAACACCAGATTCTGCGGTTTGGCGCCACGCCAAGAATAAATAGACTGATCGTCATCACCTACCACGGTAAAACGTGAACGCTGACCCACCAACAGTTTCACTAATTCGTATTGGCTAGTATTAGTATCTTGATACTCATCCACCAGCAAGTATTGAATTTTGGTTTGCCAGCGGGTGCGCACCTCTTCATTCATCCGCAACAATAAGGTTGGAATTAAGATAAGATCATCAAAATCGAGCGCATTATAGGACTTCATATGCTGAGCATATCGTTGATACAAGGTAGCAAATAATTGGCTTTGCTCATCTTTTGCCATACTGATTGCCTGCTGAGGGATCACTAATCCCCCTTTCCAGTTCGATATGGCTGATGCCAAGGACTTGATTAAATCTTTATCGTCATCGAACTCATCTTCAGTCAGCTCTTTTAATAGCGCGAAGGTGTCTTGATCATCAAACAAAGAGAAACCCGCCTTAAGCCCAAGCACTTTATGCTCACGCTTAATGATTTCGAGTCCTAAGGTGTGAAAGGTAGATATCCATAATCCACGGGCTTCTTTGCGGCCCATAGACTGAGCCACACGCTCTTTCATTTCACGTGCGGCTTTATTAGTAAAGGTTACGGCGGCAATATTACGGGCTTTGTAGCCACACTTTTCAACTAAGTAAGCAATTTTATTAATGATAACTCGTGTTTTACCACTCCCCGCGCCAGCAAGCACTAAGCATGGACCCGACACATAATGTACGGCTTCATTTTGCCCTGGATTGAGTTTCATTAATTATTACACCTTACTTAACGTTAAACAAAGGCGGATCATAGCAGAATCAACTGGTGACGGTTAACGAAAAATCACAGTTAAGGTTTGGAAAAGCGCTCACCTCGGTTACAATTAACTCAATATATCAGTAGGGGATCATAATGATTAATCCAAAGAAAATTGAAGAGCTCGCTAAACAACTTAGCGACAACTTACCTAGCGGTGTTAAGCAGTTTGCCGGGGAATTTGAAGAGCGCAGCAAGCAGCTATTACAAAACCAACTGATGAAGCTGGATGTGGTATCGCGTGAAGAGTTTGAAGTGCAGCAACATGTGTTACTGAAAACCCGTGAAAAGCTGGAAGCATTACAAGTACAAGTCAATGAATTAGAGAAAAAGTTAGCTGATTAGCGACTAAATAATCTCTGAAAAATCATAAAAAATGACGCTCTAAAGCGTCATTTTTATGATGATTCAACAATCAATGTTTATGTTAACGACTCTTCTAATGCGTGTAAGCAAAGGGCGACATTTTCACGACGAGCACTGAAGCCCATCAGGCCGATACGCCATGCTTTACCTGCTAAAGCTCCTAGTCCAGCACCAATTTCTAAATTATATTCTTCCAATAAATGCTTACGCACTGCAGCGTCATCGACACCGTCTGGAATGTATACTGTATTGAGTTGCGGTAAACGCGACGACTCTTCAACCACAAATTTAAAGCCTAATGTTGTTAGCCCATCACGTAGTAACAAGTGCATTTTTCGGTGTCTTGCCCAGGCATTTTCGAGCCCTTCATTGGCAAGTAAACGTAAAGATTCATGCAGAGCATATAAGGCATTCACTGGCGCAGTATGATGATAACTGCGTTTAGCACCAGCACTATTGCCCCAATACCCCATGACTAAGGTTTGATCTAAAAACCAACTTTGCACCTGGGTAGTACGGGCTTTAAGCTTGGCAACCGCTTTAGGTGAAAATGACACAGGCGATAAACCGGGGACACAGGAGAGACACTTTTGGCTGCCAGAATAAATGGCATCAATGCCCCACTCATCCACTAGTAATTCAACACCACCCAATGAGGTTACGGCATCAACAATACTGATACAGTCATGTAATTGCGCTAAGGTGCACAAGGTTTTCGCATCAGACAGCGCACCAGTTGAGGTTTCGGCATGTACAAATGCGAGAAATTTTGCATCTGGATGCGCCACGAGTGCTGCTTCAACTTTATCTGGGCATACAGGTTCGCCCCATTCATTGTCGACAACAACTGCTACACCGCCAACTCGTTCAACGTTTTGACGCATGCGCTCACCAAACACCCCATTACGACATACGATGACCTTTTCGCCTGGCTCAACTAAATTGACAAAACAGGTTTCCATTCCGGCACTACCTGGTGCTGATACCGCTAAAGTCATTTCGTTTTTAGTTTGAAAAGCATATTGAATTAATCTTTTGAGCTCATCCATCATGCCGACAAATAATGGGTCAAGGTGACCGATAGTCGGCTTTGATTGTGCCGCAAGCACTTCGGGATACACATCAGATGGGCCTGGGCCCATTAAGATTCTGCGCGGTGGCATAAAAACTGGAATTGTTGGCACGGGTAACATCAATGTCTCCTTAAAATGAGGTCTAAAATTCATAACTCAATATGAATCTGGAAAAATTTACCCTACATATAAAGCAAAACATACCAATCAGTTGCAGCAAAATAAATCAACATTCACTTGTTGGTAATCGTTTCTACAGACCCACGAATATTTTTTCGTTTTAGGCGTACTGACAATACCACATTGAGGCACTAAATCACCTAAGAATGGTAGTTAACCTGAACTAGGGATAACAAACGCCTCTCAAACAGCCCTTTGTCTTGCTAACGGTGTTGAATTAACTTGCCATAGACCCGCTATTAACGCGCAATTCGCCTTGTTAGTAAAACAAATGACAAGTTTGATAGTGATAAACGTCTAAGCCTATGATCTTTAATATCATATCTTCATCTCTTATCCCGATTTCAGGTCAGTTAAAAATGAATTATGATTTTGCTTTCGCACTATTTAAAAATAACTGATAAGCCGGACTGTGGGTTTCTTCTTGATAAACGAAACCGAGCTCCATTAAAAATTGCGCAAACGCGACGTCATCTTTAGCCGGTACTTCAAAACCGGTTAACACCCTACCAAAGGCTGCACCATGATTACGGTAATGAAATAAACTGATATTCCATTTGCTCTGTAAAGTGGTTAAAAACTTCAGCAATGCCCCGGGATGCTCAGGAAACTCAAAGCTAAATAAGCGCTCTTCTAATGGCTCAAGTGGGTGACCACCGACCATATAACGCACGTGTAATTTAGCGGTTTCATCTTGGGATAAGTCTTGAACTTCAAAGCCTTCAGACTCTAACTTAGCAATGATCTCACTGAGTTCTGCTTGGCCGCCAGTGAGACGAATACCCGCAAATACCACTGCAATATCACGACTGCTAAAACGGTAATTAAACTCGGTCATCACTCGTTTATCAAGTAACTCACAAAAACGTAAAAAACTGCCTGGTTTTTCAGGTATTTTAACCGCTAACACCGCCTCTTTTTGCTCAGCTAATTCACAACGTTCAGACACATAACGTAAACTATGAAAATTGACGTTAGCACCACTGAGAATAGCCGCTACTTTTTTGGGGGCATCGATAGAGTCACCCTGTTGCGCCATGTACTTTTTAAGCCCTGCTACCGACAAGGCTCCAGCGGGTTCTGCTATCGCGCGAGTATCCTCAAAAATATCTTTAACCGCGGCGCAAATTTCATCAGAAGTAACGGTAACCACTTCATCAACGTATTCACGCGCTAAGCGAAATGGCTCAGTACCAATCCGCTTAACCGCTACGCCGTCAGCAAACAACCCCACTTGAGCCAAAGTTACTGGTTCATCAGCTTCGAGTGCCGCCTTTAAGCAAGCAGCGTCTTCGGGTTCAACCCCAATGATCTTAACTTGCGGCATCACAGCTTTGTAATAGGCCGCAATACCGGCAATTAAACCACCACCGCCAACAGGCACAAACACGATTTCAATATCGCGTTGTTGTTGTACCATTTCTTGAGCAATAGTGCCTTGTCCGGCAATAACCGCTTCGTCATCAAATGGGGCGATATACACCCGTCCTTCTGTTGCCGAGAGGTTTTTGGCATAGTCATTGGCTTGATCAAACGCCTGCCCATGAAGGACCACATTGCCACCTAAGCGTTTCACTGCATCAATCTTAATATCTGGCGTGGTACTAGGCATTACAATTACGGCATCAATACCGCGACTGGCAGCAGACATCGCTACCCCTTGAGCGTGATTGCCCGCTGATGCGCACACCACACCTCTATCACACTCATCTTGAGTTAACGCTGCGATACGGTTGTAGGCACCACGTATTTTAAACGAATGCACTGGCTGCATATCTTCACGCTTTAAATACACCTGACAACCAAAGCGAGCAGACAATTTATTCATGCTCGACAATGGCGTCACTTTAGCCACATCATAAACAGACGACAGCAAAATTTTCTGTAAATAATAATGCGCTAAATCTAATTGAGTTTGAGACGCCAAAGCCAACATATTACCCCTCCAGCTTAGCGCGATCGCGAACGGCACCTTTATCAGCACTGGTGGCCAATAATGCATACGCCTTAAGCGCTAATGACACATAACGTTCACGAGCAACCGGCTTCCAACCTAGCGGACCTTTGGCATCCATCGCAGTGCGACGCTGAGCAAGCTCTTTATCGCTGACATTAAGTTGAATGCTACGCTTGGGAATGTCGATGGCAATTTGATCGCCGTTCTCGATAAGTGCAATGGTGCCACCTGACGCCGCTTCTGGTGACACATGACCAATCGATAAACCTGAAGTACCACCGGAAAAACGCCCATCGGTAATTAACGCACATTTAGTGCCTAAACCACGTGATTTTAAGTAGGTTGTTGGATAGAGCATTTCTTGCATACCTGGGCCACCTTTAGGGCCTTCGTAGCGAATAACCACTACATCACCTTCAACGACTTCGCCACCGAGAATACCGGCTACCGCATCGTCTTGGCTTTCATACACTCGAGCGCTACCAACAAAGGTTAAGTTAGACTCGTCTACCCCTGCGGTTTTCACTATACAACCATCAACGGCCACATTACCTGACAATACGGCTAAGCCCCCTTCTTGGCTAAAGGCAAACTCACGCGAACGAATACAGCCATTTTCACGATCATCATCAACACTGTCCCAACGACAATTTTGGCTGAATGCTTTCGTGGTGGGAATACCAGCAGGGCCGGCACTAAAAAAGCGGATTACATCTGGATCGTTAGTTTGTTTAATGTCGTACTTAGCTAAGACTGATTTTAAATCACCACCATTGTCTGCGGCCACATGCGGTACATCGTTATGGATTAAACCTGCTCTATCTAACTCGCCTAAAATCCCCATTACCCCACCAGCACGGTGAACATCTTCCATATGATATTTAGGCGTTGATGGTGCAACCTTACATAGATGAGGCACTAAGCGCGATATGCGATCAATGTCCGCCATGGTAAAGTCAATTTCCGCCTCTTGCGCTGCGGCGACTAAATGCAACACAGTATTAGATGAACCTCCCATGGCAACATCGAGTACCATGGCATTTTCAAATGATTTAAATGACGCAATATTACGTGGCAAGGCAGTTTCATCGTCATGCTTGTAATAACGTTCAGCAAGCATCATCACCCGGCGACCTGCTTCTAAAAATAATTCACGACGGTCTTCATGAGTTGCAAGCATTGAACCATTACCCGGTAAAGACAAACCTAAGGCTTCGGTTAAACAGTTCATTGAATTAGCAGTAAACATACCCGAGCACGAGCCACATGTAGGGCAAGCACTGCGTTCAATTTGCTTGCTGTCTTCATCACTGACATTAGAATCTGCACCGGCAATCATGGCATCGACTAAATCAAGTTTAATAATTTGATCAGATAACTTGGTTTTACCTGCTTCCATTGGGCCACCAGACACAAATACCACTGGGATATTTAATCGCAGCGCTGCCATTAACATGCCTGGGGTAATTTTATCGCAGTTAGAAATGCACACTAATGCATCGGCACAATGAGCGTTGACCATATATTCAACACTATCTGCAATTAACTCGCGTGACGGCAAGCTGTACAACATGCCGCCATGGCCCATGGCGATACCATCATCGACGGCAATAGTATTGAACTCTTTGGCAATACCGCCCGCCTCTTCAATCGCGCCGGCAACCAATGAGCCCATATTCTTTAAATGTACATGACCCGGTACAAACTGGGTGAACGAATTGGCAATGGCAATAATGGGCTTACCAAAATCATTTTCTTTTACGCCAGTTGCACGCCATAGTGCGCGGGCGCCTGCCATGTTGCGGCCTTCGGTACTGGTTGCTGAACGTAATTTTGGCATTGCAAATATCCTTGTTTAATGTGGAGCGCGTTACCGATTTGATCACGGATAACGTTCTAATAATGAGTGATAAAAAAGCTTAACTGTTTGCTGCTTGATCCAGTGACACTGCTGGCAAAACTTTACAATGCATCACATCAATGAGTTTATCTAACTGGGTACTTAACAATTCAATGGCGCGTTCGGCCTCAACCCATAAGTCGACCGCCATACTGGTGTCGTCGTTGATGCGCACCTGCATTTGAGTGACTTTAAATCCACGATGGCGAGTCACACGAAGCACGCGTTCAAGTACCTCGGGGCGTTGCTGAACGGTTATTTCTAATGCATGCATCATGTTTGCTTCTCCATTTGGTCCATCATGTCACTATTACTCGCACCTGGCGGTACTAAAGGCCATACGTTAAAAATATCATCAATCGATACATGCAGCATGTAAGGACCGCTACTGTTTAACATATCATCCAATCCTTGCTCGACTTGATCCGCACGCGTAATGGTTCTGCCAGGGATATCAAATGCCGACGCCATAAGGACAAAGTTAGGGTTATCAGATAAGTCTGTTTCACTGTAACGTTCTTCAAAAAATAGCTGTTGCCATTGCTTAACCATACCCAGTTTTTGGTTATCAATCAGTAAGATTTTCACCGGTAATTTACGGCGTTTAATGGTGGTTAACTCTTGGACATTCATCATAAACGAGCCATCACCAGAGACAGTAACCACAGTCGCATCGGGGCGTGCGACTTGGGCACCAATGGCGGCAGGTAAACCAAAGCCCATAGTGCCTAACCCTGCGCTGGTTAAATGATCTTCAGGGCGGCGGAACCACATGTGCTGTGCAACCCACATTTGATGCTGGCCGACATCGCAAGCAACTACGCTGTCTTCCGGTAATTTATTGGCTAAACGTCGTAACATCGCTGGCGCATAAATTAAATCACCTGGATGGTGATAATCCCATTGATGCTTTCGAGACAACTCCTCAACATCTGCTTGCCACTGACCAATATCAAGCTTATCTGCTACCGCCGC
Source organism: Shewanella sp. SR43-4 (assembly GCF_014163845.1). Classification (NCBI taxonomy): domain Bacteria; kingdom Pseudomonadati; phylum Pseudomonadota; class Gammaproteobacteria; order Alteromonadales; family Shewanellaceae; genus Shewanella; species Shewanella sp. SR43-4. Next base: position 282,919 of record NZ_JACJEB010000006.1, on the reverse strand, counting down.
AGTTAATGCTGGCAACACTATGCTCAACTCGGCGGCAATGGCGACATCCGCTTGGCGTAACTTGCCAATTTCGGCGGCATCGATGTCTAAATGCAATACTTTGGCATTACAAGCGAAACTGGCAAGGCGGCCAGTAACCCTGTCATCAAAACGTGCACCGACAACCATCAATAAATCGCATTCTTGCACTGCAAGGTTGGCACCTTTACCACCATGCATACCCAACATGCCTAAATAACCTTTAGTCCCATGTGCAATACTGCCCAAACCTTTTAACGTCGCTACCGATGGGATGCCCGTGGTGTCGATGAACTGACGTAAGTGCGCAACAGCACCCGCCATCCCCACACCACCGCCAACGTATAACATAGGTTTTTTAGCCTGCTTAATTAACACTGCAGCTGCATCTAAATCGCTTATCTGAGGTTGTAACTCATCAGCAACGCTTTGAAGCGGTGTTCTGTATTCTAATGCCGCAAGTTGGATGTCTTTTGGGATATCAACTAATACAGGACCAGGACGTCCTTCTGCAGCGATTTCGAATGCGCGATATAACGTTGGGATTAACTCGTTGATGTCGGTGACCATAAAGCTATGTTTGGTACATGATAACGACATACCTAATACATCGATTTCTTGAAATGCATCGGTACCAATAACACTAGTAGACACTTGACCGGTTATGGCAACTAATGGCACTGAATCAAGTAAAGCATCGGCAAGTGAAGTGATGAGATTCGTAGCCCCTGGACCTGAGGTGGCAAAGCACACTCCGGTTTTACCACTGGCGCGGGCATACCCTACAGCAGCAAACGCAGCACCTTGTTCGTGACGACTAAGCAAGTGTTCTACCGGACCGCCATAAAGGGCATCGTAGATTGGCATAATCGCTCCGCCAGGATAACCAAATACGGTTGTCACACCATGTGCTGCTAGTACTTTGATTACTGCATCCGCGCCGCGCATTTTCTGTCCTGCTTCCATATGTTGCTCTCTACTTCGTCAATGGTTCTGCTGCTCTACTGTGTGGTTGTTTTTCTTTAAGCCTAAAACTAAAAAACCCCCGGTCCTTTCGGAGCGGGGGTTTTTGCAATCTGTTTGACTCTTAGGTCAGTCTAGTTGCCAAACGCCACCCCCGCTGTGACTTAATAATCACTACGGTAATAATTACGAGAATGAGCATGGCTGCATGGTTTAACATGTTTTAGACTGTATCCTAAGTTTCTAGTAAATAATTTGTTTAGTTATGTTCAAATAACGTTACGGTATTACTAACAAGTACCATAAAAGATTTACTTAGCACAACTAATAAATTGTCTTTATAAAAAAAATTCAGCTTCCCTGCCGAGACAATGCAAACAACAACAAAAACTTAACCTATGAGTTCAACGACATAATCAAGTTGAACTCACTCTAACTATTTGTTTTCCCCACGCCTCAATCAGGAGGATAAAGGCGTTTCGATTGATGCCTGTCCGACAACGGAGCTGTATTTCCAGCCAAAACTCTGAACAGGTACAACATCAGTTCAATTAAACACTTGGTAATTAGTGCTTAGTTCGCTTCCACAATGCCTTTCATGTCGGTCATGTAACCGCGTAATTCTGCGCCAATGAATTCAACGTCGGTATGACGAATTTGCTCATTCACTTCAATCAAACGTTTGTTATCAACACCATTTGATGAAACATCCAGCCCTGCACCTAAATATGCCGCTGGCATGGCATTCACATAATCACGTAACATTGGCACGGCAGCATGGTTGAACAAGTAACAACCGTATTCTGCCGTATCCGAAATCACTACGTTCATTTCGTATAAACGCTTACGTGCAATAGTATTCGCAATCAAAGGGGTTTCATGTAACGACTCATAGTAAGCAGACTCTTCAACAATCCCTGCGGCAACCATGGTATCAAATGCCAGCTCAACACCGGCTTTGATCATCGCCACTAAGAAAATACCTTTATCGAAGTAGGTTTGCTCATCAATATGTTCAGATGACACTGGCGCATTTTCAAATGCGGTTTCGTTAGTTTCCGCTCTCCAACGCAGCAAGTTAGCGTCATCATTTGCCCAGTCTGCCATCATAGTGCGAGAAAACTCACCGCTAATAATGTCATCCATGTGTTTTTCGAATAATGGCTTAAGGATAACTTTTAACTCTTCAGCCATATCAAATGCTTTGATTTTTGCTGGGTTAGATAAGCGGTCCATCATGTTGGTAATGCCGCCGTGCTTAAGTGCTTCGGTAACCGTTTCCCAACCTTGTTGAATTAACTTGCCGGCATAACCAGGTTCAACACCGTCAGCGACCATTTTCTCGTAGCCTAAAATGGCACCCGTTTGTAACATGCCACATAAAATGGTCTGCTCGCCCATTAAGTCTGACTTAACTTCAGCCACAAACGAGGACATTAATACACCGGCACGGTCGCCACCTGTTGCACTAGCATAAGCCTTAGCAATGGCTACACCGTCACCATTAGGATCGTTTTCTGGATGTACAGCAATCAAGGTCGGTACGCCAAAACCACGCTTATATTCTTCACGAACTTCTGTCGCTGGACACTTAGGTGCAACCATAACAACAGTAATGTCTGGACGAACTTGCATGCCTTCTTCAACAATATTGAAACCATGTGAATAAGATAGCGTAGAACCTTGTTTCATTAATGGCATAACCGCATTAACAACATTGGTATGTTGCTTGTCTGGTGTTAGGTTTAACACTAAATCAGCTGCAGGAATAAGCTCTTCAAAGGTGCCGACTTTAAAACCATTATCGGTCGCTTTTTGCCATGAGGCACGCTTTTCAGCGATCGCTTGCGGACGCAAGGCAAAAGAAATGTTCAGCCCTGAGTCTCGCATGTTTAAACCTTGGTTAAGGCCTTGTGCGCCACAACCTAAAATAACGATATTCCAATCTTTAATATATTGGCAACCATCACTGAATTCAGTACGGTCCATAAAGCGGCATTGTGCTAGTTGAGCTAATTGTTGACGTAAATTCAGAGAGTTAAAATAGTTAGCCATCTGATACCACCTTTAAAATTTAATAATTTGGGACTCAACATCTTATAAGTCAGCGACCTTAAGCGTTGTGATTGAAATCACTATAGCGCATGCATATGATTGCTTAAAATGATATATTCGGGACGTCACGTTGCAATTAATGCAACATGGACTGATGAACCTCATACTCAACTGAATTTGTGCTTTAAGGTACTGTTATGGATATTCGCTCACTTAAATTGTATTTACACTTGTGTGATAGCCTGCATTTTGCCAAAACTGCAGAGCAATCTCATGTCAGTCCCTCGACGTTAAGCCGTGCTTTACAGCGTTTAGAAGAAGAAGTAGGCAGTAAATTGTTCGAGCGTGACAATCGCAGTGTCACTATTACCCATGCAGGCATTGAATTTAAAGCTTTTGCGGAGCAAACTTTAGCGCAATGGACCCAACTACGCAGTCGGATTGATCCCAATCAGCAGGTGTTACGCGGTAATCTTAATCTGTATTGTTCGGTGACCGCTGCTTACAGCCATTTACCGGCACTGTTAGATCGCTTTAGACGTGAACATCCCCATGTAGACATCAATCTCAACACCGGAGATCCGGCAAATGCAGTCGGCCAAATTCAAAAGAATCGTGCTGATATTGCCATTATTGCATTGCCAGAGGTGCTCCCCAGTAGTTTGCATTTTACCCCGATTGATAAAGTACCGATTTCTGTCATTGCACCCACAATACAATGCCAAGTTCAGCAATGGGTCAATCAAGCAAAAATTGACTGGGCTAAATTACCTTATATCGTACCGGACCATGGTCCCGGCAGAAAAAGAATCGATTTATGGTTTAAGCAGATGGGGATTAAACCCAATATTTATGCTCAAGTATCCGGTCAGGAAGCAATTGTCTCTATGGTCGCACTCGGTTGTGGTGTTGGTATTAGTCCAGAAGCGGTGATCCACAATAGTCCGGTGCGAGAGCGTATCCAAACCTTATTGTCACCGGTGCCGATTCCTCCTTTTGAATTAGGCTGTTGCTGCAAAGAAAAACGCACCAATGATCCAATCATTAGTGCGTTCTTAGACATCATTTAATCGTACCGAGGCGACTTAAGCTTAAGCGGATAGACGATACTTAAGGTAGTGGTGGCATCTCAATATCTAAACGAGTAACCAGTAATTGGTCCACTTTATATGAATCAATATCGACTACCTCAAACTTGTAACCCGCGTAATTGACAAAATCAGTCCGTTTAGGAATTTTGCGCAACATATACATCATAAAACCAGCAATGGTTTCGTAATTTTGATTATGCGGAAAGGCTTCAATATTAAAAGCGCGCATCACATCAGTGATAGGCGTCACACCATCGACTAACCAAGAGTTGCCATCACGAGCCACTATTTGCTCCTCACTTTCGTGTAATGACCACGCCCCCATCACGGCGCTTTGTAAGTCATTAGTGGTCACAATGCCGACGACTAAAGCATACTCGTTCATGACCACCGCAAAGTCAGAACGATTATTCTTAAAATATTCCATCGACTCTGACAAGGTCAACGTATCAGGAATGATCAGACAGTTATGCACTAAGGTACTGCCTTTTAAGGTGATGTTCTCGCCGTTAATCACCCTAATGAGCAACTCTTTGGCATCAACAAAACCTTTGATCATGTCCAGTTGGCCATCACAAACAATAAACTTATTATGTGGATTCTTAGCAATTTTTTGTTTGATGACTTCTTCACTATCTTGCAGTAAGAAATACACTAAACTTTCACGCGCCGTCATTGCAGAGGTTACCGATACCGACTGCATTTCAAACACGTTCTCCATCATTTGCTGCTCACCTTTATCCATTACACCAGCTTCAGTACCTGCGGTCATCATGGCGTAAATATCATCATGAGTAACTTGATCGTTTCGCGCTGTAGGCACTTGCAACAATTTAAAAATCGCATTGGCCAAGCCATTAAAAATCCACACGAAAGGTTTTAACACTTTAATACACAAAATAATCGGCATCACAAAAGTGACCGCGACTTGCTCAGGGATCACCATGGCAATCCGCTTCGGCATTAAATCAGCAAATAGAATGAATAAGGATGTAACTGTGATAAATGAACACACAAAACTCAGTTGTAAACCCCATTCGTTGCCTAATAAAGGTAACAATAGTTGTTCAAAATGAGGTCTAAAAGCAGACTCTCCGACGATACCGCCCATGATCGCCACCGCATTGAGGCCGATTTGGACAACGGTAAAAAAACTACCGGGATGAGCTTGAAGTTTCAGCACTTTGGCTGCACGTAAATCGCCCTCATCAGCCATTAATTGCAGACGAATTTTACGCGACGCCGCAAGGGCAATTTCGGACATAGAGAAAAAACAACTAATGCCGATGAGGCACAAGATGATGACTAAATTATCAGAGAGGCTCATAGTTTACCTTTACCTGAATACTAGCCAAAATATCAGGAATGTATGGACATATCATTGTTACAAAATGGGTAAATGTAAAACCAAAGCGATTGATTTAAATAAAAAATCAATAACGCTAATGATTCAATACAAATAGAAATAACGACAGATGGAATATGATTATAGCGTTTCACAGCAAAAGGCCTATTGATTAACAAGCCTCTCGTACTATAAAGCCGCGGTATTCTACTCAACATCAGTGATTTAAACTAGCGTGCCAGCATAATTATATCTGAGTTATTTGGGCTTTATCACGCAAAAAAACACATCGCTGCTAGACTATAATCACGTGTTGATTTGTATATTATTCAAACAAAAGGAATTGTTAATGGCGATTGCCTGTGTATTTACCCGAGCGAGTTGCGGTGTAGAAGCGCCGAGAGTCACAGTTGAAGTCCATTTAAGTAATGGTTTACCAGCATTTAATCTGGTGGGATTGCCAGAAACGTCAGTTAAAGAAGCTAAAGAGCGGGTCAGAAGCGCGTTAATTAATGCAGGATTTGAGTTCCCGCAACGACGGATCACTGTCAACCTAGCGCCAGCAGATTTACCTAAGCAAGGCGGTCGCTATGATTTGCCTATTGCCGTTGGAATTCTCGCAGCATCAAATCAAGTCCCAGCCAAAGCATTACATCAATGTGAATTTGTCGGTGAACTGGCTCTTTCCGGTCAAATTCGCCCTTGCAGTGGCTTGTTACCTGCCATTATTGCCGCCCGTAACGATCAGCATCATTTCTTTATGCCTATCGAAAATCGCCATGAGGCAGAGCTCGTTGGCTATCATCACAGTTATTTTGTCGCCCACTTACAAAACTTAGCGGCATTTCTACACGGCCAAGCACAATTACCTTTAATCGATACTCTCCCCGAGTGGATTGAAGAAGAGCCGCAACTGCAATCATCACTTTGCATGAGCGATGTCATTGGTCAATATCAAGCCAAACAAGGATTAGAAATCGCAGCTGCCGGGGGACATAACATGTTATTGATAGGCCCCCCTGGCACAGGAAAAAGCATGTTAGCTAATCGAATTATCCCACTATTACCCAAACTCACCTACGATGAGGCCATTGAAGTGGCTGCCATTCACTCTGTCGCCGGATTACATATTAAACCACAAAGTTTCCTTAACCGCCCTTTTCGCTCGCCGCATCATACCTCATCATCGATTGCGCTTATTGGTGGTGGCAGTCATCCAAAACCTGGGGAAATATCGTTGGCTCACCGTGGTATATTATTTCTTGACGAAATAGCTGAGTTCCCTCGAAAAGTATTAGATTGCCTGCGAGAGCCACTAGAAACTGGTCAAGTTGAGATATCACGCGCAGCCGCTAAACTGACTTTTTTGAGTCGATTTCAACTCATCGCGGCAATGAACCCCAGCCCCTGTGGCGATACGGAACGTACTCGTTCTACCCCTGATCAAATTCAACGTTACTTATCACGTCTATCAGGACCTTTTTTAGATCGTTTCGATTTAACCGTTGATGTACCCAAACTGCCAGCTGGCACCTTAACCCAACAACATCAACCCAGTGAGTCCAGCGTTGAAATCGCTAAACGGGTTAAACAAGCACGCGATCGACAACTCAACCGATCAGGGGTATTAAATAGTGAATTAAGCCCAAAACAACTCAAACAAGACGGCGGAATAACTCAAGCAGATTTGGCTTTTTTGGAGCAAAGTGTGGTGAGTTTAGGGTTGTCGGTTCGCAGTTTTCATCGTATTCAACGTGTATCTCGCACCATTGCCGACTTACAGCAATCACCAACAACCGAACGCAGTCATATTGCTCAAGCCCTTGGCTATAGGGCAATGGACCGATTACTGGCAAAATTGAATCAGCAATAAGCGTAATTTAACCTATCGTATTGATTGAGCAAAACAGCGACTACGAGTAACATAGCACTCCGTTTAATAGGAGATACAAATGTCGCTGCTTTCGAAAATCAAAGGTTCAATCGCATTCTTATGTTATGTCATTAATACCATTTTTTGGACCATCCCGATCTTAGCATTTAGTTTTGTAAAATTGATCCCTATTGGTATTTGCCAAAAAATCTGCAGCTATATTCTTGATAATTGCGCCACTGCTTGGATTAGCGTCAATACCGTCATCGAAGCTATTTTTCATCCGATGCGTATTCGCGTTACAGGTGATCAATCATTTTCGGAACAAGAGTGGTATATGGTTATTGCTAACCATCAATCCTGGGTCGACATCCTCATTTTACAACGAGTATTTAATCGCAAGATCCCCTTTTTAAAGTTTTTCCTAAAACAAGAACTGATTTTTGTGCCCGTACTAGGCTTGGCTTGGTGGGCATTAGACTTTCCTTTTATGCGCCGTTATAGCACATCACAATTGCGCAAAAACCCTAAATTGAAAGGGAAAGACATTGAAATCACACGTAAAGCATGTGAAAAATTTAAAACTAAGCCTGTGAGTATAATGAACTTTGTTGAAGGTACGCGTTTTACTGCAGCTAAACACGATAAACAAGCATCACCTTTTCAACATCTTTTAAAACCTAAAGCTGGTGGTATGGCGTTTGCTCTTTCAGCCATGGGTGAACACATTAACAAGCTGGTTAATGTCACTATATATTACCCTGATACGGTACCCACATATTGGCAATATATCAGTGGCGGGTTGTCAGAGGTGAGAGTCGACATCAAAATCACTGATATTCCTCAGAAGATGCGAGGTGATTACCTAAAAGATCGTGAGTTTAAAATTGAATTTCAAGAGCAGCTCAATCAGCTTTGGCTTAAAAAAGATTTACAGTTACAGGAATTTTCTTCGCAAGCAAAGCAAGAGGTATAACAAGGAATGCTGTCTTTTCTACCAGGTCCGATACTGTTTATTATTAGTCTGTCACTATTGATCATCAATACCGCAATATGGAGCACCTTATTGACCATTGGTGGGGTGGTAAAATTATTACTGCCTTTCTTGCCCGTTCGTCGTCTGTTAACGCGAATAATGAACCGATTCATGTGGGCGTGGGCAACATGCAATGGTGGTATTTTATATTTAATCTCAAATATAGAATGGGACGTCGAAGGTTTAGATAAACTTGACCCTAATGGCTGGTATTTATTGATCAGTAATCATGTGAGTGGTTTCGATATAGCAGCCCAAACATACTTATTGCGTAACCACATTCCAATGTTGAAATTCTTTTTAAAAAAAGAACTCATCTATGTGCCCATTATGGGTCTAGGTTGCTGGGCACTCGATATGCCATTTATGGATCGCACCAGTGCTGCCAAGCTGAAAAAAAATCCCAAATTAAAAGGCAAAGATCTACAAACAACCCGCAAAGCTTGTGAACGATTTAAGCACATGCCGACATCCATTATTAATTATGTCGAAGGGAGTCGGTTTACCGAAGAAAAACGCCTGCGTCAAAACTCACCTTATCGCCATTTGTTACGTCCTAAAGCGAGCGGTATCGCTTTTACACTTTCAGCAATGGGCGAACAATTTACCGGACTGCTCAATATCACTTTAGTGTATCCAGAAACGTCAGAAAAAGTATTAGCCAATGTCATGCATGGGCGCACTAAAAAAGTGGTTATGCGTGTTGAAACGCTACCCGTGCCTAAAGTGGATTCAGAAATTTACTTTTCAAGCCCTGAAAACCGTGTCGAATTTCAGCGCTGGTTAAATCAGCTCTGGTTAGATAAAGATCAGCAAATTGATGACATAATAAAAGTTTACCAACAGTAATAGGGATATTGGATAGGTTTAATTGTCAGAAAGTCGACAAATGACGATTTTCTGTTGCGTTGAGCATGTAAAACTGTCAGTTTTAGAAATAAAATAGTTTTCAGATAACTCAATTGATAAAATTAGTTAACAACTGAATCTGCAAAGCTTAAATTAGCATATCATTGTTAACATAATTAAAATTTTTCGCAGCCTTCCAATGAAATGTTTATAGGTGAAATTTGAATTTTCGTGCCTTAACGCTTGCAACACACTGGCTAATTTTGGTCATTACATTGAGTTTCTCAGTGTCTGTTGCAGCGCAAAAAAATGCTCCTTATGACAGCCTAACTGAAGTAAAATTTGAGCACTTTGATACCAAGGATGGCCTAAATCAAAACTCTATTACTCGCCTTTTCATGGACAGTGCGGGAATGCTATGGATAGGTACTCAAGACGGTCTGCACAGTTATAATGGTGTAGACTTTAGCTTGTATTTGAAACAACAAAAAAGCACTAACTCTATTTCAGGCAATTTTATCACTGATATTTTGCAGTCACCTGACGGCGATTTATGGGTCGGTACTCTCAATAATGGTCTCAATAGGTTAAATTTAACCACAGGCAAATTTACTCAGTTTAAAAAAGCTCAAGGCTTGCTAGATCTTCAGGTGACCAAACTTGATGTTATCGGTGATACCCTTTGGATCGGCACACGTTCAGGTCTTTACATTCTCTCGCTAAAAACAGAAAAAATAACCTCCGTTAGCCTAGGCAATAACATTGCACCTGAAATTACCAGTATCGCTAACATCGACAATAAGTACATTGTTGTCGGTACTCAAGCGCATGGCATATTTGCCATCGACAGTAACACTATCATTCGACTTGATATTCCGGTCAATATGACAGTAAATCAAATTAAATCGAGCTCAATCTATTCAGTTTGGTTAGCGATTAATAATCAAATTTGGCGCTACAATCTTGATACCCATGAAAAAGAACTCATTTGGACAAATGAAAATAGTTACGGATACAACCGTAATATTGCAGACTTTGTGGTGATTAATGCCAATCAGATTTTTGCTATCGGCAATAACAATGGCCTTTTTCAGCTGGATTTTTTTGATGAACAATGGCATAGCAGGCATTACAAGTATAATCCGCAAACCCTCAATACCATCAGTGCTAATAATCTGCAAAACCTAATGCTTGATCCAAATGGCACCTTATGGATTGGCACAGGTTATTCAGGAATTGATAAACTCTCTCTTACCAATCAATATTTTAGCCATCTCTACGATTACCAAACTGATACCCCAGGTATGGCAAACATGATCCGGGCTATTTTTCGCGATAAGCAGCAACGCCTGTGGGTTGGTACTGATGGTGCAGGGCTTAAATATTTAGCTCCTAATGACCATCAATATCACTATATTAATGAATTATTTGCTAAAACATTAGCAATACCAGCAGAAGAGTTATCGTTTGTAGTACACGACATAGTGCAAGATAACCAAGGTTTACTGTGGTTTGCCACCAATATAGGACTGTTTACTCTCGATAACAACAACACCCTCAAACAAGTAAAACCTGCAAATGAGCAATTTAGTACCGATACCAAGTTTCGGAGTTTAACCATTGATGACAAAGGCCGTTTATGGATAGCAAGTTCACAGGGGTTATATTTCATCTCTGAATATAGTCACACTATGATGGCTTATAACTTTGGCTTTCAAGATGACTTTTCACCCTATAAATACCAGATTATTAAGCTCTATTTTAGCCAAGGTTATTTATGGCTAGGCACCATGGGCGGTGTCGTTAGGCTCTCTGCTGAAGCGCAACAATTAGTGTTGTTAAATCACGACCCAGAAAATCCTTACAGCATTAGTGATAACCGTGTTAGAGACTTTTTACTGGCCGATAACGGTGATTTTTGGGTAGCAACCCATGGTGGTATAGACAAGCTAACGATTGAATACGGTACATTTAAATTTGAACGGATGGACGTTAACGCGGATAACAGTAGCAATACGGTTTATGCCATTTTAGAAGATGACGCTCACGATTTGTGGCTCAGCACTAACTCAGGGATTTCACGATTTACTCCAAGTACTCAGAGCTTTATTTCCTATAATAAATTCGAAGGTCTACAAGCTAACGAGTTTAATGGTACTGCCAAATTTAAAGAGGCGAATGGCGCCTTATGGTTTGGCGGTATTAGAGGGCTTAATCAGTTTAACCCCAGCACAATTCCCACTCAGAGAGCGGAGAATAAACTGGCGCTAACGAAATACACCGTAGGTGAAGACCAGCATCCTATTCTCGACTTAAGCCATGCACCTCACATTGTCATGCCTTATGAACAACAACTGATCAGTTTTGAAATCGGCTCACTCAATTTTAATTACCCTGGATTAAACCGTTTTAGTTACTTTTTAGACGGCTATGATAGTGATTGGCATGAGTTATCTAACGGCAATGACATCACTTATACGAACTTGCCGCCGGGTGAGTACACCTTAATGGTTCGCCATGCTCTGGGAACCAATAGATACAGTCAATATACACTAAATGTAAATGTGTCAGTCATCCCGCCTATTTACATGACCAAGATGGCCTATGCACTTTATGCCACATTTGGGTTATTTATTATTATTTGGATTTTTTCGACTAGAAAGAAAAAACGAGCTAAACAACGCGAGTTTGACAGCAGTATCCGCGCATCTGAAGAGCGTCTCAAATTAGCGCTTTGGGCTTCTGGCGACGGTATGTGGGATTGGAATATTAAGGACGATAAAGTTTATCGCACTAATATGATTGAGCCGATGAATTTATCATTAACAGATCAACTATTGATTAAAAATATTGATCCAGAAGATAAGCCTCGGGTTCAACAACTGCTTAACGAACATCTCAATGGCGACAGTGAGTTTTTTGAAGCTGAGTACCGTGTTGAAACTAAACCTGGAGAATGGGCTTGGGTACTAGACCGGGGCCAAATCGTTGAACGTGATCATAATAATATTCCCATACGGATGGCGGGAACACATAAAGATATTACGAGTCGTAAAATTACCGAAAATGAACTTAAACTGTCATCACAAGTATTATTCAGTATGAACGAAGCCGTTGTCGTCGGCGAGTTGGATTACCAAATCCGTTCAATCAACCCTGCGTTTAGCCGTATAACTGGCTTTAAACACCGTGATGTTGTTGGCAAGCACTTCTTATTTTTGACCATGGGTAAGCAGTCTCGAGAATTTTATAATGCTGTTGAAACCCAGCTACTAAGACACAAACATTGGGCTGGTGAAATTCATATTCGAACTCGCGATCGACGCGGTATTCTTGCATGGTTAGAGATCAACCAAGTCATCGATAATAAAGGTGAAACCAGTCACTTTGTTGCAGTATTTACTGATATTACCGCACGTAAAAAAGCTGAAGAAGATTTACGTGTATTGGCTAACTTTGATCCACTGACCGGACTGCCTAACCGCACTCTGTTTCAAGACCGACTAAATCAAGCAGTAACCAAAGCCCATCGCGCCAATAGTATCGTGGCATTATTATTTTTAGATCTCGATCGATTTAAACATATTAACGACTCAATGGGCCACCATATTGGTGATTTGCTGCTTAAAGCCGTCGCCCATCGTCTACAAAATGCTGTACGAGATGGCGACACGGTTGCTCGTTTGGGCGGAGATGAATTTACCATTATTTTAGAAGGCGTGGCTAAAACTAAAGCGGCCACTATTATTGCGGAAAAAGTGTTACATGCATTTCAAACCCCATTCTTACTAGACGATAAAGTACTGACGATCTCACCGTCAATTGGTATCAGTTTGTATCCTGAAGATGCTAAAGACACTACATCGTTGATTAAGTACGCCGATACAGCCATGTATCATGCTAAATCATTGGGGCGAAACAATTTCCAATTCTATACTGAACAGTTAAACCAATATGCAACACGTTATGTTCAATTAGAAGCAGGGCTAAAAAAGGCGATTCAAGACAACGAATTATATTTGGTTTATCAACCTAAATATGATGTTAAAACTGAAAAGATTATCGGCGTTGAAGCCTTAATGCGTTGGGAGAGTCCAGAGCTAGGGCTTATTTCACCAGTTGAGTTTATCCCGCTGGCAGAAGAAACGGGCATCATTAACCAGATTGGTCACTGGGCGATTAACCAAGCCTGTAGTCAATTGGCACAATGGCATGCGCTTGGTTTTGAGCATATATCTGTCGCGGTAAACCTTTCGGCTAGACAGTTAAAAGCCGATATAATTTCTATCATAGAGGTCGCATTAGCCGTCTCTGGATTACCAGCAAGCGCCCTAGAGCTCGAATTAACAGAATCAATGATCATGGGCAATCCTCAAGATTCTGTAGCGATATTGGCGCAATTAAAGGCACTAGGGTTAACTATTGCTGTTGATGATTTCGGTACTGGTTACTCTAGCTTAAGCTATTTAAAGCGCTTCCCTATTGATACCTTGAAAATTGATAAAGAATTTGTGCGTGATATCACTGAAGACCCTGATGATGCCGCCATCACTAGCGCGATTATTACTTTAGCCCACAGTTTAGATCTTAACGTTGTTGCTGAAGGCGTAGAAACCCAAGCACAATTAAATTTCTTACGTGAAGGCGGTTGTGATCAAGTTCAAGGCTTCTTACTCAGTAAACCCTTAAGTGCCGATGACTGCATGACTTTATTAACATACGACAAAACTGACACTCGTCATTTTTAAGATAAAATAAAAGCTCCCAAGGGAGCTTTTATTTTTATGAACATAATAAGCTAAACTATGGAGCAACGCGCTCAATACGCTTTACCCAGCCTGCTGGTGCAGGAATATGGCCTTTTTGTAACTCAGTAAATACTTTATAGATACGTTTGATATTAGGCCCAACATTACCATCACCGACTGTGATAATGCGTCCATCCTCAAAAATATATGAACTAACAGGTGATACTACTGCAGCGGTACCAAAACCGCCCGCTTCAATAATTTCGCCAGACTCAATATCAGCAACAAACTTATCTAACATTACGGTTTCTTGTCTCACTTCACATCCAAGTAAATCGCCCAACTCAAGAATCGATTGCGAGGTGATTGACTTTAAAATCGTATCGGTAAATGTCGGAATAATTACCGTACCGTCTTTTAAAATATGAAAATGATTCATTGCGCCAACTTCTTCAATTTGAGTGTTGGTTGAATCTAGATACAGCACTTGCGCAGCACCATATTCAGCTGCCGCTTTGCCTGCACGTAAAGAAGCGGCATAGTTACCCGAAGCCTTTGACGCTCCCGTACCACCAGAAACAGCACGGTGAAACTTAGTCGTGATTAATAAGCGAATACCATTATTAACCCCAGAAGCATAATAAGCACCAGATGGGCTTAACATGACGCAAAAAGTGTATTGCTGGCTTGGGCTAACTGACAAGCGATCTTCAGTGGCAAAAATGAAAGGTCGAATGTATAAACAGGCACCATCTTGCTGCGGGAACCACAAACGATCAACATCAATAAGGGCATTAATCGCCTTTACTTGCATCGCTTCATCGATATTTGGAATACACACAATATCGGCAGAACGATTCATACGCTCAGCATTTTTATTTAAACGGAAAGTATAAATCTCACCGTCTTCATGCATAAATGCTTTTGCACCTTCAAAAATCGATTGACCATAATGCAATGTCATTGCACCTGGCGCCATTTCAAAAGGACCATAAGGCACTATGCGCGGATCGCACCATTGACCATCACGGTAATCCATTAAAAACATGTGATCAGTACGAAGTCGACCAAAACCAACATCACCTTCTGGTTTAAAGGGTTCTGTGCGGCGCTCTGACGCTGATTTTAAATTATATTTTATGTCCATTGCATACCACCTTAAAAACTGAGCTTGCAGACTATGGAGGCTAGAGATTAATGTCAAGTCGCAGCCATATATCCTAAATCAAAATACGTCAATTGAACGTAACAAGCATCAATATATTTATTCAAATTGCAACAGACAAACTGTCAGTGCATGTCTGATTTTCATCGCGCGCTAATTAATCAAAGTGAATCCATTAAGGCTAATCACTGACTTAAGGCAATAACTCGTTTACCACAGCGGCAATCACTGATATTTCAACTAAGTATTCCGGCTCCGCAATCGCAGCTTGCACACATGCTCTTGCAGGAGCATGGCCCACTGGCAACCAACTATCCCATACTAGGTTCATAGCATCGTAATCTGTCATGTCTTTGAGGTAAATAGTCGCGGATAAAATATGATCGCGTCGGCTACCAGCTTGTGCCAGTAAACGATCAACCTGTTCAAGCATGCTCGCCGTTTGAGTATTAATGTCTGCGTACTTATCATTTGCAACTTGGCCACACAGGTAAACAGTATCATTATGGATCACAATACTGCTCATTCGCTCACTGACATCGTGTCGAGTAATTATCATAACTAAGTCTTTTATTACCATAGAGGGCAGATGAAAATAGCGCGATCTCAGATAAAGTACAATATAGTACGATTTATTGAATATATTTTAGCCACTTAGTTTTAAAGGCTATTCCTATAGGCCTTGTCACTGCTAGAATCGGGATTCCATCCAGAAACGTATAGGACTCCCCATGAGCCTTGAATTATTGTCCCAACTGGAAAACAAAATCCAGGCAACTCTCGAAAATATTGAGCTACTAAAAATGGAGCTTGATGAAGAGAAGCAAAAGAATGAAGCATTAGTATTACAGCAGCAAGAATTGACACAAAAAAACCAACAATTGCAGCAGGACCTAAACTCTTGGAGTGATAAGGTCAACGGCCTTGTTGGTTTATTGAATAACGAAATCTAAATGGATTGATACTGCTTTGATTGTGTTTCAATCAAGGCATTTAGTTCGCTGATAGCCTGCTTAACTTTTGGCAGGCTTTTTTTCGTCTGTAAAAAGCGGCCCTTATCAAACTCAAGTAACCCTAAGTCTTTTACCCAGATAACACCACTCAAAAAAATCCTCGCATGCTTAACAATTAATTTAGGTGCATACACAGGGAACCTTCTCATACGATTTCCTCCAACAAGATAACATATGTAAATTGCGATGAAATAACGACAATAAGTTATGTATAACTCGACAGATAGAAGTCTAAAGCGCCGATAAAACCACTTAACACGACTATTCACTTTTTGTTTAGTTTTCTAGTTGAGCCACTACAAGGTTAATGTCAAAAGATTAGACCACGTGCCCGCGGAAGAGTTTCATCAATACGCTATTTTTTATCAGGTTGATCAATCCAAAAACAAAAACGACACTTTAATGCCGCTTGCCAATATTTTGACGCCATGTTAGGATCTTTAGTGTTACTCAGGGTAAAAAAGAGTTATTTAACTCATCTCCGTATCGTCTTTTATAGACATACGGTTTTTTTTTGCCTGACACTTTTTGCTTACGGCCTTTTGATTAACGTTTTTGCCGCAACGTAATATCCGCTCCCCCACCACAATACACTCCCTATAAATAATGCTACCAAGCTGCTCTTTTACAGGAGAATAAGTGACGACTGGCCCTTGCCAGCATTTAAATCACAAATATTCAGGCAACAAAAAAGGAGCCTAAGCTCCTTTTAAAATATCAGCAGTCAACACTACTTTTTATTCATAGACGTTAAGTAATATGCAATATCAATTAACTCGTCATAAGATTTAATTGAGCTTGTTTCAACACGATATTTACCATTAACAACCAATGAAGGCACACCTGAAATTTTCGCATTCTCAGTATCACGCTTCATTTTAGACATCTTGGCATTCACCATAAATGATTTTGCTGCGGCATCATAAGCTTTACCATCTATGCCATTAGCAATAAATATCGCTCTGATATCATCAGGACGGGTGAACTGCTGGCGTTTTTCATGGATAGCGCTAAACAAAGCTGCTTCCATTTTTTTCTCAACATTAAGCTGCTGCGCAACTGCAAATGCACGAGACATTTCAACACCCATTTCACGGCCAATAAACTCAACATGTTCCTGATTAAAGCTTACGCCTTCAGGTAAAGTCGCTTCTATTTTTGGCACCACAGTTTTAGAAAAATTAAAACAATGTGGGCAGTAAAAGGAGAAAAACTCAGTAATTTCTGGCTTGGCAGTTTCAGGGCCATCACTAATCACAGTGTAATGAACACCTTCTTTATAATCGGCAGCCATCGCAGCCATCGGCGCTAGCAAGAGTGCAGCAGCCATCAGTAATGCTTTTTTCATTTTACTTCCTTCTAATAGGCAAAATATAAATACGCTGGCTCTATCATAGTCTAGCGTTAGCCTGTAACTCAATTGCTAGCTAATTGTATTTGTAACTAAATACGATTAGGTAGTGATTATGAAATATTGTTAATTAAAACTGGGTAAACTCAGCGGAGGTTCATTGAGCGTAGATAACTGCTCTTTAAACGCTAGCGTTTGTTGTTCCCAGTACTTTATATCACCAAACCATGGAAAATTCATTGGAAATGCTGGGTCTTGCCAGCGTTTGGCTAACCACGCATTATAATGCACCATCCTGAAAGCCCTTAACGGCTCAATCAGAGCCAGCTGTTTAGCATCAAAATCACAAAACTCTTGATAGCCTTCTAATAAAATATCAAGTTGCAACAACTGTTGATGGCGATCACCAGTTAACATCATCCACAAATCTTGTATTGCTGGGCCTTGCCTGGCATCGTCTAAGTCAACAAATCCGGGGCCGTCTGGGGTCCATAAAATATTACTAGGGTGCAAGTCTCCGTGCAGGCGTATAGGCGTAAAACGATGTTGCTGCCATATCTGCTTGGCTTTATCTAAGACCTGCTCAACTACGGTAAAAAAAGCCGTTTGCATCGCGCTTGAAACCATATCACTTTCACGTAAATAGCGATAAGACTCATCTCCCAAAATCTCCGGTGTTAGCGATTCACGGTACTTAAAAGGTTGTGTTGCACCATACTGATGAATTCGCCCAATAAAACGGCCCACCGATTCGAGTTGATCTAAATTATCAACTTCAAATGCCCGACCACCAATAGAGGGGAACAGTCCAAAACGATAACCTTGATACTCAAATAAGGTTTTACCCTCGATAACCACAGGAACAGCAATAGGAATATCTTCGGCCGCTAAAGCCAAGGCGTAATCATGTTCTTCTTGAATTTGCTCATTACTCCAACGATGTGGTCGATAGAACTTGACCACATAGCGCCTCCCTTGGTCACAACGGAACTGATACACTCTATTTTCGTAACTGTTTAGCGCTAATAATCCCGTTTCAGGGAAGATACCAATGCTTTCAATGGCATCAAGAATGAGATCGGGTCTCAGTGCCTGAAAATGAAATTCTGCGCCCGTACGGTTATCCATGTATGCCTTCTTTAGTCGTTTGAATATGTGGAGCAAGTAGCGTTAACAAAAACGCTAGTACGTCTAATTCTGCAGCGCTATCGGTAGATATCCAACAAATATCACCATAAAACTCATAATGTAACCATAGAGGACTGCCTTCAAAGTTCAGCAACCATTGGTGGCGATCTGCGCCCCATTGGCGCTCACGGATTTCGCAATCAAGTGCCGCCGCCAGCGGTTCTGCAAATCGTTCAAACTGCTCAAAATCCACCTCAGCTTTAATAATAAGACTTAATGCTGCGGGATCTAATTGGGCTGACAATAATTTCATAAATTAACTCGACTAAAATAATTCAATTAACTGCTGCAAGACATAATTAGGCCTTGCCCCCATTCTGGTGGGCGTTTAGCAAAATCTTCCATCTCGGGCTGTTCGTCAAAAGGACGACTTAACAATTGTTGGAGTTGCAATAGCTTACTGTTATCGCCACTTTCTTCTATATCAATAATGGCCTCTTGCGCGAGGTAATTACGCAAAATGTATTTCGGGTTAGCACTATTGCGCTCACCTTGCCACGCATTGACATCTGCCACTTCACCCACTCGCTTTTGATAAGCTTGATACCAAGTATCAAAGCCTGCAAGATCGACCATATCATCACGTAAAGTACAATAAGAGCTACTCGGGTCAATTTGACCCACACGACGTAAACTATTGGTGTAATCAAGTTGATTCGCTTCCAGTAAAACAGTTAACTGCCCCACGAGCTGTAAATCTTGCTGATCCAGCTCAGCTTGAGCCGCCTGAGTGCATGTATTTGAGTTAATGCTCGCTTGAGGCAGCCCTAATTTGGCGCGCATTAGGCTTAAATACTGGTTAACTAATTCAGTTTGATAAGTATTTAAGGCCGCAATTAAATCATCAGCATCAATAATGGGCGAGAGTGCTTGGGCTAAACGTTTAAGGTTCCACAGACCTACTCCGGGCTGCTGGCCAAATGCATAACGGCCCTCGTGATCAGAGTGGTTACAGATAAAGTTTTCTTTAAAAGTATCTAAAAATGC
The DNA here is from genome assembly GCF_014163845.1 of Shewanella sp. SR43-4. Classification (NCBI taxonomy): domain Bacteria; kingdom Pseudomonadati; phylum Pseudomonadota; class Gammaproteobacteria; order Alteromonadales; family Shewanellaceae; genus Shewanella; species Shewanella sp. SR43-4. The sequence goes on along the minus strand of NZ_JACJEB010000006.1, from coordinate 263,237 downwards.
AAAGGGGCCAAAGTCGAAGGTGTCACCGAGTATCGACATATTGTCGGTATTCATTACCCCGTGAGCAAAACCAATGGACTGCCAATGGGCAATCATTTTTGCAGTAGATTGCACCACCTCATAAAACCACTGCTTATAACCCGCAGCATCGGCGGATAAGTGGGTAAAGTGCTGCTGAATCGTAAAATTCACTAATTGAGTCAACTTTCCAGCATCACCGCTTTCGCTGTGAAAAAAATATTCAAAATGACCAAAACGAATATGACTTTTAGCCAGGCGTACCGTAATAGCTGCTGTTTCTTGGCTTTTACGCCATACAGGTAAGTCGGAACCGATAACGGCTAATGCGCGGCTTGTGGGCACATTAAGCGCCGCAAGCGCTTCTGATACTAAAAACTCGCGCACCGCAGAGCGCATTACTGCCCGGCCATCACCTTGGCGAGAGTAAGGTGTTGGGCCGCCACCTTTTAACGCGACATCCCAAGCACCATTAGGGCCAATAGCTTCACCTAATATAATTGAGCGACCATCGCCTAATCTGGGAGTGTAACCGCCAAATTGATGACCACTATATACTTGCGCATAATAACTGGCGCCAGGCGCGGCATAGTTAGCCGATAACTGCATCAGCAATTCATTATTAGGTTTTTGTAATCCAATCAGTTTCGCGGCGTCATCACTCCAACCAAGCCAATGAGGATTGCTGATGGGTAGCGGATAAACTTGTGAATAAAATCCGTCTAATTGTTCAAAAAAATCTTGCTTAAAGTGCATCATATACAGCACCAACAACCTGACTTTTACATTGTAATTGCTGTTGTTCATTTACCTGACACTGTTCACCACAAGCAAAAGCTTTCTCTGCTGGCAATGATGATGCCTGTAAGCGTAACATTCCTGCACCTTTAGCTTGGCATTGTTCTAATGAATTGTAATAACCAGAAATATGCTCTTGCAGGACAATTTGCGTCGGCACAGGCGTGTGGTCAGCCACATAAAATAAGGTCCATTCTGGAGTACGCATACACCCGCCAAGTAAGACAAGCGTGGCAGTTATCAGCAATATTGTAGTCAATGTACGGGTCATTAATATCATTTTAAACCTTAAAATCATTGGATCTGAAGCAACAAAAAAGCGAACCAAGGTCCGCTTTCCTTTTGAATATCATACCTGATATCCATGCAACAGTATTGATTAGCCTATTAGCTCGCTTTAGCTTTAGCTTTTTCGATGCGTTTTATTCGCCCTTCAAACCCAGTGACAGTTCCATCAGTTAACTGGTATTCAAGTGCTTGCTGGCACACCTTAAGCGCTTCATCAAATTGACCAACATCATTTAACAAGGTTGATAACTGCATAAACGCTGGCGCTTTGATATCGTCAGTATTTTTTTGAGCCACATGCTGCTGATGCAGTGAGCGATATACCTCTAGATAGGTTAACTGCAATGCTGCGCCATATTGGCAATAATCAGCTTGCTTACGCATTTTATAACAATGGTTAATCACACTGACTAAACCATCATGCTGACCTTGAAGATCTGTGGCATTGTTGGCTACTTCAACCTGCTGTTGCAAACTCTCACTAGCCCAATCGCCTTTAGCTGACTCCAAACTCAATCCTCCAGCTTGGAGAGTCGACACTGCAGTCGCAGATGTGTCCGCGGATCTAGTTTCAGCATGAGTCAAGCTCTCTGGAGTTTCAGAATCATTTGGCTCAGCATCTGGCTCGGTCGTGAGTTTTATGTTTGGAGTATCGACGGGTGAAGCGTTCACTGATGGACTCTTAGCATGACTCAAGGTATCTGTAGTTTCAGAATCATTTAGCTCAGCATCTGGCTCGGTCGTGAGCTTTATTTTTGGAGTATCGACAGGAGAAGCGTTAACTGATGGACTCTTAGCATGACTCAAGGTTTCTGTGATTTCAGAATCATTTAGCTCTGCATCTGGCTCGGTCGTGAGTTCTGCTTGTTGAGTATCGACAGGCGAAGTATTAGCGGTTGTACTTGGTTCATCGACCAATGTAGCCGATGTGCTCTGAGGGGCATTAATTACAGAATCGCCTAAAACGGCATCAGCTGCCGGTTTATCTAATTCCTTATGCTCTGCATCAGTCGTATCGGTAGCGGCTGGCGATGACGGTTGAGCAACTTCAGATGATGACGAATGCGCAGCGGCATTGCTATCGGTTTTATCAAGTTCTTGTTTTGCCACTGCTTGAGTGCGTCTGTATAGGTACAGAGCAATTGCAACCAATACGAGCATTAAAATGATCTTCATTAGGCTTCCACCTTGCTGATTAAGTGTCATAACACACTATTTGTTCTCACTCACAACGACATTTATTGTGAGGTAATGTAAAGGGTTAATGATAGCGCGCTGTTTTTTTAAGCATCTACCATTATTATTTCAATGTACACTATAAAAGCGACTATTTATCTATTTTAATCTGTAAAAAGGCATACATAGCCGATCATTTGAGCACTGGTTCAATCTTTTTTGCGATCTTAAGCTCATATAAAGTTAATTTTGGGCCGAATATCAAAGTTAACCACACTCAGTTTGTCAGCTGTTATCATCGAGCTTACACTGCCAATATCAGACTATTTTACTAAGGTATTAAATCGAGGATAACCTTATGGCTGAAGCAGAATTATTGAGTGACCAATTACTCTATGAGTTTCGCACTATGCAAGCTATGGTGGAAATCTACTGTAAAGTGCACCACCCACTCAAACCAGCCAGAGATGTGTGCCTACAATGTAGTGAGTTTCTAAGCTATGCCAACACTCGTTTAGATCGTTGCCCCTACGGCCAACAAAAACCAACGTGTAATAAATGCCCAGTACACTGCTACAAGCCCCAAATGAAACAAAAAGCCCGCGAAATTATGATGTTTGCTGGGCCAAGAATGTTATTACCACATCCCATTATGGCGATTAAGCATTTACTTGCTGAGCGTAAACCTGCACCAGGTTTACCACCAGAAAAAGCCTCAAACAGACATTTTCGAAAAGTTAAGCAAGGTTAACAATCGTAAACTACTTGCTTTGCAGAAAGTAGGTTAGTATTCACTGTCGTCCAAGAGAGTGAAAATGAACCAATTTAACGATTTATTTATTCAAACATACTGGTGGCTTTCCTTACTCGGAGGCATTCATTGCCTTGGAGTGGGCGTGTATGTTCATTATATTTATCAAAGCAGCACTCGCAGCCATAGCCTACTCGCCGGAATATTTTTACTCATCGGTTGTTATTTTTTAACCGGGTTGCTAACACAAGAAACAGCTCCAATACCAATCCATTTGGCCCTAACGTTATTCATTCCAATCTATTTTTTACTCATGCCCATGCTGTATTTATATTGTAAAAGCAGCTTAACCGAACAAGACTACCAACCACTGATCATTAAACATTTTGGCGGGGCTATTTTGGCTGCCTTAGTCACCAGTTCAGCCATCTTGTTTCATATTCGTATCGCCCCTAAAAACTTACAAAACACTATTACATCACTCGCTGAGTTAAACACGATTAACCTACTAGCAGTCATTTTACCCCTACTATTAATGCTGCAAACCATGGGTTATTCTTGGGCGATTTATCGCTTGTTATCACGCTATCGACCACAATATTTAGCCAGTAGGCAACCTAACTTACAAGTTATTCGTTTTCGCTGGTTAAGCGTATTAACCATAGGTATTTTGATTAATTGGGTGCTGCGAATTGTATTGGTATACTTACCATTTTACTTAGGTGATTCAGTATCCTTGTTAATTCAAGCAGTAACTCAATTAAGCCTTCTATTCACAGTCTATGTATTTGCCTTGTATGGTATCCATCAAGTCACACGATCAGCCTATTTGCGCGGTGCTCTCAACGCCAGCAGCAAAGGCGATACGTCACAGTCGCCACTTAAAGCTCATTCGCTACTAGACGATGAAGAAATCACCTATTTACAGCAGTTAATGATCAATAAAGATGGACGCGATACCAGTCAATACACGACTAAAAATGGCAGTGATAAAAAAGACTAACGGCACATGTCTCAGGTTAACATTATGCTTAAAAGCGTATTGCGACTAGCCGAATATAAATGTTAATTAACGCACGCTATGTAAGGGTTATGCTACTCTAAGGCCAGTTTTATCATGACAATATAGTCACCGAGGTTATTTATGAAACGTTCAATTAGCTTAGTGTTTTCTAGTTTTCTTGTGTTATTAAGCTTCGCGTTTTCAGCTCCTAGTTTTGCTGACGAAGCAGCTTATAACGATGCAACTACCAATTTTAAAAAAGCCAATGAAAGCCGACATTTATTTGATTCAGCTTATGGTTATGCAATCTTCCCCAGTGTCGCCAAAGGGGGTATAGGTATTGGTGCTGCTTATGGTAACGGTCGAGTGTATCAGGCAGGCTCGTACATGGGTGATTCTACATTAACCCAACTATCAATCGGTTTTCAGCTAGGCGGACAGGCCTATAGCGAAATAATCTTCTTTAAAGATGCCAAAGCATACAATGATTTTACCAGCGGCAGTTTTGAGTTTAGCGCTCAAGCGTCAGCAGTAGCAATTAACCTTGGTGCTAATGCTCAAGTTGGCACCACAGGTAATTCTGCGGGTGCAGGACAAGCTGGCAGTAATCATGCTGCGACTGCAGCCTACATCAATGGCATGGCGATATTTACCGCCGCTAAAGGTGGATTAATGTTTGAAGCCGCCCTAGCCGGTCAGTCATTTACTTTTGATGGTAAGTAACCGCGACGAGTCTTAACACTCTTAAGCACATAACATTCAGGCTGCCATTGGCAGCCTGAATTATTTTGAATAAGTGGTTTTTAAGGTATGGCCTGTGGCCATAAATACAAAAGTACAAAAGTACAAACCGGGATCCCGGCTCACTAACATTACCGGGATGACGATTAAAGTAGCCTGCGTAAGAAGACAACCTACTAACTTACTCTGGTATGGGCGAAGCACCACAACGCTAGTGGCCGTAGGCCATGCCAAACCGATAAACCTACCAAAAACCTATTTATATCCCCAAGGGGCTGGCGGTAATGCAACTGGTTGAGATAAATCAAACTCAACTTTAAAGTCGCGATTTTCTCTGGTTAACCGATAAGTAAAAGTATTGGCTTCAATCATCATTTGCCACTCGTTAGTGACCGATTGCGTTAAGCCATGTTGCTTAAAGTTGGCAATAGACTCATCGTCTACTGGAAACGTTTGCAAGTTGGCTGTGCCAGTATCACGGGTCTCTCCACCATACATAGTCACTTTGTCATCGCTGCCATCTTTATGGCGATGATCATGCTTTAAGCGCAATCCGGTATCGGTTTGAGTTATCACCCAAGTGCGAGAGTGATCATCACCAACATGAAATGGAATACGTAACTGATGATCGGTGCATTCTCTTACATGCATAACTAATGGTTTGCCACTAAAGCCATCTCCTTCACTGCCACCAGCAGTGATCTTACCGGCAAAAGCTTTCCCACAAAGAGCGCTAATAGCTTCAAAAAATTGCTGTTGCTGTACCGAGTTTGCGGCATAAGCAGGATTAACCAACATAGTGCTACCACACAGTAATACCCCACTAAGGTATCCGCTCAGCCTAATTAACGTTGGCATAATGATTATTCCTTGTTTATCAAATAATTAGATTTTCAAACGATTAAATCGATAAAGAGTCATAGTGTAAAACACTTATCACTATTCGCTACAGTATTAGCGACAGTATTAGCGACAGTATTAGCCCACATTACCTTGTTATTGAATCTATTGCTGCTAGAAAAACAAAACCCGCAAATGTTAATGCGGGTTTTATGACAATAAGTTAACGTGTTAGCTTACTTAGCGTATTTAGACTTAGTCGCCCAACTGGTCGCTTTAGCTGGACGCTTAGCGCCCTGGCTTTTGGGTGCTTGCCCATTTGCCGCTTGGCTCGAAGGCTTAGCTGGAGACTTTGGTTTCTTCCCTACTGGCTTAGCACTGCCTTTATCCGCTTTAGTGTTACCTTTACGGTCTTCAAACTGGTCGGCAGAAAAACGGGTCATCGCCTTTTGGCCGCCTTGTTCTTTCGCTTTAAGCGACGGCTTTTGGCCCCACTTCACTTTAGTTTGCTCGTTACGCGTTTCTGGTGGTACCAAATGATTTGGACCATTACCAATTAACGACTCTTTACCCATAGCCACTAACGCTTCACGGATCATCGGCCAGCCGACAGGGTCGTGGTAACGTAACAAAAATTTATGCAATTTACGCTGACGGCCTTTTTTCGGCACTGTCACTTGTTCACTGTCATGTTTAATGTTTTTCAGTGAGTTAAGTTCGGTATGATAAATCGTGGTCGCATTGGCCATCGGCGATGGATAAAAATTTTGTACTTGATCCAATTTAAACTTCTGGCCTTTTAACCATAATGCCAAATTGACCATGTCTTCATCGGTAGTACCAGGATGCGCCGAAATAAAGTACGGAATTAAAAACTGCTCTTTACCGGCCTCTTTAGAAAACTTATCAAACAGCTCTTTAAACTTGTCATAGGTTCCCATACCTGGCTTCATCATTTTACTGAGTGGGCCTTCTTCGGTATGTTCAGGGGCAATTTTTAAATAACCACCCACATGATGTTTCGCTAACTCTCGAATATATTCTGGGTTTTCGATAGCCAAGTCGTAACGCACACCCGAAGCGATTAGCACTTTTTTAATGCCAGGTACTTCACGCGCCGCTTTGTATAAGTCGATGGTATGTTTATGGTCGGTGCCCAGATGGCCACAAATAGACGGGAACACACACGATAAACGTCGGCAGGTTTTCTCTGCTTTCTCACTGGTACAACCTAAACGGTACATGTTTGCCGTTGGGCCACCCAAGTCAGAAATAACACCGGTAAAACCTGGCACTTTTTCTTGAATGTCTTTAATTTCTTTGATGATCGACTCTTGCGAGCGACTTTGAATAATTCGCCCTTCATGCTCGGTAATCGAACAGAATGAACAACCACCAAAACAACCACGCATGATATTGATTGATGTCTTAATCATGTCATAAGCTGGAATTTTTTCTTTGCCATACATCGGATGCGGGATGCGTTGATACGGTAAATCGAATACCGCATCCATCTCGTCAGTGTTTAATGGCCACGCTGGTGGGTTTACCCATACACCACGGTTGGCATCATGTGGTTGAAACAAGGCACGGGCACAACCCGGATTTTGCTCTTGGTGCAAAATACGCGAGGCATGGGCATACAAATACTTATCTTCGCTGACCTTGTTATAGGCAGGAAGCAGCACATAGGTTTTTTCCCATGGCTTTGGACGTGGCGGTTGCACGCTAATGGCTTTGGGCGCATCGTTATCAAAAATCTTTTCGTCTGTTGGACCAGATAAATTACTGCAACCAACATCATCAGCACCATATGGGCTAGGTAATGGCTCAATTTTATGTAGTTGGTCAATTTTGCGTGAATCCATGCCGCGCCAACCGGGCATAGGTTCTTTGCGCATTGTTGCGGTACCACGAACATCGTCAATATCGCCAATGGCTTCACCCGCAGCAATACGGCGTGCAACTTCCATTAATGGTCGCTCAGCATTGCCGTAAATTAAAATATCGGCTTTGGCGTCAAAAATCACACTGCGACGCACTTTATCTGACCAATAATCGTAATGAGCAATACGGCGTAAGCTGGCTTCAATGCCGCCAATCACAACCGGTACATCTTTAAAGGCTTCTTTACAACGCTGAGTGTACACGGTTACCGCACGATCAGGGCGTTTACCACCAATATCACCGGCAGTATAAGCATCATCATGACGTAACTTGCGGTCTGCTGTGTAACGGTTAATCATCGAATCCATGTTACCAGCGGTTACCCCAAAAAACAGATTTGGGCGACCTAACTGCATAAAGTCTTCTTTGTTTGACCAGTCTGGCTGCGAAATAATACCCACACGATAACCTTGAGCTTCTAACATTCGCCCAATCACCGCCATACCAAAGCTAGGATGGTCAACATACGCGTCGCCAGTCACGACAATAATATCGCAACTATCCCAACCTAAAATATCCATCTCTTTGCGAGACATAGGTAAAAAAGGTGCAGTTCCGTAGCATTCAGCCCAAAACTTTGGATAATTAAATAACGTTGACTCAACTTGCATGTATATGACCTACATAAATGGGGAAAACCAGTCTAACTGATCCGATGACAACATCAGCCTACGGCTGAATTTAACGGACGCGGAGTATAGCAGTACAGCGACACTAAGTGTGACTAAAAAAACATCAAAAGTGAAATATTTTTATCCTTTTATAACCTTGTAAAACACATGGGAATATTGCTATTCCCTCATGCTTTCAATGTTATAACCCAAGAAAGAAGCCAATATTAGCGACCGCTAAGGTTAATAGCACAATCCACGTGATTAATACGCCCCAAAAACGGCCAAAATGATAGCCACCTTGACCTTGATTTAATCCAATAGCATGTAATAAGCGCGCCACAATCCAAGCGGTGCCCAAACAATGTATCAAGTAAACTGGCATGCCATTTAATTCAGCCAACGCTAACAAAATAAGTACTATGGGTGCATTTTCAATTAAATTGCCATGCGCTCGAATCGCAATCGATAATCCTTGGTGACCACCATCACCGATACCTATTTTATTTGCGCGACGAAATTTAACCACTTTGTACGATAATGCTAAAACCAATACCGCCGTTAAACCCGCGTATAAACCCGATATCATCAATGTCATGTGTTATTCCTTGAGTCGACTATATTATTGTTATTACATCAATCTTTAACATATTGATGCTATACCAACATTTTGGATCAGTTTGGCTGTAAACACACGCCTTAATCGGTTAATATTCGCGCCAAAACTAGCTCAACCCCCTAACAAGAGTGACTATCGCCCAGTGGATAATCAGGATTTTTTAGAAAAACGCCGATTTATTATTAAGTTAGGAAAATACTTACATAAGTTTGGTACGCCTGCGTATCGCTTAGAATCCCACTTGCAAACGGTATGTAGCACGCTCGGTATTGAAGGTTACTTTTTAATATCACCGACTTCGATGACTTTTGTACTGCAACACGATACTGAACAAGAGTATAACCATGTCGCTCGAGTTAAACCTGGTGACCTCGATTTAGGCTCATTAGCACGTACTTTTGAGTTAGTTGAAGAGCTCAGTTCTGGCCAGCGTACTCTGCAAGAAGCGTTAGAGCGCTTAGAAGAAATCGCCAATAAACCCAATCCTTATGGCCATAAACTCACCTTATTAGCTTTTGGCTCAAGTGCGGGTGCCTTTGCCATGTTAATGGGTACTGGTTGGCATGACGTTTTTTGGTCGGCTATTTTAGGCTTACTGGTATACAGCCTCGTTTTTTGGGCTGAACGTTCAAAACGTATTGCAGAAATGCTTGAGCCTATGGCGGCGGTCGTTTGCGCTATCTTGGCGACAGGGATTGCGCAATTTGACCCGAGTATCAATTTACCTGTGACCATTTTATCGGGGATTATTATTTTTGTTCCTGGTCTTGCACTCACGCTTGGCTTGGCGGAGCTTGCCGCCCGCGACTTAATCTCGGGTACTGCACGTATCATGGATGCAGTCATGCAGTTGTTTAAACTGTATTTTGGTGCAGTGCTTGGCATGACCATAGGGAAGGCGATATTTGGCGAAACCATTTATGTCGAACCGATACCACTGCCGCGCTGGGCGATTTGGTCTGCAGTACCGCTATTGTCTATGTCACTGGTGATTATCTTTAAAGCACGCTTAAAAGACTCTCCTTGGGGCGTGTTTGCTGGCATTGTGGCCTTTTTCTCTGCCATGCTCGGCGGTATCTACTTAGGTGAATCTATTGGCATTTTTGTCGGCGCGCTCGCGGTAGGTATTTATTCGAACCTATACGCCCGTTGGATGAAGGCACCAGTGTCGATTGCGTTACTCCAAGGTATTGTTATTCTTGTTCCGGGTAGCAAAACTTATATCGGCTTAAATGCACTTATCTCAGGTGAAACGATGCTGAATCAAGCCCATTTAGGCTCACAAATATTCCTCATTTTTATGTCCTTAATCGCAGGACTCATTTTTGCCAACGTAATCGTACCTCCCCGCCGTTCCTTGTAAGCCTCCGATTATTATATTTCAAACAGCATAAGGGCATGATAAATACAGCCCTTATGTTGTTAACAATCTAAATACCCTTATCTTTTTAGTGGCTAAATGAAATATTTATTTAAGCTACATGTTTGACTATGATGTTATTCAGGTATGATACAAAACAAAGAGGCAACATAATAATTTCATATCAGAAACAATTACCCTTTGTTGCTGACCTCTTAAAAAACATAACAATAAAAATAAGGACGAAGCTATGCCAATCATATTTATGGCAGCATTTATTTTCTTCATCCTGCTGACTTCGCAGAGTGTTCAAGCTGAGGTTGCAGCCACTCAGTCACAGCTAACCGCCAACGATGACTCTGACATCAATGAGCAATCGACAACTAATAAGCACCTTGTTGATAAGGTCGCTAAAATCGTTATTGTTAGTCACCCTATTTTTGATGAGTCAGCACCAGATGCTATCTTTTTACATCGCTGGGCTAACTATTTGCATATCAACACCAAAGAATCGACCATTCTCAATAGCTTAAGCTTTGAAAAAGGCGATAAGATCACCGAGAAAGATCTGCAAGAAGCGCAGCGATTGTTGCGTTACGAATCTTATATTCGCGATGCTAAAATTAATATTGCCAGAAAAGACCCATTGGCAACCGATAATGTTGAAGATGTGGTGTTAGTCGAAACATGGGATAACTGGTCATTATTACCCACGGTAAGCTTGAGCAAAAATGGTGGCGACACTAAATATTCTTTTGGTATGAAAGAAGATAACCTACTGGGATTAGGGGTTAAAACCAAAATTAAATACCAATCAAGTGCCGATCGTACCGGTTATAAATTAGCTTTTGATGCTCCAGTAAGATGGCTTAAACACGCGAATGTGTCGGTTGATTTTTACGACAACAGTGACGGTCAAGCATCCTCAATTGCCTTTAATAAGCCCTTTTATACCCTCGATAGCCAAAATATGTATGCAGCGTCGTGGTTAACTGACACCCGCATTGATACCATTAGACAAAATGGTCAAGACATTAACGAGTTTGAGCATGTCATTGATTATGCAAACTTAGGTTATGGTTGGTTAGTCGATAAACAAGCGGATCAATTGCATCGTATCAGTGTCGGTATTACCCAAGACCAACATCAATTCAATAATATAGACTTATATCCTCAGTCACCATTACCTTATGATCGTGAATTTATGTATCCATGGATCAGCTACGAATATGTCCAAGATCAATTCACAGTCCTAAATAATATTCACCTGATTAATAAAAACGAAGACTTTAATTTGGGTTGGCATCATAGGGTCAGTTTAGGATTAGAAACCAATGACGTCGCTGATAATGCCGATCTCGGCTACCACTTAACCATGCTAAGTACCCGTGGCTGGCAAAAAGACAATCAATTATTGCTCATGACTATCGATGGCCAGACCGATATTCAAACGGGTCAACAGGACTTTTATAATGTCGGTTTAGGGGCTGAATTTTTCCATCAAATTAGCCCTAAGTGGACGGCCTACTCAAAGGCCCGTATTGCCACTTCGCACAATAATTATCTTGACCGAACTTTTGCCCTTGGCGATGAAACCGGTGTGCGCGGTTACCCTAATGACTATCAACATGGTGACAACCAATGGTTACTTACTGGTGAGATCCGTTATTACCCTAATATTAACTTATATCAACTGGCCGAATTAGGCTGGGCAGTATTTGCTGACATTGGCGAAGCAAGCGGCGGCACAGATCAGCAAAATGAAGTCAATGGTCCTATTGGCAGTGTTGGCATCGGCGCGCGCATTTACTCGCCTAAATCAAGCTACGGTAACGTAGCCCATGTTGATATTGCCGTCCCTATCACCACAGGTAATGACATCAATGCCTGGGAATTTAGATTCCAAGTTAAGGACCATTTTTAAAGCGGTAGGTAGACCGTTTAGTTACGATAAACTTTCGCAAAGTAGTCAGCACTAAATGCTTTATGTGCTGCAATGTAGACTTGATGACCAAAAACGGTCTCAACTGGTGGCCACAAAGCCAGCTTGTAAAGCAGCGGCTTAACGAAAAAAGGAGTAAACAATAAATTGTTCACTCCTTTTTTATTCAACAACACGTAAATACTACTGCAACTAACCGTCTTAGTTTAAAAGTGATGTGATACCTGCAACACCACTTCTCGTGGTGCACCAGGGAAATGACCATTACGTTCAGAGAAACCGCTCACGGCATATTGTTTATCAAACAGGTTTTTCACATTTAACTGAAATTGCGTATCTTGCCACCGAGTTGTCCAGCTCATATCAAACACAGTATAAGGCTTAACACGCTGCGCATCCGCGCTGATTTGCTCACTAACATAGTCGGCACCTAATGCAATAGAAGACTGCAAACTGTCAATCTCATAACGCGTCCACAAACCCGCTTGATGTCGCGGCGCATTAATAAACTTAGTGCCATCGGCATAAGTATCGCCCACATCGCCTTGGGTAACACGGGCATCGTTGTAGGCATAATTGGCCATAATGGTCCAGTCGGCAGTAATATCGCCCACCAGAGTAAACTCAACCCCTTTACTTTCGACCTGCCCTAAACTAACCAAGGCAGGGATACCATCATCAAGACCGGTATAGTCAGGGTTACTCATGGCAACATCTTTTTTGGTAATTTGATACACAGCAACCGTGGTCATCATACTACCGTCAAACCACTGATTTTTAATACCGAACTCAACCTGCTCGCCCATTTCCGGATCTAAACTAGCGTCTTTACTTGCAGTTTCTTGATCGCCAAGGGAGGTCGGATTAAAACTTTCAGCGTAGTTAATATATAACGACGTATCGGTGGAGTATTTATAAACAACACCACCACGCGGTGATACATGGCTATCACTAAACTCAAAGCCAGTTTCTTTGTCAAAATCGTTAAAGTGATCGTAACGTAGTCCCATCAACAACAACCATTTCTCGCTTAAACTAATTTGATCTTGAACATATAAACCCGCGCGTTCGGTTTTAGTGCCATCACGATGTTGATCTTGTAAGTTATAAGTTGAAGGATCTGTTTCACCGTAATTAAGATCAAAAATGTTGAGATTGGCCACCCCGTCAGCCTCGTAACGGGCACGCCAATAATCATAATCGCTGTTTACGTGATGATAATCTGCTCCAAATAATAAGGTTTGCTCAATATCAGTATCTAATCGATATACAAAATCTGACGTCACACTCACTTCTTGGTTAGCGCGATATTGTTTACGATATTCACGTTTAATGGTTTTATCATCAATATTGGCTTTACCATCGCCATTAACATCAACCCAACTTTGTGATTCGTGATACCCCTGAACGCGCTCGTTATCCAGATAACGCACTGTGGTATTAACACTCAACTCATCGCTAAAGTGATGTTGTAAGTTAGCTTGTAATATTGTTGCTTCAAGGTTTTGATAGTCGGATTTTTCATTCGCGTTATAGCTTGGATCCACTAAAAAATTACCCTCATCGTCAACGGGAACACCACGTAAACGATTACCGCCTAAGTCTTGTTTGATATAATCAATGGTGGTTGTGAGCGCTGTATCATCGCCAAGTTGAAATAATAACCCACCGGTCAGCTCGGTGTTTTCAGAGTCTGCATTATTACGAAAGCTGTCTTTTTGTTCATAAAAACCACCTAAACGATAGGCAACTGAATCTGTTAAACCACCTTTAGAATCAATTGATCCGCCCATACGATCGTTATCACCAGTGGTTAATGTCACTTCAGTATCTTGGACAAAGCTCGGCTTTTTATTGACATAATTGATCATCCCGCCAGGTTCTCCACCACCGTATAACGCAGCAGCAGGACCTTTTAATACTTCTACTCGTTCAATATTAAATAACTGCGGTACGCCGAATCCCGAAAAAGGGTCGCCTCTTACACCGTCATAAAACACATTACTGTCATCGCGAAAACCACGAAAGGTCACTCCCGAGTAACTGTAAGTGCTTACCCCCGCAATAGAACGATATAAGTCGGTAATTTCACGTGCCGCTTGGTCAACAATCAACTGTTCATTCAGCACCTGCACCGACTGTGGTAAATCCATAATATCAGTTTCAACTTTGGCACCAACAGACGTAGAAGATTCACGATAAAAGGTCTGTGCCCGCCCCATGACAGTTATTTTCTCAATTGACTGATTCGAATTCACAGCCGATTCATTAGCACTGACACTCAACGCTGGTAATAGTAGGCTTAACACCCCAATATTCGTAACCTTCAAATGCATGACACTTTACCTAGTAACAATCTATCGCTATAAAATTGCGTGCAATATAGCATCAAATACTAATGACAACCATTCTCATTCAATAATTTACATTTGTGATATTTTGTTAATTATTATCCAGCACAGAATATTGCTAGCATGAAGTCATTGCAGTAGGTTGAGCATGCAGCAGTCAATAACAGCCATTGTTATTCTGTGCATTGGTGTGATAGTAAATTGAGGAGGTGTTAATTGGTCAAACATGCTATTGGCGACGTATAACCACCCTTTTCAGAATCAGATTATTGAAGTATAAACACACTAATTCGTTTGCAACACAAATGGTTAATAGCAATGATTTTATTGAAATTATTATAGATAATGACCTTCAATAGTCGTAAACAATAAACTGAGATATCAGCATATAAACACATTGTTCTCAATTGGCGCTAACATATATAGCCTAGCTAAATTCACCTAAACAGAGGTTCACATGACACAACAATGGATTACTATTATTCCTGACCAACCTTTTGCCGGATACCTGAGTTTACCTCCTACAGGCACAGGTCCAGGTCTGGTTTTACTTCAAGAAATTTGGGGAGTGAATGAACACATTCGTGCCGTTGCCGACAGCTATGCGCAAGCTGGTTTTGTGGTTTTCGCTCCTGACGTGTTCTGGCGACTCACTCCACGACTGGATTTAAACTATGATGACGCAGGTACCCAAAAAGCCTTTGAGTGTTACCAAACTCTGGATGCCGATCAGGCTGTTAGCGATGTTGTGACGGCAATTGATTTCCTTAAAACACGCCCAGAGGTCAATGGAAAAATCGGTATTATTGGCTACTGCCTTGGCGGTCAACTGGCCTATCGCAGTGCGGCTGCAAGTGCAGACATCAGCGCAGCTGTATGTTATTACGGTGGCGGTATTGCAAATTATTTAGATGTTGCGCCGCAGCTTAAGCAAGCGATTATGTTCCATCACGGTGCACATGACGAACATATTCCAGCCGATGATGTTGCTAAAATTAAAGCAACGTTTGCTCATCACACTCATGCACAATTTTTTGACTACCCTGCAGGACACGGTTTTAACTGTTGGGGACGTTCAGGAATGTATCATCAACCATCCGCGGCTTTAGCCCAGGGACGTTCACTGGCGTTTCTTGCCGAACAACTCTGCATTTAACCCCCAGCTGTCTGTAACATAAAAGGCCTCACATTGCTGTGAGGCCTTTTATTATAAAGAGGTGAGTTGGCCGATAAGCCGGGTCCTGTCGTGGACAGTTATTCATCTAGGCCTGCAATCGCTCACAGGCTCAAGCAACCTACCCGGTTCCAACGCGAGCAGCGCCATGCGGAACCCTATTAGCAACTTAGTGACACCAATTATAATTACGTAAACTATACAGGAAGCTGGCCTGTTATGTCTCAGTTTATGGAACAGTTGTGTATCACTTATAAATATCAAACTTCCTGCATTCTTTTTAAAACCTGATCCAAATGCACTCTAAAATACTGAATTAATTCTGAGTTACCATAACCATTTATTTTACATGAGCCAGACTTTGTCATTTCACAGACTGTATCAGGAAACCTTTCACTGTTAAGTTTAAATTTTACAGTATCAATGCTATGCCTACGGTTTGACACCATCTCATTAAAATCCTTTCTTGAATCCTTTCTACTAGAAACACTAATTTTAGCTAAACCATCATTATCAGTCCTGATTCCAGACGATGCTACGTGAGTAATGATGGGCTTTCCGAGTTCATTAGCTAAAGAGTCAACCCAATCAAACGGATTGATAGTAATATCGGCTAAAACAAAGCCAAAACCTAGAACTTCATGTAACTTAGCAATAAATTTTCTTAGGGATCGTGGAGGGTCAAATACGCACATTAGATGGGAGTCAGCGAACAAACTAAACTTACAGGTGTAGTAAGATACTACTACCTGTTCGGATTCGATACCAAAGGGATCTGTTACAATGGAAACTGTCTCGAGCTTTTCGGTGTATTGACAGGATAGTTGCCCACTATTAAATTCCTGTAGCTTGAAACCATACCCTTTTTTGTCATTATACTGTTCGCCACTGAGTAATGTCGCCAGCTCGCTCAAAGACACTGGAAGTTCTGAATACAACCACTTAGCTTTTAACATACCTAGCTCCCGTATTCTTCAAATACTGCTTTATAAGCCTTTTCAGCGGCTTGTCTAATTAAACCACAATATTCACGATTTTCGACTGGAGTAGCACTCCTTCTCGATATATTATGCAGCTTAGTTCGATCATTATAGTTGTAAACCCCCCGAACTAAATACTTAAAGTCAGTACATGATGATGGGTGACCAAACTGGGCTTCTAATTCAATTTTATCGCCTCCAAATATTTTAGAACTTGAAGTCCAAACAATTTTAGAGATAAAGAAGTTCTCTTTATGGAGTTGAGAAAACTCTTTTGATTCCAATACTCCATTACCCGCCAACACAGCTTTAGTTATATAGCCAGCAATTCGAGCACTTACATCGCTATTATTTTCATCCTCATCCTCATCCTCATCTAAGGAATCTACATCATGGTACACGTCTACACTAGAGACGTTATCAAAGTTAAACCCTTCAATAGATGTGATTAAACGATTGAAAAAATAACTTCTTGCTTTCGCCTCTGCAAATGACTCCAATGAAATTACAAACTCTTCAATTTCAGTGCCTTTTTGTTCATTTAAGCTATCTTTGAGGTATTTTGTGATTTCTTTTGCCTTCGGGTTTGACGGCATTTTAATTAGTAGCTCACCTTCTTTTGAGTGAAGCTCTACTTCACAAGTTTTTTTAGTCCGCTGATTTAATTCAGTTTTAGTAAAGTCAACATCAATATAAGTCACTATGATTTTAGTAGAGCTTCTTGTTTTTACAACTTTCACGGCTTCTTCAGACAAATTCATTTTCTCTCTAACTTGCTGACATGCTTTATCTAATTCATCTGTGCTGACTTCAGCCTTAACCACTGAATAAGTAGACTTCTCTTTACGGTTATGATGCTCTAGCTGCGTAGTAATCCAAATATAATCATGATAATCCAAAGTTAAAGAAGATATTAAGTTAACCAATTCATATTTTTCTGTTTTGGGAGAAACAAAAATACCTCTATCGATTAGAAAGCCCAACAGTGACGAATGAGTTACTCTTTTCTGGAGTAAAGCATCAAAAACATTCTTATCTGAAGGTACGAAGATTGATGGGCCTGTTTTACTTGTCATTATCTCGCATTCCTATTTGAATATCACTGAAGTACTGTGACAGTTGTTCTATATGTCCAGCTTTGATTCTATTTATCTGAGCTTCACGAGAATCATCTAACCCCCAAACACTAAGGTATTCAATTTTTGCTTTCTCAAAATTAACGATGGCGATTTTAGAAGCATCTGTTAATCGTAGTTCAATAGCCTTATTGCTCAATAACAACTGTTGCCGAGATAGTGCATCAAGTAAATATATAAACTCATCTACAGTTTCTCCTTTTCTATGATAATAAATGACATACCCTTCCTCACCAGAGCCAATTGAAGCCTTATATTTCAATGTTAACCATGGGGCAGTCAAAGCCTCAATTGATGCAGGTTGATCCCATTCGTCGCCTTTTCGCTTACTTCGAACAAGATCTGGATAGAAAAAAGTATAATTAGACTTCGTAAACTTCTCATTCGCAACCATATCTTTAATGTCTACAACAACATTATTTAACCTTCTGATGGTTATAGGATCCATAAGAGTTATTTTAGTGTTTTCTGCAATAGGTAGCTTATTGCTATCCAGCTTTAGAACTATCTCACTTAACCCTTTATCATAATCTCCGTCAT
Source organism: Shewanella sp. SR43-4 (assembly GCF_014163845.1). NCBI lineage: Bacteria > Pseudomonadati > Pseudomonadota > Gammaproteobacteria > Alteromonadales > Shewanellaceae > Shewanella > Shewanella sp. SR43-4. The sequence goes on along the minus strand of NZ_JACJEB010000006.1, from coordinate 244,962 downwards.
GATTGTAGATGAACAGTAATCCACCAACATCACCGTAGTCAATGTCACTAACAATGTACAACTTCTGCCAGTCTTGACTTACACGAGCACAATCTACTGAAAGTGACAAATTGGAGAGTGCAGTAGTAATTGATGTTTTTGTTATACTATCCTTAGCATAACTTTTTAGATCTGTATTTATGTAAATATGATGACCTGTGTAGGGATCTAGATAATAGAAGACAACATCAGATGGGTGTGTCTTTTTACAATGATCCTCTTTGACACATTCCCAATTAACATCTGTTAAGGGAAATTTATACCACTTAAACCAATTAAAAAGTCTTTCTGAAACTAATTTGGCAATTGCCTCTATGTTACCTGCCTCACCCATAAGAACTACTCACTTTAATCATTGTTTTCAGAATATTACGCCTTAACTCATGTGTTAGCAATATTTGTACAGTTGCCGGTTTTAAGTTCATGAAGTAGTCCAGAACATTGAATTTTAATGAGGATTTCTAAAGTTACAAATACTTAGTCGAATAGACTCAATTAAACCGCTTAATCCTTTCGTACCTAGCAGCTTCTAATTGCAAGCCATCCATATAGGAGCTAACTTTTATAGCAAGCTCTGTAGCCTCACCTTCGGTCAACTCCATCTGCTTAACTATCCATTCTGGTGAGTACTCCATGCTAATGTAGTAAATAAAATCCTTTATTCTTCTTTCCATCGTTCTCTCCTCTTATCTTTGAAAAAGTCACCTTCAACAACTGGCTTATCAAGTAATTTATCAACATTTCTTGCTTGGCTAATATTTGCCACCAGCTCTCTAATGGCTTTGGCTTTATCAGGCTCATCATGTATTGATTTATAGCAGTGGTAAGGGTTTTTCCCCTTCCCTTCTGAAAAGCATCTTGCGATTGAGTAAGGTACTTCTAAATCCCTCATCAACACTGCTCTTGAAAATCGCTTTTGCTCTAGAACCCAGAGCAAGTTCAAAAAGTTTAACAACTCTAACTTTGCCCTATACTCATGCTCTCCATAGTATTTACCCCCCATTGACATTGGGGAGCTTCACAAGCTTAAAATTGAACATTATGCACCTCTCTTTTTGAGACTATTTCGACTCCTTTTTTTGATTGTTTACGTTTTATGTGGAAGTACCTACTCAGTATTTTTAGGTAATGATTCGGGTTTACCCTAACTGTAATTTGATGGCTGTTGGTGATCGCTTTAGTGATGATATCCTTAGCATCTACTGCGGAGTAAAACTTACCTACTGCAAACTTCTTATAAATTGCTTTCTCTAACGTCGGTTCTGGGAATAGAATCCTATCTCTGTATATATCTAGCTCCTTTCTGTTTAATGCGATTCCCCTCACCTCCTCTTTATCAAAATCACTGTCGAGCAACAATGTCACCATATTGAATACTGAATCAAATTGATCACCATATCTCTCACGATTCAATGCTTTTTCAACAGCTAGCGAATACTCCTTACTCTTCACTTCCTGATTCAAATTTTTCACTTTGTCGAGGGCCGCTACAGTTGTCGAAGAAATATTCGTAACGGCATCAGCGATCCTGTAGTCATATCCTTCAAATGTTAAGCCGTTCCTGAAATTTGCTATGTCCATAGCAGACTTCTGCTTATGGTATGGATATAGCAAGTTCATATATATATCTACCCCCTCAATTCGAATCAGCTTCTCTATGTCCTTCGCACCAAGAAGCCTTATTTTATCAAGACCTAAATTGTTTATTTCCCTATAGAATTCGTTTTGATATTCTTTCTCTTTATATGCTTCAGGTATGTAACATATTGCAGGTTTAATAGGCTTCCTAATTAGATGGCAGTTTGCTTTTCTATCCCGATCCCGCTCATAAAATTGAACGATCTGCTCTTCAGACCAGAATTTGTTAGCGACGATAATAATGTTATCAATGCCACTCAAATTGATCCCCTCAAGCAAAACTTGAGTCGTTATTACAGTTCCTTTTATCTCACCCAGTGCCAAAATTTGCTTGTGGCAATCATCCTCTTTTGAATCTGAGCTTATAACCACAACATTACCTAAGACCTTTTGTATGGCTAAGGCCTTCTTCTTATCATCAAACAGCACAATATTATTTTCTAAGGGGTTTAAGCTCTTTAAGTGCCGAACAAGTGCGTTGTCTAGAGTTCCAGTAGTCTCAAGCACTGTAATTTCTCGTTCAGGTCTATCGGCTTTAAAATCGAAGTGATAATCAAATTTAAAGCACTCCAAATGAGTAGGGTCGAAAGTTCCTGACATACAAAGGACTGTATACGATGTGGCTTTAAGCCTTTCAATTAGGCCTGACATGATGTCCATTCTGAAACCATCAGATAACACCCGATGAAACTCGTCCAAAACAATTAGATAATCGCTTAGGTCATTTTTATCAAGTAAGGCAATTAGCGCATTGTAACTACACAAAAATTTATCGGTCGCAGGTAAAACCCCACTACAACCAGTTAAGGTTTCATAATCTCGATGTTGCGATTGTTGTTCAATAATTGAATTCAATGGAGCAGCAAAAATAACCTTCCTCTCCATTTTATCTAAAACAAGAGTGGTCTTTCCCGTTCCAGTTGTAGCAGTGAGCAAGTGCTTCTTCCCATCCTTGATTTGCACATCATCGGCTTGTAGATACGTTAATTTTTTTGTTTTAATCTTATAGTTTGCAGTTTTCTTTTTAAGTGCAGAGATATCAATACCTCGGCAAGACTTTCTCGCTTCACTTACTGTTTTTTCAACCGTATTTCTTTTTTTGTCCCAATTCATACTATGGGCTAACGCAATTTGATACTCCTCACTAACCCTATGTTTTGCAATTTCAACATGAATATAAAAGAAGGCATCATTTCTAGAGAACTTCTTGTTATTAACGGTAATTGATGAGCTTTCGCATGCGTCCGTATAGGTTTTTGCAAGCTTTGTCACTTCAGGAGATTCATCCATCCCCGCAATAGCCTCTACTTTTTTACCTGTAGATTTGACGACGCTAGAGCCTTTATTAAATGATGATAAATCCAAAATATTCGAAGTTTGCGATTCATACTCAAAAAAATGCTCTAGCTCCACAGGAACGACAAAACCACGACCTTTAATCAAAAAGCTAGTATCTAAATATGTTTCCCCGCCAAAGCTAAAATACTTCTGTATAGAAGCTTTTCGGCTAATAGCATCTGCTATATCCATAGGTTCAGCGATAGGGAAAATGACTCGAAACTTATCAACACCCGTTACCCTATGGGTAGATGTAGTATGTAAGTAATATGTATATTTTTGATTGAATTTAATGAACTGCTCTATTGAGCACGAATCATCAATATCTAAGACCAAAAATTGCAATTTATCTATATTATCGGCAACAAGTTTTTCACTTTGATCTTTTACAGAGTAAGGAAACAGGAGGGGATTTGATTCTTTGATTTGCTTAGTAATGTCGCAAAATTGCGAGCCATAGTTTATGACTAGTTCATCATGTGTTATTCCTTGATTAGGTATTTTTAGGCTTTTAATACTTCCAATCAAATCTGTAACTATTGTTGTGCTGTAATCAGTCTTATTATAGACGTTAGGTGCTAGTTGAAATTGCATCTTCTAGGTTAATGGAAATAGAGAGCTTCATGGCCTCGAACTCTATTCCTGCTTCTTCTAAAAGCTTTGCTCTAAGAGCTGAAAGCTTCACGTATCCTTTGTTTTTTAAATGTTGGTAAAATGCTCTTGCCTCTGAATCTTGCAGGCCTGATTCTACTAATAGACTTCGAGGAGGAATAACCTTAATCCCGTCTGTAGCAAAAATCAGAGCTTTCTCTAAGTTTCTAATTTCCATACAACAATTATACACTAAATCACTGTTTTGTATAGCAAATATTTATATTCCTGCCCGGGCAATAGGTTGTGTAAGTTAATTTGCGCACAACATTTATGTCAGCCGTCGTGCTTGGTTGCCAACTGTTTAAACTTTGAAAATCACAAATTATTATTATTTTTTAAGAAAATCCAAAACTCCTGTTCATCAAACAACTCACTTACCACCTTAGCCCACCTTAGTTTAACACTCGCAACTTAACCCTAAAGCCCCCAAGTACGGTTCGAAGCAACAGCTAACATCCTTGCTGATGATTTTCGAGTGACATTCGAAGCGCCTCCAAACGCCCTTCCAACAGTAGTCGGAACTTCATCACAGATTAATCGATACTCTATACATAACCAGCCCATTAGGCGTGCTAAAGCATATGTTTTAGCGCAGCCAGCGATAATTATATATACACTATATGCACCAAGGGCTACAGCTCATTCGATGCCAACACAAACAGCTTCAGATGAGCTAGCAGAAAAGAAGTTCATTTGATCAATCGCCCCTACAGGTGGAATTATAGCCCCACGAATTACACAGCACTAACGAGAAACAAAAATGAGAATTGGATATCAAGGAATATCACCATATAGCAAGAGAGGTGATGAACAGCTAAATCAAGAGTTACTGCTTAAGAATTGCGACAAAGTAATCATCGAAAAAGCCACATGGTTTAGTGAAAAGATGACACTAGTAGCGAGCATTGACTCAGTGAATGCTGGAGATGAATTTGTAGTCTGTAGCTTAAGGTTTTTAGCGCAAGACACGAAGAAGTTGATCGCTTTCATTGAGCTAATAGAAAGCAAAGGAGCAATGCTGACAGTGCTAGATATGGACAATAGCTTATCAGGCCGTTTTAAAGCTTTAAAGGCCTTTGAGCACTACGTCACTAGCGCCAAAATAATGAAAGGTAAAAGCTCGAGTAAAAAAAGCCAAGGCCGGAAGCCAATAGAGTTAGGCACGGTTTTACGAGTGAAGAATCTTAAGAAATACTCAAAAAAAAGCATCAGTGAAATAGCAAGAGATTGCGAAATATCTAGACGCTCTGTAAATAGAATTTTAAACAATGAGGAAAAATAGCATGAATAACTTAAACAACGATAGCACTACTAACACAGCCTTTAACCCTACAAACTTGTTTGGTGATGTTGCCGTGTCTAACGAGCATAAAAGCCCATCGGAGTGGACTTTAGAAGACTGTAAGAGCAATCTTCAAGTCATTTTTAAAGAATCTAAGAACGCTGACGAAATTGATGTTTCTGTCCGCTTGCAAGGATTAACTATGTTGAGACTACATAATGGAAAAACCGTTATTCAAATCAAGAAAGGGGCTTTAACAAAGGAAGAAGTGCTTGAAAGGGTTATTGATGCAGATTCAATAATTGTTGAGGCTCAAGAACGCCTAAAAGAAAGCCTTAGGAAGGCTAAAACCAGCCGGGAAACGACCCACAAAAGAAATACAGGAGATAGACCAGCAAAACCTAAAATAGAAGAAGATGGTCAAGGATACCCTCAACCACCTCATTCTTAGTAGAAGTTTAAATCTGGAAAAGATTCTATTCATACGTGTGAGAACTGACAGTATAGAATCTATTTCAGGCTTAGGCTACCCCGATACAGTCAAGGAGTAACTTATGAGCAACCGATATAATAGGCCCAAAATAGTATTAGTAAGACGCTACTGGCGCTGGCGGTTTAATCACTGGGAGTTGGTTTGCAAACACTTCCGCTGCCTACCAAAAAGATAGCAGAAAGCCCTCAGCTATGAGGGCTGCTCCACTTGAGTCATTTAGCTGAATAAGTCTTAATTTGATCTGTCAGATTCGATTAACCGGACTTAATCAAACCTAACAGTCGCATATGTGCCAATAGCGACCCTTAAACCTTTTTAGATTTGACGATCGCTATGTTCGTAAAGCGGAAGCTTTTCAACGTTAGTATTGAACAGTTATTCATCTTATAAGCTGACATTAGTATTTTAAATAACTTGGATGTCAATATTCCGTTATAGTACAGTTATCTAACTTATCGACCTGATCGCCAATTTGAGTGACTTTTTTCATCTGAGCTTGCAGTAGCACTAAACAACTGTGCTGTTCTTTAACGCGGTTGTTTAATTTAATCTGCTCAAAACGGACGTTTAGTGAATACCAACCAACCAAAAACGTCACCATGAAAACGACTATGAGGTTGGCGCCAGTGGCATAGGTTTTACGATTCTCTTCGTCAAATTGCTCCGTTACTTTTGCGATAGTGCTTTGGCGAATGCTTTTATTCGGCATGAGTAATGCCATGATGACGACAAGAGACAAGAGTAACCTAAGGGCTAACACCCCGAGTAATACGGCAAACGCCCCCCATGTAATATAGTAATACATGGGCATAGCAAGAAAGCTTGTGTAATTTGAAGTTTGCCCGAAAATGGGTCCTACCCAATCGGTAAAATCGAACGCTAACGGCCAAAAAGTCGCGGCATTTAACGCGGTCACCACCGCAACGAGAAAGATGCCTTTGAAGGGTTGATCGAAAAAAGAGAGCAGTTTATTACAAATAATTTTCATAAATAGCTTCCTAAAAAATGCAATAAAACGCACTTATGATAAGTAATAATCTAGATAACACAATTTTTAAAATCGACATATCACCAAAAAATAGCTCGTTTTAATACATTTAGTCGAACCTTAAGCTGGAGAAGAGGAACAAAATGATTAAGAAACATGATTGTCTCTACCTCCACTTTACACAGGAAGCTAATCTTCATTTCTGATATTGTGAACGATCGTTGTTTTTTTGTCTTTAACGGACCTACATATTGTGGTTGTCGATAGTCCGTTTCTCGCTCATTACTGCCTGTTAGATGAAATATGAACCTATTCCTCATGACTGTAAGATCAGATATGAGCTACTAAAATTTAGCTGAAGCTTTTTCTTCCCGATATATCTTGTAAACCTGATTTCGAGAGCACCCCATCATATCAGCAATCTCTTGCTTCGTTAGGTTACTGTTCTCATCATCTACTAGCTCAACGATACGCTTTCGCTCTTTATCCTGAATCCGACGAGGCTTACCAAATTTAACACCTTTGGCCTTTGCTCTATCCAACCCCTCTTGGACTCGCTCATTAATAAGATCTTTTTCAAATTCAGCGAATGCACCCAGCATACTGAACATCAGCTTCCCACTACTTGTTGAAGTGTCGATAGCCTGATTTAATACATTGAGTGTTGCCCCCTTACACTCAATCATTTCAATCAATTTATGCAAGTCTGTAAGTGAGCGAGCCAATCGATCTAGCTTAGTAATAACAAGACTATCGCCCTTCCTCAAATAATCAATTGCACGTTGTAACTCAGGGCGATCACTTTTGCCCCCACTTAGTTTTTCTTTAAACACTTTATCGCAATGCTTCAATTGCTCCAGTTGAGCATCAAGGCTTTGATTTTGTGTAGAGCATCGAGCATATGCAATCATCATGTATTCTTTATCCTTAAGGGTTAGATTACAACAATTAGATTACGATAAAGATTACATTAAATCAACCTGATTCAGATCAAAAGCCTCGTAGCAAATTCATGTAATCAAAACTGTAGTTAAGGTTACATAGGGGGGCGGTTAAAAGACTACTCATTGCAAGCACCTAATCAGGCCCCTTCTCGCGCGGTACTTTTCAAAAATATATAAATTGGCTAGAGGCGCGATGAGACTTAATAATCTTCCCTCCTAAAGCCATTCAATAAATATTGAATGGCTAGGAAACCGTAAATGTGACTGCACGCACACAACAAGGCGGCACTAAATGTATAATAAATATGAATTTATACCGAAAAACCTTAGTAACGAGGATAGTTGAGCACTGTGCATTAGCAACTCAATTTATTTGTCCTAACCCTTCTAACATTTTTATTTTGGCGTGATTAGGTAAATCACTCCGATCTGAGTTGCAAACATCATAAAGGAGCTAATGATGCTAGACATACCAATTATTAGTTGGCTGATTTTATTTTCTGTCATCGCTATAGTTATTATAGCAATTCCATTTACCCTCTTTAGTCTAAAGGGCCGAGCTGACGAGATAGCCAAAAACACTAAAGAAATAAACGAACACTTGAGAATGTTACGTCAGGAAATTGCGATAAACATAAGTAGCCAAAAACCAGAAGTAAGCCCTAGAGAACAAGTATCCCCTTCAGTGCTGAAAGCACAGCGATAAAAAATATGTTGTGACGTTAAGACAGAGTTATTGTTCCCCAATCTAGAATACATAACTCATTCAATTTAATCGCTTGGCATACTAAAACAGGATAAATGCTACTATATACGCTTAAGGCCACCAGCAGAGCTGGTGGCCTTAAGTTTTGGCACACAGTCATAGCGTTGGCTCAATACTCTATTAGATCAATAACCTTACACAGCTCTTTCAAAGAAAATCGATGAGTATATCTAGCAGTAATGCCAAGCCCTTGAGTCTTATCATGACCAACTATTTCTTGAACGAACTGAGGCTGAACATTTTGCTGAATGGCTTTGGTTATAAACGTATGACGAGTCGAATGAAAAACACGTTTCTGCCCTAGGTCATCAACAACTCTAACATCTGCATTTTTTAGTAGTATATGGTTAAACCAATCTGTAATTTTCTTTGTAACAAGCTTAGGATCACCAAAAATAAATGCCTGATTACCATCAATTCTATTAACAAACTCAATAAATCCTAATGCAGTAATTTTGTGGCTTATTGGGACTAACCTAAGAGCATTATCTGTTTTCAAGCTTTTGTTATCGTCATTGGTAATCTGGATATAATAACGGCCTAAATCCGGGTGAAACTTAATATTTGTCTTTTGAAGGTTAACCAACTCTCCCCTTCTTGCCCCCGTATAAAATGCTAACCTTGGAAGCCAGTATTGCCAGTCCTCCCCTTTAGCATTTTGGAGAACCCGGTTCACCTCATGGTCTTCAAATGAGCCGTAACGGACAGCTTTAGGCTTGATTTTTATTGCTCTGGTGGGATTATCTAACTTCATGTCGAGTTGAAAATTCATAAAAACATACAGCCCTTGTAGCCACTTCAAATGCTCTTTTGCAGTCTTTGCAGCTACTTTGTCTCTATCAGGAACAACCCCTAAACTTACAATATCCTCCCATGACATTGCGCTATACGGTTTAATGTTTTTCTTCGGCAAATCACCCACACGCAATAGATAATCTTTAAAGTGACGTGTTGTTAATTGAGATACAGGCCTATCACCAGAGATGAGCAAGAATAGATTTTTGTATCTAAGATAAGCTTCACACATTTTGTCTGAAAGGCCTTTTGACTTTTTATACTCAATCATTTGGTTATGAATATTTGAAAAAAATGACCCAGAGCTATCAGATTTAGCTTCAACTGCTGTCTGTAGCGGTAAAATGGCATCATCTAAGGCTTGTTGAAACCTAGAATCTAGAAGTTGTTTTATCAGAGTTGTTACTTGGGATTGCTCAACGGCAGCGAAGTTTTTCTGAAAGCTGTAACGCTTAATTGATTGGATGAGGGGGAGAAAGCTATGCAAACGAGAGTATGCTTCATTTAAGCTATCAGTATGAAGGCTAAAACGAATTTCGTTTTGATTTACTAGAAGAGCAATATTGGCAGGTAAGCGATACCGAAAGTAATAAATTCGACTTCTTAACTCTAGATATAGAGGTAGTGGGCGTAATACTTGACTGCTTTGCTTGTGTATCAGTTTGTGTAACATTAATGGCACCCCAAGGTTGAGGTGCCACTAAGCCATTGTTTTGCTTGCGCAAAAATTGTAGGTGAGTTGGCCGATAAGCCGGGTCCTGTCGTGGACAGTTATTCATCTAGGCCTGCAATCGCTCACAGGCTCAAGCAACCTACCCGGTTCCAACGCGAGCAGCGCCATGCGGAACCCTATTTGGTCTTGCTTCGGGTAGAGTTTACCTTGCTACGGACTATTGCTAGCCGCACGGTGCGCTCTTACCGCACCCTTTCACCCTTACCATCTTAGCCGAGGCCAAAATGGCGGTCTCCTCTCTGTTGCACTTGTCGTCGGTTCACACCGCCCAGGCGTTACCTGGTACCCCGCTCTTTGAAGCCCGGACTTTCCTCCCCGTACTTACGTACGCGGCAACTGTCTGGCCAACTCGGCGCGGATTATAGCCTAAGCAGCGCAACAAACCAATGCCAAAGCGACCAGCTTTTTATAAATCCAGTTCTAAACCATATTTATATAGGGCATTTTTCTTTAAACCATGAATTTGCCCAGCTATAGCTGCGGCTTTTTTAAGCGGTAATTCTTCACAAAGTAACTTTAATGTAGCAACTGCAACCGCTGGAATACCTTCTTCATCAGTTAATGTAAAGCCATGGCACATAATGACCATTTCGCCTTTTTGCTGATTATCATCGGCTTCAACCAGTGCCAATACTTCAGCAGCGGTACCCGATAAAAAGGTTTCGAAGGTTTTAGTGACTTCACGAGCCATCACTATTTGTCTATCTTCGCCTAACACCTCAACAATAGCAGCAAGGCTATAAAGAATACGGTGAGGAGATTCGTAAAATATCAGCGTACGAGGATCTTCTTTAAGAAATTCAAGCTTATCGATACGCGCTTTTTCTTTGGAAGGTAAAAAACCTTCAAAACTAAAGCGATCAGACGGTAACCCTGATGCACTTAGGGCGGTAATGGCGGCACAAGCGCCAGGCAGTGGCACGACTCTGTGGCCAGCTTGGCGAACATGATTAACTAAATGATAGCCAGGATCAGAAATTAATGGCGTACCCGCATCAGAAATAAGTGCGATTGATTTACCTTCATTTAACTGTTCAACTATCCATTGCGCTCGGTCACGTTCATTGTGATCATGTAATGCCGTTTTACGGGTTTCAATACCAAAGTGACTCAGCAGCCTTCCGCTATGGCGTGTGTCTTCGCAGGCGATTAAATCAACCTGTTGCAGCACCTCTATTGCCCGAGCGCTGATGTCGCCAAAATTACCAATTGGGGTGGGAACAATATACAGCGCGACCATTTGGTCCATAATTACCTCGATAATGAATCTACCTGAGTCTTTCGCCAAGCGTAAGAGCAGGTTAAACTAGTGACAGCATCTTACCAGAGTGAAGCCAAGTGTTAAAAAGACTGAATACTACAAAATTCGTGTGCGCGTTGATTTTCTCTGTATTGGTGGTCGGTTGTGCCGCCAATAAACAGCAAGATAATATTGACGCAAGTGCATCGCTCGTTGCCGCTGAACATCCAGCTAAAGTTTATTTAGCCCAAGCAACGAATAGCAGTTTACCAGAAAAGCGTGATCGTTATTTATTACTCGCCGCTCACGCTTATATCAATGACGGTAACTTTAATTCTGCCGCTAAAGTATTAACCTCAATGCAGAAGTCGATGGTGACCGTTCCCTCGCTTCAAGCTGAGCACATATACTTGCGTGCGCGCATTGCAGAGAAAACCAATAGCAGCCAAGCTGCGCTGGATATATTACAGTATCCGCCTCATTGGCAGTTACCGCGTTGGCAAATGGCGAGTTATCACCAATTTAAAGCCAAGCTGTATAAGAATACTCAACAGCCAATTGATCAAGTTAAGCAATTAAGCCTGTTAAGTAATTACTTACCAAAATCTGAAACCTCTGCGATTAATAATGTCATTTGGAAGCTTCTACAGCCTTTACATGAAGAAACAGTGCAGTCGTTTATGCGCGATCAGTCTAATCCGATTTTTGCGGGTTGGTTACAATTAACCTATATTGCTAAGCATTATGCGGTTGAACCAACTCAATTAGTGCGTTATTTAGGTGAATGGCAGCGTAATAACCCTAATCATCCTGCGGCGATGAAATTACCTGCAGATCTAGAACAGGCACTCAATGCTAAGCCTTTTAGACCGCAAAATATTGCGGTGTTATTACCATTAAGTGGTCCACGTGCTGTGGTTGCTGAGCCCATTCGTCAGGGGTTAATGTCAAGTTACCTGTCAGACTATGACGCCAATGTATCAATTAACTTTTATGATACTCAGCAAGGTGTTGCTGCCGCTTATCAACAAGCCGTTGCCAAGGGGGCGGAATTTATCATTGGGCCGTTATTACCCAATGAAGTTGAAGAATTACAGAAAGTAAATGATAAACAAAAAACCACTATTCCTCAGCTGTATTTGAATCAAACAGACACCTTTACACCACAACCAAATCTGTTTTATTTTTCATTGTCACCCGCGCAAGAAGCCAGTGATGCAGCACGTAAACTGTTTAATGATGGCGTCAAACTGCCATTGCTTCTAGCCAGTAATGACCCGATTGGTAAACGTATGGCCGACAGTTTTCAACAAACATGGCTGACATTAACCAGTAACGATGCCGAAGTGTATTTCTATGATGCTGGCGACCAAATGAAGTTGACCGTTCAAGAAGCATTGGGCGTAAAAGATAGCCAAGCACGTATTAGTAGAATGCGTGATTTATTAGGCAGTCGCTTAGAATCAGATTTTCGTTCTCGCCAAGATATTGATGCGATTTACATGATTTCTGGTTCACAAGATTTAGCCCTGCTAAAACCCTTCTTAGACGTTAACTTTAGTGTGTTCTCTGAACCAGTAACTTTATATACCACTAGCCGGAGCCGCCTTGAAAGTGAGTCAGCACAATCGGCACAAGAGTTAAATAACTTGATCATTAGTGATGTTCCTTGGCTAATGCAATCGAATAGCGAAACTCAAATGGTGTCAGAACTGTGGAGTGGTTGGAATAATAGCCAAAAACGCTTGTATGTCATGGGGTTTGACGCACTTGAGTTGGTTAATCGTTTAGCGCAAATGCGTGCGTTCCCTGGCTATCAATTTATGGGGCGTAGCGGCGCATTATCAGTGAAACCTAATGGCGTGATTGAGCGTCAATTGTCTTGGGGTAAATATACTCAAGGAAAATTAACACCACTATGAACAGTGGACAATTAGCTGAGCAACGTGCACGAACTTATCTTGAACAACAAGGTCTGATATTTGTTGCCGCTAATGTCCGCTATCCATTTGGTGAAATAGATTTGATTATGCGCCAGCAAGATGTATGGGTGTTTGTGGAAGTCAAATTTAGAGCGTCAAATCAGTTTGGTGGCGCCTTAAATGCACTCACAAATAAGCAAATCACCCGGATAAGATTAGCCGCGGATCATTATTTACAAAGACAAAAATTGAATCCACCTTGTCGCTTTGATGTCATTGCGATGAATATTGATGAAATAAACTGGCTACAAGGCTGTTTTTAAGCGGCAATTGATTACCATAACCTTGATTTATGGCATCATAGAGTCAAATCACCAAGTCTTACTGATGAGCGATATTAAAAAGGCCAATCAGAGACATACGTAGACATAATTTAGCGTAAGGATTGTTGCATGTTAGAACGTATTAAAGATAGTTTCACCGAATCGATTCAAACTAAAATTGATGCTGCTGAAGCATTGCCAGAATCGATTGAAAAAGCGGCCGAGATGATGGTGCAATGTCTACTTGGCGGTAATAAAATTCTGTCATGTGGTAATGGCGGCAGTGCTGGCGATGCTCAACACTTCTCAGCTGAATTATTAAACCGTTATGAAATTGAACGTCCACCTCTACCGGCTATTGCATTAAGCTGTGACACGTCAACCATTACGGCTATCGCCAACGATTATAGCTACGATGAAATTTTCTCGAAGCAAATTTTAGCTTTAGGACAACCTGGTGATATTTTATTAGCGATTTCTACCAGTGGTAACTCAGGTAACATTATTAAAGCCATGGAAGCAGCATTAAGCCGTGACATGACAATTGTTGCATTAACTGGTAAAGACGGCGGCGCAATGGCAGGTTTAATGAGCGCTGGTGATGTAGAAATCCGTGTACCGTCAAACGTGACAGCACGTATTCAGGAAGTTCATTTACTGGTTATTCATTGTTTATGCGATAACATCGATCGCACCTTGTTCCCACAGGACGAACAAGCATGATAAGAGGGTTACTCATCATCTCGATCCTTGCGATGTTGCAGGGATGTGCTGGTGCGGTCATGGTTGGCGCCGTTAGCGGTGCCAAGATGGCAAACGATGAGCGCAGCATGGGCACGCAAATCAGCGATACCAATGCTGACTTTGTTATTGCCAGCGCATTATCAAAACATGATGACCTCAACAATCAAACCCATATCGCTGCCATTGTGATGAACAAAAATGTATTGATGATAGGCCAAGCGCCTAATTCAATGCTGCGCGATAAAGCCGTTAAAGTCGTACAAGATTTACAAATTGGCGGCAAAATACATAATCAAATCCGTATTGGCACACCAACCTCATTTACCACTCGCAGCAATGACACTTGGGTCACCACCAAAGTAAAAGGCCGCATGCTGAATGAGAAGTCGCTCGATATTACTCGCATTAAAGTCATTACCGAAAACGGCGAAGTGTTTTTGCTTGGGTTAATTGACCGCAAACAAGCTGATTTAGCCGTTGATATCGCTCGAAATACAGCTGGTGTTCGCAAAGTGATTAAGGTTTTTGAATACACTGAATCTTAATCCTGCTGTAGCTAACAACTTATCGCGATTTAAAAAATTCATCCTGCATTTTGCTCGATGAATTTTTTTTGCGATCTTTTGGCTTGTATCCAAGGGATAACCAGTGACGGTAACACAATAAAACTAGCGCCTAACCAACTTAGTCCATCAAGCCATTCGTCAAAAAATAACCAGCCCAAGAAAACACAGAACAACAAACCTGTATATTCTGCCACCACAATTTGACTGGCTTGCGCTTGACGATACGCTAAGGCACAAAACCATTGGTATGCGAGTAAAAATACGTTACTTAACACTGCGATGACCACTAAAGAAACACTTATTCCCTCTATGCCTTGTACTAAGGCCATCACAAAAACTAACGGCATGCTAAGTAAATTATAAAGCATTAGCGTAACGATTGGACTTTCTGTACTAGGTAACTTGCGCAGTGCCAACTGGTTAATCGCAAACGTAAATGCTGAAATTAATACTGCAATACCAAACCAGTTAATTTCACTTGGGCGCAGTAAAATAATAATGCCAATAAACCCCAAAATAGCCGCTAACCAATGCGCTGCAGTAACGGTTTCTTTCAAAAACAAAAATCCCATTAATACAATCATTAATGGCGCTGAGTAAAATAACGAACTCACTGTAGCAATCGGTAGCGCAATTAAGCCCATAACTAAACATACAGCGCCAATAGCGCCGGTATTAGCCCGCACTAAATGCACCTTTACGTGGCGGCTGGTTGGTTTTTTAGCCGCCAACCACAAAGGCAGCAACATGATTACTGATGTTAACTGTCTAATTAACAGAAATGTTGCAGCGCTACTGCCCTCTGGAAGCCATTTTATAGACACATCATACATAGCGCTAAAAAGGTTACCGACGACCAATAACATCATGCCGATGGCGATTGTGGATTTCATTGTACTTACAACCTAAGAATCAATAATTAGCTGCATCATATCCTTAGCAATTAATAACGAATAATGATGTTTTTAATCAATGCATGAGTTAAATTCATACATAGTAAATTTTAATAAAATAAACTCATATTTAAGGTGCATATGCGCAAACTACCACCACTGAGGGCACTACAAGTATTTGAAGCGGCTGCAAGGCATGCGCACTTTTCTCGGGCGGCAACTGAGCTTTGTATTACTCAAAGTGCGGTATCGCATCAAGTGAGGCTGCTTGAAGCTCATTTTGGTGAACGATTATTTAGCCGCGAAGGTAGGCAACTCTGTTTAACCAGTAAAGGCAGTGTGCTTTATCATGAGCTAGAACAAATATTTAATGAGCTGAATGATTTAAGCATGCAAATCACTGGAGACAGTAATGATCAACTCCGTTTAGCGGTATACAGTTCATTTGCCATTAAGTGGCTCATCCCTCGCTTAAGCGATTTCCATCGATTGCATCCACAAATTAAAATTCGCCTAGATATGATCACCGACGACCCACTGATGAGTGATAGTGTGGCTGATATGTTTATTACTGGGCAAAGTGGCCAACCCGGTTATGTGCATCGCATGTTACACCAAGAGAGACTGATCCCAGTGATCTGTCCTGGGCTGCTCAATACCGACCTCTCGGCGCTGAGTGTATTACGTCAGCATGCATTACTTACCGTTGACGAAGGGCCAACAGGCTTTGATTGGGAGCGCTGGTTAACCGTTAATGGCATTAGCATAGCAGCGACACAACAACAGCATGTATTTAGCCATGTGTTGTTAGCCATTGAAGCGGCAATTGCCGGTCAGGGTATCGCGCTAGCGTCAGATTTTATGGTAGAGCGAGATATTAGTAAGGGAGCATTAGTCGCGCTTGACTTACCCGCTATGTTGACTGGCTTTGAATTCAATTTTAGCTGTAAACAACGACGTTTAAAGGAACCTGCTATCGCTGCGTTTGTGCAATGGTTAACCAAAAAATAAGCCAGCAATTTGCTGGCTTATCAGTAACAATAGCTAAAGTTTTACTTACACGATAAGGCCAATTTTTTCGTAGACTTTTTTAATGGTCACTTCTGCACGCGCTTGGGCTTTTTCAGCACCTTCCGCCATCACTTGGCTTAGGAATGCATGATCGGCGCGGAACTCTTTAAAGCGAGCTTGTAATGGCTCAAGCATACCAACAACCGCTTCACCGGTAGCCACTTTTAAATGGCCATACATTTTGCCTTCAAATTCTGCTTCTAAAGATGCAATTGACTGCCCTGTACAACCTGACATTAAACTCAGTAGATTAGACACACCCGGCTTTTGTTCGATATCAAAACGCACCACAGGCGGCTCTTCACTGTCAGTCATGGCTTTTTTCACTTTCTTTAAAATCGCTTTAGGATCTTCAAGTAAACCAATAACGTTATTGCGGTTGTCATCTGATTTGGACATTTTCTTTAGTGGGTCTTGCAGTGACATGACCTTAGCACCATGCTCAGGAATAAACGGCTCAGGAATAGTAAACGTGTCGCCATAAGCATTGTTAAAACGAGTGGCAATATCGCGAGTCAATTCTAAGTGTTGCTTCTGATCTTGACCAACTGGGATTTCATTAGCTTGATACAGCAAAATATCTGCCGCCATGAGCACAGGATAACCATATAGCCCAACGTTAATGTTATTAGCATGCTTTAAAGACTTATCTTTAAACTGGGTCATGCGGTTTAACTCACCCATTTGGGTGTAACAGTTTAATACCCAACCAAGTTGAGTATGCTGCGGCACTTGCGACTGAATAAATACGGTGCTTTTTTTAGGGTCAACACCACACGCAAGGTACAAGGCTAATGTATCTAAACAGGCTTCACGGAGTAACTTAGGATCTTGACGAACCGTGATGGCATGTAAATCAACAACACAATATAGGCAATCATGACTATCTTGCATGGCAACCCATTGACGAAGTGCGCCCATATAATTACCTATGGTTAATTCGCCTGATGGCTGCGCACCGCTGAGTACTATGGGTTTAGTCATGTGTTTTATTGCTCCAGATTATCTTTTTGAAAATTAAAATTATTATGAAAGTAAGTATTGCTCTATATCAGCAAAATTTTCGCATACCGCATGGGGATGACTTAGGCCGATATCTTCGCCGTAGTTGTAGCCATAGGTCAAGCCAATAGACATAACATTGGCAGCTTTAGCTGCTAAAATATCATTCTTTGAATCACCAATCATCAGTAATTGCGACTCATCCAATTGCCACTGTCCAAGCAAATGCTGCAACGGCATAGGATCCGGCTTCATTTTGGCTAATGAATCGCCGCCGAGCACTTCGCTAAACACATCATCGAGACCAAAAGCACTTAATATCGGCAAGGTAAAACGATAAGGTTTATTGGTGACGATAGCCAGTTTAAAACCAGCTTGTTTTAGCTTTTGTAACGTGGTGATCACCCCAGAGTACAAACGACTATGCGTATGTAAATGCTCACTATAGTAAAGCATAAATAGTGGCATCGTTTTCTCAAGTAATGCCTGTAGCTCAGGAGTATTTTCTGCCATGCCAGAGGCATAACTTAATGCACGTTGCATTAATACACGCGCACCATTTCCGACCCAACTCAGCACTAGCGCTTCTGTTACGGGTGGATATTGGCATTGTGCTAATGTGGCATTGGTGGCTACAGCTAAATCAGGCACACTGTCGATTAATGTACCATCTAAATCAAAAGCGATAGCGCTAATGTTTGACCATTGCATCATGTTAAGTCCTAATAATACGAAAAGACGTTATGATACCGTAGCAAGTTCTGCACGCATTTGATCAATAACAACTTTATAATCTGGTTGATTAAAAATTGCCGAACCCGCGACAAACATATCTGCACCGGCAGCCGCGATTTCAGCAATATTGTCGACCTTTACGCCACCATCGACTTCTAAACGAATATCAAACCCACTCGCATCAATGAGTGCACGAACTTGGCGAAGTTTGTCTAATGTATGCGGAATAAATGACTGACCACCGAAACCTGGGTTAACCGACATCAATAAAATAACATCAAGTTTGTCCATTACGTGATCTAAATAATGCAATGGTGTGCCGGGATTTAAGACTAAACCAGCTTTGCAGCCAGATTCTTTAATAAGCTGTAAGGTACGATCAACATGCTCTGAAGCTTCTGGGTGAAAAGTAATAATTGAAGCGCCAGCTTTAGCAAAGTCAGGAATAATACGATCGACGGGTTTTACCATTAAATGTACATCAATATCTGCAGTGATGCCGTAATTACGCAGTGCAGTACATACCATAGGGCCAATGGTTAAATTAGGAACATAGTGATTGTCCATTACGTCAAAGTGAACAACATCCGACCCCGCATCTAATACGGCTTTAACATCATCACCTAAACGGGCAAAATCGGCGGACAAAATTGATGGTGCAATTAAAAATGGGCGCATAATCTTCTCTATTGGCAGATCAAAGTGTCGACATTTTACCCTTTGCAGCCGCAACCCTCTAGTCTCACGCGAGAAATAACCACTCTGAAACTGGAATTTAGTCGAAAATGCCAACATTGGTCAACTTTGTTATTTTTTAAACAGAAACCAGTGTTCAATAACTAAGCTATTTTGCTATAATGCGAAAATGTTGTTATGTTTATGATCCAATATAAGATCTTACATCTGTTGTAGTATTAATCGATTTTACACCACGGATAGGGCAAAATTTATGCTTAAGTACTTAATACGCAAGCTTTCTGGTCGTGATGGCAAATTATTGTCAATACAGATTTTTGCTGTTTTTGCGACATCAGCTTCGGCACTATTGCTAAGCCAAGTATTAATGAGCACCGAAAATAACTCTGCCAATAGTAAAGCCTGCGTGTGTAATAGCGGCACCAACTACAATACTAGCTTGCCAAGTAGTCATCCTACCAATCGATGTGCAGAACAATCAAACGATGTGAGCTGGGGAAATTGGGTTACAGGCAACAGTCGCTCAAGCCAATTTCATTTCATTGATCTACTTGAACTGATCCACGGCCACAAAGATAAGCCATTAAATGATATGCCATCATCTGGCAGCCCAACTCAGATATCGCGTTAATGTCTATTTGGCGAGTATTTAGTAGTACTGTAGCGGCTTTTTTTGGCGTGCAGACAGAACAAAACCGTCAAAAAGATTTTCAAACTCAATCTCCTCTGCCCTTCATCATCATGGGAATTATCTTAGCAATTACTTTAGTGATTTCAATAATCTTGATTGTTAACCAAGTATTAAGTTAATTACCTGCTTTGCTAGATATGCCACTGTAATATTATTCTTCTTCACGATAATGATGGTCATATAACGCCATAATTTCGTCGACTTTATTACGTGAACCACCTTTAGGACTAATATTACGTTGCACCGAAATCGTTGAACAAGATGCACCGCGATATAATTCTCGAGTTAACGGAATATCATGGTTACTGATCAGCACAGGAATATTTCGCTCATGAGCAATAAGCCGTGAATGACGTGCAAGTAATGCTTGATCGTCTAGGCTAAAACCAGGGCCGGCATAAGTGGTAAAACTGGCTGTTGTCGATAAAGGTGCATAAGGCGGATCACAATAAATAACATCGCCGCTTTCAGCAATATCAAAGGCTTGTTCGTAACTTATACATTTAAAGGTCGCTTTTTGCGCTTTTAATGAAAAATAACGAATTTCGGCTTCTGGAAAATAAGGTTTTTTGTACGAGCCAAACGGCACGTTAAAACCACCTTTACGATTGTATCGACATAGACCATTAAAACCATGACGATTCATATATAGAAAATATACTGACCGAATAAATGGATCGCTACAGAGATTAAATTCTGCACGAATACGATAATAGGCATCTTTGTCATTCATCTCATCGACAAACATTGCTTTTGCCGCTTGAATGTATTTATCAGGCTGTTGCTGAACAATTTGGTATAAATTGATTAAGTCTTGATTAATGTCACACAACAAATAATCATCAAACTGAGTATTGAGGAATACCGAACCCGCGCCAACAAAAGGTTCAATGAGTCGATTGCCTACTGGAAGGTGTTTTGCTAGCTCATCAACGAGCTTGTATTTACCGCCTGCCCACTTTAGAAAGGCTCTATGCTTTTTTATCATGAAAAGGAATTATACCAGCAAAATTAAAGCTGAAGATTGTACTCTGTTTAACGACAATTATCATCGGCTAAAGTAGATTAATTGTGTTGATTCTTCATGTTATTGACTTAAATGCTCCAGAATATGATGCAACTAATCTTGTCGCTTATAATCACTTAAGTCGGCCCACTTTCTAACCCAAGGTGCCGCTAACCCATATTTTTCCTGCAGACTTTTCGCTTTTAAGCTAGCGCTCGTAGCCGTTTCAAAATCACCCAATAATATAATGTGACGTTGTTTGTAACTCATAACGTAAACCTGCGGCTCTTGCGCCAATTTCACTAATATAGGCATAAGTGAATCTTTGTCATTCACACTCGCAAGTTGCAGTGTAAACCCTTTAACTTTTAGGTTGGGAGTATTGTCTCGCTCAACGATATCATTCGGTTTATTGACCGGATTAACTTGTGCTTTGGGTAATTTCCCCTGAAAAGACAAGCCCGTTAATGATGAGTTGACCACCACCTCGGTATAATTATCAACAGGCACACCTTCAACAAGCTCAGTCGCATCTTTATCTTCAATTAGGCTATCTGTAATGACTGGCTCCTCTATAAGCAACTGTGCTTGCTCATTGGCGCTCGACTTAGTGAATACCAATTGCCTCTGAGCAAAATAAGCGGTTAATGTTTTATCGGCATAACTCATCACATATTTTGTTGCTTTGGCACGCAACCTTGATTGCTCAGCCGTTAATGTTGGCGATATCGATGTAGAAATTGCTGGAGGTAATTGACGACTAATACCCCACCACATTGCCACACTCGCTAATATGGCAAACAAGGCAATAAACATTTTCGCCGACCATGGCCAAGATGCTTTGCTGGTTTGCGGCTCTTCTAATGCTAACGCTAATAATTTAACCACTTCAGCTGGCGTGCCCTGCTGTTTTTCTAATTGTTTATGGATGATTTCACGGGGAATAAACGGCGTTTGCTGGCTACGAAGTAATAAACTCTGGTAAAGACCATCTCGCTCAGGTAGCGATAAAGGCTCGATCGTAACCGGGAGCAATCTAGCACGAATATCATCGGTTAAATCTGCCACTAAGGTATACCAAAAATCAGGGCTAACCGTTACTGTGACCGCTACAGGTTTACCAGCACAATGGATTTGACTCAGAAGAATGCATTCAGCCCAAATATCTTTAGGCAATAGATCGGCATCATCAATAATGATGTGTAATGGCTTTTTCAAACTTGATTGAATTCTAAGAACGGTATCCATTAAAGGACGTTCGTCATCAAATATGGGGGCAGAGATGAGTTGAACAAGAATTTTTCGACGAATTTCTGCACTATCGGCATGTTGAGGGCATATAATTAAAGCTGAATTGTAATCATCTAACTCACTGGCTAGTGCAGCTGTAAGCGTAGATTTACCTGAGCCATCAACGCCACAAACCACCGACATCTGTTCACTATAGCTAGCAATATGCTGTAAACGCTGAATAAGCGCTTCTTGAGTGGGGAGTAACAATAGTCCTGGAGTCGTCAATGATTCACCACACTATAATTGATATGTAGGAAGCATAACTTATTCGCAGCTAATAACCTGTTTTAACAAGTCTTCACCTACATCACTAAAGACGTCAGCTTGGCCTATACCTGTGGGTAATACTAAGCGAATCTTACCACCTAAAACTTTCTTATCACGGCGCATATGCTTAATAAACTGTTCAAAATCCATCGACTCGGGAGCCGTTATAGGCAAATCAAACGCTAGCATTAACTGACAAATACGTTCAACACTTAAATCATCTAATAGATTGAGTTTACATGCAGTTTTTGCCGCAAGAACGGTACCAGCAGCGACAGCCTCACCATGTAACCAAACTCCGTAGCCCATTTCGGCTTCGATAGCATGACCGAAGGTGTGCCCAAGATTTAATAACGCTCTGACACCTTGTTCAGTTTCATCTTGCGCGACAACATCAGCTTTAATCTGACAACATTTTGCAATGGCATAGTTAAGCGCATCAGTCTGGAGTGACTTTAATGGGTTAACATTTTCTTCCAGCCATAGAAAAAATTCTGCATCCCAAATAATACCGTACTTAATGACTTCTGCCATACCTGCTGCAAACTCATTTGCAGGTAATGTCTGTAAGCAAAGCGTATCGATAATCACAGATTTGGGTTGATAAAATGCGCCAATCATATTTTTCCCAAGAGGATGATTTACTGCCGTTTTACCACCGACAGAGGAATCAACTTGGGACAATAATGTTGTCGGCACTTGAATAAAATCAATACCACGCTGATAACATGCTGCCGCGAAACCAGTCATATCACCAACAACACCACCACCGAGAGCAACTAAGACTGAGTCTCGGGCAAAATTGTGCTCAAGTAGTTCAGTAAAAATATAATCTAGGTGCTGTAAATCTTTAAATTTTTCGCCATCAGGCAAAATAACCGTTTCAACACGCGCGCAAGCGCTCATCGCTTGTTGTATCTTTTGAAGATACAACGGAGCAATGGTGTCATTTGAAACAATTAAGGCTTTCTTGTTTGTTAGGTAGCGAGCAAATAGCTCGCTATCATTCATCAAATCCTGGCCAATATAAATGGGGTAACTTCTATCACCTAATTGAACCTGAATCTGTTGCATGTTGTTACCTAAAAGCCGAGTTGCTCGATAATTTGGTTTGCGACGATCTTCGCGCTTTGCTCATCCGTTTTAACGATAACATCCGCAATTTCCTCATATAAAGGATTACGAATTTCCGCTAAGCTTTCGAGCACTTCACGTGGATCATCTACTTGTAACAACGGGCGACGCTTATCACGCTGAGTACGCGCAACTTGCTTGTCGATAGTTGTCTCTAAGTAAACCACTATACCTCGAGCAGAAAGATAGTTGCGGATATCTTTACTCTGAACAGAACCACCACCTGTCGCGAGAACGATACCTTGCCTTTCTGAAAGATCACCAATGACTTGAGCTTCACGACGACGGAAACCCTCCTCACCTTCAACATCAAACACCCAGGCAATATCTGCACCGGTACGTTGTTCAATCTCGTGATCTGAATCGTGGAAATCTAAATGCAGCATTTGCGCCAGATGGCGACCAATTGTGCTTTTACCTGCGCCCATAGGGCCTACCAGAAAAATATTGCGTTTTTCAGCCATTTCGTATACGTCTGAATCTTATATGGAAGAATGCCTTATCGACTTAAACCTCAAGCCGACCTATAATTTAACCTTGCTCTATTGAGACTTGACGAAGGATTATCTCAGTTAAGGGCTACCGCTTGCAAGTCATCACAGCTATTTATAATGATTTTATTATAACCTCGAAGATAAAAACACCCTAAATAATGTAATGTTTACAGTTAAGTGTTTGTTAATACAAAGACTATAGTTTACTGCAGACAACATAATCTAATTAATATCATTCGCTATAAACTTTAAGAAAGTCACTATTATTGCCACCATAGGCAGTCATTTTACTCACTTGAGTGATATTTACCGCTAGTGTATTTATCCTACGTGGTAATTTGCTGCTCATAAACATGTGCCATAAAAAAACCAGCGCTTACGTCGCTGGCTTTTTATGCTCGTTATCGCTAAAGAAAACTATCGTTTATCAGCAACAATCTTAGGGGTAACGAAAATCAACAATTCTTGACGCTCGTTGGTGTCAGTTGAGTTTCTAAATAAGAAGCCTACTAACGGAATATCACCCAATACCGGCACTTTACTCACTCGGCTAATTAAGTTCTGTTGGTATATACCACCAAGCACAATGGTCTCACCATTATCAACCAGCACTTGGGTACCAATACGTTGAGTATCAATCGCAACAGCTTCACCAGTCGCGGTGGCAACCGTTGTTCCTTGAGAGTCTTGAGTAATTTCAAGATCAAGGATAACACGGTCATCTGGGGTAATTTGTGGGGTTACCCGAAGCGATAACACTGCCTTCTTAAAGGTAACCGTTGTTGCACCACTAGATGCTGACTCAACATAGGGAATTTCAACACCCTGCTCAATATACGCCGACTTTTGGTTAGACGTCGTAATACGTGGGCTGGCAATAATCTCGCCTTTGTTTTCTTGCTCTAATGCGCTTAACTCTAAATCAAGTACCGTACCGTCAGCCAATTTAGCAACATGAAAAGCAATACTGGTTGCAGAGCTTGCTGCTGCCGGTAAATTTACATTAAGACGATCATTAACACTTGGGATAATACCGTTAGCAATATCAGTGGCGCCATTAATGGTACCAGAGGTGCCTTTTGTGCCTTGCTGGTCGGTGATGCCCCAACGGATGCCTAAATCTTCAGACACATCGTCTTTCACTGTCACCATGCGGGCTTCAATCAATACTTGCTTAATAGGAATGTCTAATACATCTATTAATCGGTGTACGTTCTCTAAAATTTCCGCAGTGTCTTTTACCAATAGCGTATTTGTACGTTCATCAACGGCAACACTGCCGCGAGATGATAGTAGAGTGGAATCGGTAGTTTTAAGTAAATCCGCTATATCGACGGCTTTGGCATAGTTTATTTGTAAATATTCAGAATATAACGGGGCTAACTCTTTTACTTCTTGGCGATTTTTCAAGTCGTTACTTTCGCGAATAGCAAGCTCTTCACTTGGTGCAACCATTAAAATATTGCCTTCAATACGTTTATCCAAACCTTTAGTTTGTAAAATAAGGTCCAAGGCTTGATCCCAAGGCACGTCATCTAAACGTAAGGTAATTTCACCTTCTACGGTATCGCTAGTAACAAGGTTAAAGTTATTGTAATCAGCAATAATTTGTAAAACAGTACGGACTGAAATATTTTGGAAGTTAAGTGACAATGAGCGACCATTATATTTTTTGGCCTCTTTAGCAACCGAAACTCGTTCAACTTTATCAATGCTAACTTTAAACACATTACCGTCTTGGCGGTAGTTATAGTCATAGTTACCATCAACATCAACCAAGATACGGGCAGTAAGATCGTCTTTAAATGTTTCAAAACTATTCACTGGTGTGGCAAAATCTTGTACATCCATAACATAAAGCAAATCATTACCAATATCGGTGTTATAGAGTTTTATTTCGAGCTTTGAACCAACTTGTTCAACATTAGCGGCTACAGAACGATTGCTAAGATTAAATAATATTTCTCCGCCACCGGTTTTGTTGCGACGAAAATCAATACTACTAATACCGTTAACAAATGGATTATTAGCTTCTACTGGACCAGCGACATCATCATTAATCGTTAACCGATAACTATTACCAACAATTTTACCTTGGTACGGTTTTACTTTATTCATTGCAACAATGATCTGTAAATCGCCACCTTGTTGTTGTGTATTAATTTCTTTTACGCCAACAGTATTCACCGGAATATTGTTTTTAGTTAAATTAGAAATAGTATCAGAGAAATTCAACATGATTTCTGCTGGATCTGCCGATAAATCAACAGACGGTGACACTATTGATGATTCAAAAATCAACTCTAATTCTAATTGATGATCAACCATTGAATGGTATTTGACGTCCATAAGACGATTAGCAGCTATCGCACTGGGTATTAAACCCATTAATAATACTGCGCCTAAAAACGCTCTAAAAAATAATAACTTTGTTATTGCTTTTTTTATCGCGGCAGAAGATTCCATTATTCTCTCATCCTTCGCACGTTATTTTCCTGATAATTCTAAATTGCTGGATCTTTGTGACCAACAACCCGAACCATCAGGGATTAATTCTATAATTTCGATAAATTGCGGCGTTACTTTAGCAATTCGGCCATGATAAAGCCCTAAATACTCGCCTACACCCATGCGATAAACATTGGCATCGCTAGATTCGACTAAAGCCCAAATAGTTCCATCTTCGCTTAATGTTCCACGCATTCTTAAATTGTCTAATGCATAAGTTTCTAAACGACTTTTGCGACGTTTTAAGTCTGGTTGTAAACAATCTTTAGATGTATCAATCACCTCTTCTGTCAATTCCCTTGATGGTGGAACAAACGGGCTGCGCATCAACTCAGCTTGATATGCAAAATGTTCAAACTTTGGTGTTTGCTTCAAAGGCGGTATACGGGCGACGTGTTGTGCCTTTGTAGTAGTAACAAATAGCTCTAAATCGCTGCGATCGCCAATACAACCACTCAATAAAAACACCATTGATAAGAATAAAGGCAAAAATTTCATTATTTCTGTCCCTTATTGGCCTGTTGCGTTAATTCTGCCCCTTCTTTAAAGCGATACGTTTTAGCGAGAATATCCATTGATAAACCACCACTATCGTTCTGCTTTATAATAAAGTCGTGCAGACTGACAATTCGAGGTAATTTTGCAACCCCGCTCACCATATTACCTATTTTATGATAATCACCTTCCACTGACATCTTAATTGGGAATTCAATATAAAAATCACGTTCGATTTCATCATCCCAATCTAG
Source organism: Shewanella sp. SR43-4 (assembly GCF_014163845.1). Classification (NCBI taxonomy): domain Bacteria; kingdom Pseudomonadati; phylum Pseudomonadota; class Gammaproteobacteria; order Alteromonadales; family Shewanellaceae; genus Shewanella; species Shewanella sp. SR43-4. The sequence goes on along the minus strand of NZ_JACJEB010000006.1, from coordinate 217,958 downwards.
GCTATTAATTCTAAGGCCAGCATCAGTAGCAACAAACGTTAAATCATCTAATAAACCAGGCATCTCATTTTCAGAAGGCAACATTTTAAGCAATTCGGCAAACTGCACTTCCATCACGTCTAATTGCTCACGGTACAGTTTAAGATTAGCTGCTAAACGATATTTAGTTTCAAAATCTTCACGTAATTGAATTTCTTTTTGCTGTTCAGCTTCCATCTCATTGATCGAGTCGGAAATAAACAAGTAATAACTGCCACCAATAACACATAGAGACAAGAAACCAGCAAATACAATTTTTACCAGCTTAGGCCAACCACCAATGTTTTCAAAATCGATATCGTTAAATTGATCTAGGTCGAGATTCATTTTCTCGCTCCTTGGTTCGGATCAACATTCGCTTCTTGTGAATCATCACGAATAGTGACACGTAATTTAAAACGTTGTAACTGCCTTAACTCTTCATTTTGGGTCACAATCGATTGCATACTCGGATCGTTCAGATAAGCAGAAGTTTTAACCTTTCTCATCATATTAGCGACGTTATTGTTCGATTCACTTCGTCCCTCAATTAATAACACGCTACCTTTCTTCTCTATACTTGAAAGATAAATACCAGGCGGAACAATTCGAACTAATTCATCTAAAACATGGGTCGGTAAATTACGCGATTGTTGTAAATTGAGAATAATCTCAGTGCGACGTTCTATGTCTTTTTTACGTTCGGTAATTTTTCTAATTTCGGCAATCTGGGTATCAAGCAAACTAATTTCCGATTCCAAATAGGCATTGCGTTGACGTTGATCATCAGTGACCACCTCCAAAAAACCCAAAAATAAATAAACGACTAATGAAGTCACTAAAAAGACTAATGCTAAAATACCGATGAAGTCGCGTTTTTGCTTCTCTCTTGCTTCTTCACGCCAAGGTAATAAGTTTATGTTCGCCATTGAGCATAACTCCTTAACGCAAGACCACATGCCACCATATATTTACTCATATTAGGTTGAAGCTGACTCTTCATCACATCATCTGCATGCAAACAGCCTTGGAAGGGGTCAGCAAGAATAGTATGAGTACCTAACTCGTTGGTAAGTAATTCAACCATTCCTTCTAACTTAGCTGTACCACCACATAAAACGATGTAGTCAACTTTTTCACGGCCACTGGCAGTACAGTATATCTGTAAGGTTCGTTTAATTTGTTGTAATAATTGCGTCTGAAAAGGTGATAGAACTTCGAACATATAATTACGGGGTAATTGCCCTGTTATCTTAGCTCGTTCAGCCTCATCATGGGGCATTCCATAAAATGACAAAATTGATTGAGTAAATAACTCACCACCAAAAGCTTGTTCACGTATGAAAGTAGTATCACCATTTTCAACCACTGAGAATGTGGTCATATTGGCACCGATATCAACCATGGCGATTGATTTATCTTTAGCACCATCAGGTAACTGGCCATAAATTAATTCTGCAGAACGTCCTAGGGCATAGGCTTCCACATCGACAACTTTTACATCTAGCTCGACTGCATCTAGTGCATCTACTCGTGAATCAATGTTTTCGGTGCGACATGCACTCAGTAGCACATTCACTTTCGTTGGATCGGTAATGTTAGGATTAAGTCTTTCAAAATCAATACTGACTTCATCGAGCGAATAAGGAATAAGATTGTCAGCTTCAATCTCAATTTGAGCTTCCATTTCCTCTTCATTCAACGCAGCATCCATATAAATGACCTTAGTCATTACAGCAGATCCTGAAACAGCAACAGCAGCAAATTTGAGGGATTTAGGTAATCCCCGTCGAATTTGTCTTAATGATTCAAGTACCGCTTCAGAATCACGAATATCATGATCAACTACAGCTCCTTTTCTAACAGGAACCGCCGCATGGTTTTGAATTTTATATCCATCCGCAGTCTTGCTCAACAATATGGCTTTGATTTCATGAGATCCAATATCGATCCCGACCATTTGAGGTGCTTGACGCTTCCATAATTTTGAAATCATAGTCCGTCATCACAATTGTATTTTTATTTTCTAAGAGATTAGCACATAATCAACTCGTTATAAGTATTTGTATAAAATGTTTCAACATTTTACAAATACTATTTAGTTATTTCATGTTTTACTTCACCAAAAACCCTCACGCTTATATACTAACGTCACTATTTGTAATTTTTCTGGAATTCTAGAGTGAAGTGGTTTAAACGTTTATTAATTGCATTTTTTAGCCTATCACTACTTGGCATTGCTGCTATAGCTGCCGCTTATTTTTATGTGCTACCCGATTTACCCGATGTTAATTCGCTAAAGACGGTTCAATTACAAACTCCGCTGCGTATTTATAGCCGCGATGGCAAACTGATTTCTCAGTTTGGTGAAAAACGTCGTATACCTGTTGAGTATGAAGAGGTCCCGACTCAGTTAATTAATGCCGTGCTCGATACCGAAGATGCGCGCTTTTTTGAACATAATGGCATTGATCCAATTGGTATTATTCGTGCGGCGGTCATTTTGATAACGACGGGTAAGAAAAGTCAAGGTGCCAGTACGATAACCCAGCAAGTTGCCCGAGGTTTTTTCTTATCGAATGAGAAAACGTACATTCGTAAAGTAAAAGAAATATTTCTAGCGCTAAAAATTGAAAAAGCACTCACTAAGAAAGAAATCTTAGCTCTTTATTTAAATCGCTCATTTTTAGGTAACCGTGCCTATGGCGTAGGTGCTGCAGCGCAAGTTTATTATGGTAAAGAACTTAACCAACTGACGTTACCAGAGATGGCAATGATTGCCGGTTTACCACAAGCACCATCAGCAGCAAATCCTATTAGAAATACCGAACGGGCAATATCTCGTCGAAATTGGGTTCTAAGCCGCATGCTCGAGAAACGTAATATCACTCAAGCAGAATATCAAGAGGCCATCAATAGCGCTTCTACCGCGAAATATCATGGCGCTGAAATTGACTTATATGCTCCATATGTTTCGGAAATGGCACGTGATTACATGATCCAGAAGTACGGTGAAGAAGCCGCCTATACCAATGGATATAATGTCTACACCACCATATCTTCAGATCTACAATTAATGGCTCAGGAGTCATTAAGAGATAATGTTTTTGCTTACGACCAACGCCATGGTTACCGAGGCCCTGTCACTGAATTATGGACTGATACACCACTAAGCAACGATGAGATTGTGGCGATTTTAAAGCGCACGTCTTCGGTACAGGGCATTATGCCAGCAGCTGTGCTAAGCGTAAAAGACCAACAAGCACAAGTGATTGATGAAAAAGGCGAACTGCTGACTCTTGAATGGAATGGCTTAAAATGGGCGCGTAAGTTTATTAGCGATAAACGTCAGAGCTTACCACCGAAACTTGCAAGCGATATATTAACCGCCGGCCAACAAGTCTGGATCCGTCACAATGGTAAGCATTGGCAATTATCACAAATTCCTCAGGTATCGAGTGCAACCGTCTCGCTTGAACCTCATGACGGAGCAATTAAAACGCTTGTAGGCGGATTTAGCTTTAGCCAGAGTCAATTCAATCGAGTGACTCAAGCTAAGCGTCAATTAGGCTCTAATATTAAGCCTTTTATTTATGCCGCTGCTTTAGAAAAAGATTACACCTTGGCTACGCTTATCAATAACGCACCAATTAACAAACCCGATACCCGCCAAGGTACTGCATGGCGACCAAAGAACTCACCTGATATCTACGGCGGGCCAACACGCTTACGTGTGGGTTTAGCTCAGTCGATTAACGTTATGTCAGTTAGAGCAATGCGACATACCGGTTTAGACGACACCATAAAAGAGCTGATAAAGTTCGGATTCGACCCAAGTGATTTACCACGCAATGAATCGTTAGCTTTAGGTTCTGCATCGGTAACACCATTACAAGTTGCTACTGCATTTAATACTTTCGCTAATGGTGGCTACTTAGTTGAGCCTTACTTTATCGATCATGTCACCGATGCATACGACAACATGGTTGAACAAACCATTCCAACTATTGCATGCAGTAAACCAGAACCATCTATAACAGGGCCAACAGAGCTTACTGATATTGATGACCCATTTACTGTGATGGCAACAGAGTTAGATGAAGATAATGTCAGCTCAATCACCGCAGAGCAAAATGTATGTACTAATCCACAAGCTCATTTTGCCAAAAGAGTTATCTCTGAACAGACAGCATTTTTGATTACTGAAGCTTTAAAAAGCGTGATTTGGGGTGGCGGTGACTGGAGCCATGGAACGGGGTGGAATGGTACGGCTTGGCGAGCATCAAAATTAATTAAACGTCATGATATTGCGGGTAAAACAGGAACAACTAACGAATCTCGTGATACTTGGTTCAGTGGTTTTAATCCTACACTAACCGCAACCTTCTGGGTTGGTTTTGATGATCATGGTCGTCAATTAGGCCGTTCAAGCTGGATGGCTAATGGCGATCCAGATCAAATATCCGGTGCTGAAGCAGGAGCAAAAACTGCCGGTCCTGGTTGGAATGACTATATGAATAAAGCCCTATCTGGCACCCCAGAAGCGCCCGTCATTCCACCTAAAGGGATTGTATCTGCGCGTATTGATTTAGCCACGGGTAAATTGACTCGAAAAACAGACTATACGACAGAGTTTGAGTACTTTGTTGAAGGCACTGAACCTAAAGAATATGTCACTGAAACTCAGCAAAGTGGAGATATCTTTATCGACAATGTTGCTGAAGATTTATTCCAATAATATCGATTTACATTAGCTAATAAAAAAGCCATTCAACTGAATGGCTTTTTTATAACAGATGATATGACATTACAATGTAGCTAACCTGCTACTGATGTGTTCGGTATCAATAGTTGATGTAGCTCAGTTAAATTTCGTACCTGATAACTGGGAACAATATTATCGCTTATAGGTTGGTCATGATGATTTAACCAACATGTGTCGATACCCGCATTGATCCCCCCTAAAATATCTGAGTGTAGGTTATCACCGACCATCAGCACTTGGTGCTTCTGCGGCTCTCCCATTAAGCTGAACGCATGCTGAAAAATAGCTACATCAGGTTTTGCTTTACCCAGTTGTTCAGAAATTACCACTGGATTAAATGCATCTTGGAAACCGGTACGACTCAAACGGATATTTTGTAATTCGGTAAAGCCATTAGTAATAATGCCTAAATTGACCTTACCCGACAATGAATCAACTAATTCACGAGCTCCCGGTAAAGGGAGACAAATATCAGCCATAGCACTTAAAAACTGACTATTTAAATGCTGTGGTGTTACGGATAATTTAGCAGCCCAATGAGTAAATCGAGTGTGTTGCAAATGTGCTGCGCTGATTAAACCGTTCTGATACTCGACCCATAACGGTTTATTAACCTGCTGGTAAACAGAAAAATCTTCTGCACTAAAATCAATATCAAAGCGCGAAAACATTAATTTTAATCCAGCAAATGCATCGAAATGAAATAGTGTTTCATCTGCATCAAATAAAATCCATTTATATTTATTGAGCATATTTGACATCAATTAAATCCTTATTTTAAAAACGCTAACCTAACTAAGTTTGAATAATAAAAGTTATCGAGCAGAGCTTTGGTCTACTATTGGTATTGGCTAGCAATGGGCAATATAACGAGATGATTCTTACGATACTGGCTAAGCGCTAAATAAAGACATTAACCTAGTTTCTTGCTGCAGTAGACTTTGATAAATGGTTAACTGATTGATGGCACGATCAAGATTATGGTTTTCATATTTAATCCCAAAATAAACGTCACCATTTAAATAATCAGTTAAAAAACGAACACCAAGCATTAATGGCATCACTTTGGTTCCTAGCCACAAACTACGCTTTTCAAGCGGAGTAATAATACCAACAAGAGAAGCAATATAAGAGTTGGCAGCGGCGATAATAATTTCAGGACGCGCGTAAACATTGGCTAAATTAGTCGAATCTTCCGCCTCAGGTGAGCAAAATGCACGAACCATATCGCCAAAGTCATACATTAAATATCCTGTCATACAGGTATCTAAATCAATAATAGCTAAACTAGACATGTCTCGACTATCAAACAACATATTATTGATTTTAGTATCATTATGGCAAACCCTGATCGGTAAATCGGTTTCATATTGCAACAATGTTGTCACTAAATCAGTTTGAGCCAAACAAAAATCGACCCATTTTTTACACTGCGCTAATCGCTCATGACTATCGTTAATCTCAGCACTATGCAATTGAGCCATACGTTGAGGTAAATTTAAAAAATTGGGGATCACATCGATAATATCAGTGGGGGTTAAGTTACTCAGTGCCGCAGCAAAATGCCCAAACGCCTCGGCCGCTAACTTAGCTTGCTCGGGCGTATCAACTACTTCAATTGTATCGCTATGGGGCAAATAATCTATTGCCCGCCAAAATCCTTGCTCAGCTAAATCTACGTAAAGCGCGCCAGAAACGGTAGCGATTGGACTCACCACTTGCAAGGGATATTGTTGCTGTTGCCGCTTAGCCAATAAATGCTGACTAATGTTAGCGGCATTTTGAATCATAACCCTAGGATCAGTAAATATTTGAGTATTAATCCGCTGCAACACCATCGTTTTAGCTTGATCTCGCACCAAAAAAGTCTGATTTATATGGCCATTACCCAGTGGATGAATGGAGCTGTGCTCGGTACTAAAACCAAACTGAGGTAACACATTGCTACGGATAAAATTAACCAATCAACACTCCAACACTAATATCACCAAAACCTAAGGTAACCAATACATCACTTTGGTCCGGTTTCTCTCTGTAATCGTTACTGACTCAGTATCATTTCAAATTGAGGGTTTTGCATCAAGGTTGCTTGACTGCCCTTTAAGTTAAATTCATAGCCACACAACTTAAAGCTGCCTCTGAGCGCGACATCATTGACAATGGCATCTTTGTCTAATGGTGTAAATCTAGCCTCACTGGCACCATCATTAAGTAAATCAACGGTGATAGGTCGATAGCGACTACCGTCATTAAACTCAAGATTAGCGCAGGTTTTATCACCCGTTGCTGTCGCTAAACGCCACATATTTTGCGCAGCGCCGCTATCTCCTAACCAGCGCACAATCAAGATTTCACCCTCTAACGCCAGCCAAAATCCGTCTGGTAGTTTTACCATCTCTCGAGTGCCAGCTTGTTGTTGATGACTTATGCCATCAAGGTGTGCGGCTTGTTCGGTTTCGTCGCTAGAAAAAACATTGACCAATGCAAAGACCAAATACACGACTAAACAGATAGCCAAGATAAGCGCAGTAATTTTACCAATTAAAATAAGCTTTTGCTGGTGTAATTTGGCCACATTAAGCCAAGATTTTGCTAGCTCGGTAATCGACCCAGATTGTAATGCATCTTGATCGACATAAAGCGGTTGATTATTACGCACTGACGCTGTGGAAAATGAGCTAGTGTATTGGTCATCTATTGCAGCATCTGCATCGAGGGCCGTGTTATCTTGCTCAATATCAGCCTGTGGTAAAACATCATCAATAGTCTGATTGCTCTGGGTTTCGCCAGAATATGGCTCAGATGATGTACTAAAGTTCACGTCATTATCAGTTAACTCTACGGCTGAAAATGTACTCTCTGGCGTTGCCTGAACAGGCATAGCCTGCCCTTTCATAACTGGCTCTTGTCTGTGATAAACCGAACCTATATTGGATACTGGCGCCATATTTGGTCCATTATATCCTTGTACATAATTAATGATATTTCTAGGCGGTAAAAATGCCAAATAGCCACCACAGGCTAAGCCGAATAAAAATACGCCAGCTGACGCGCCCAAAGGCGCCATAAAGTAAGTCAATATGCCAAAAGCCAATACAGGTATGACACAAATCATCGCTAACTTAGCCGATTTATTGGCATCATTTAAGCGACGAAGTGCAGCCAAACCAACAATAGGCATAACCGCCAGCGTCACAATCACATTAATTACACTCGTCGGAAATACGATAGCAGCAACGGTTAACAACAAAAATGCAGCGAATATAATTGCCATTAACCTTAAGCCTGTGTCACGACCATCTCGGCACAGTAGGGTTTTTACAGACATCAATCATTCCTATTCATTTACGAAAAAATCAAAAAAAACAGCTAGGTACATAACAGAATTTATCGGTAATTATACACAGTGATGGCAAGGTGATTAGATTGTTTTCACCATCAAAACTGACAACCACTATCAATAGCGCAAAGCCTACAGAATTTATCTTATAAAGCCAGACCCAACCTAGGTTTTACATAACTTTTTTATTCATTAACCTGTCTGTTGCTTGTCGCCCATTTATCGCAACAAGGCACAGTAGCAATCGCTATGATTGCGCTAGCATAACCTTACAGTTAACGAGTATAATATTAAGCTTTCTTAATGAATAATCGGATGAGAAACCCTATTTATGAGCACTCGTGGAAATCTTTTTATTGTGTCAGCCCCCAGTGGCGCAGGTAAATCATCACTTATATCAGCACTATTAAAAGATACACCATCTGATAAACAGGTTTCAGTGTCACACACGACCCGTAAACCTCGCCCTGGCGAAGTCGATGGCCAACATTATCATTTTGTCACTGTTGAGCAATTTAAAGCATTAATTGACCAAAACGCCTTTATTGAATGGGCTGAAGTCTTTGGCAATTTTTATGGCACCTCCAAAACCGTCATTGAACACACTTTGGCTAATGGTATCGACGTCTTTCTAGATATCGACTGGCAAGGTGGTGAACAAGTTAAAAAACTAATGCCATATGCGATTGGGGTATTTATTTTACCGCCATCGAAAACTGAACTAGAGCGTCGTTTAACTGGTCGAGGCCAAGACAGCCAACAAGTGATTGATTCACGCATGGCACAAGCGGTTTCTGAAATGTCACATTACGCACAATATGAATTTGTGATTGTAAATAATGATTTTGATGACGCCCTAACCGATTTAAACGCCATTATTCGCAGCCAAAGACTAACCTGTGCTAGTCAGCAGCATACCCACAATGATATGCTTATTGATCTCTTGGCAGACTAATTGTCATAGTGTACAATTTTGCGTCATTTTTCCCCATAGATAACACTGGAGTTTCAACACATGGCTCGCGTAACTGTAGAAGACGCCGTAAATAAAATCGGCAACCGTTTTGATATGATCCTGGTTGCAGCGCGTCGTGCACGCCAAATCGCCGTCCAAGGTAAAGAACCTATGGTTGATGAGATGAATGATAAACCAACGGTTGTCGCATTACGTGAAATCGAATTAGGTTTAGTCACCTCAAACACTTTAGATGCTGATGAGCGCCAAACTGTTCGTGAACGTGAAGCAGCTGAAATTGCCGCTGTAGCAGCCATAGCAGAAGGCCGCGTTTTATAAGGAGTAGCGCCACTTGTATCTGTTTGAAGGTCTAAAAGAGTCAGCATCCAGCTATCTAGAGCCGGATCAAGTAGAATTACTCAAGCAGGCCTATTTGGTTGCGCGTGATGCCCACGAAGGGCAAATGCGCACAAGTGGCGAGCCTTATATCACCCATCCCGTTGCGGTTAGCCGCATCTTGGCAGACATGCGCCTCGATCATGAGTCGCTTATGGCTGCCTTGCTTCATGACACCATTGAAGATACACCGGTAACCAAAGAAGAACTCACTGAGTTATTTGGTGCTGATGTTGCCGAACTGGTTGAAGGTGTTTCCAAGCTTGATAAAATCAAGTTTCGTGACAGAAAAGAAGCCCAAGCAGAAAACTTCCGTAAAATGATGATGGCAATGACTCAAGATATTCGAGTTATCCTCATCAAATTGGCCGACCGCACCCACAATATGCGCACATTAGGCGCTCTTCGCCCTGATAAGCGTCGTCGTATTGCTCGCGAAACGTTAGAAATATATGCTCCAATTGCTAATCGATTAGGTATTCATAATATTAAAATCGAACTTGAAGATCTCGGTTTTCAAGCCTATTACCCTATGCGACACAGAGTGATCCGCGATGTCGTAAAAGCAGCTCGTGGTAATCGTAAAGAACTGATTAACAGTATTGAAGTGGCTATTGAAACACGCCTTGAAGAAGCTGGAATTCCCACTAAAGTCAAAGGCCGTGAGAAAAACCTCTATTCAATCTATCGAAAGATGCGCAGTAAAGAACTTCAATTTCAAGAGGTTATGGATATATATGCGTTCCGTGTTATCGTCGACTCTATTGATACCTGCTATCGCGTATTAGGTGCTATGCACGGATTATACAAGCCGCGCCCTGGACGTTTTAAAGATTATATCGCCATTCCAAAAGCCAACGGTTACCAATCACTGCACACCTCGTTATTTGGCCCCCATGCGGTGCCTGTTGAAGTACAAATTCGTACCGAAGAAATGGATCAAATGGCCGACAAAGGTGTCGCTGCGCATTGGATGTACAAAAACAATACCGATGCGGCTCAACAAAGCACTTCTCAAGTTCGCGCTCATAAATGGATGCAAAGTTTGCTGGAATTACAGCAAAGTGCTAGCAGCTCATTTGAATTTGTTGAAAACGTTAAAACTGAGTTATTCCCTGAAGAAATCTACGTATTTACTCCAGAAGGTCGTATATTAGAATTACCAGTCAATGCCACGGCGGTCGATTTTGCCTACGAAGTGCATACTGATGTGGGCAATACCTGTGTTGGCGCACGCGTTAATCGTCAAGCATACCCGCTGAGCCAACCATTAATTTCAGGGCAAACCGTTGAAATTATTACCGCCAAAGGTGCCCGCCCTAATGCTGCATGGCTAAATTTTGTGGTAACGGGTAAAGCCCGAGGTAAAATCCGTCAGGTATTAAAGAGTCTTAAAGGCGATAATGCTATCGCATTAGGCAAACGTTTATTAAACCATGCCTTGGGTGATACCAAGCTGGAAACTATTCCCGCTGAATTACTTGAGAAAGTGATCAAAGAAACCAAACATACATCATTAGACTCGCTGCTAGCAGATATTGGCTTAGGCAATGCCATGAGTATTGTGATTGCCCAGCGCTTGGTTGGTGAGCAGTTTGATTCTCAAGAAATCAATAAAGAACGACCACAAATGCCAATTCGCGGTGCCGAAGGTATGTTGGTCACTTACGCCAATTGCTGCCGCCCAATCCCTGGCGATGCGGTCATTGCTCATGTAAGCCCAGGCAAAGGTCTGGTAGTGCACATGGAAAGCTGCGCCAATATTCGCGGCTATCAAGGCGAGCCAGATAAGTACATTTCAGTACACTGGGACAACGTAGAAGGGGTTGAATACCAAGCTAACTTACGCGTTGAAATTGTAAACCACCAAGGTGCTTTGGCAAAAATCACTTCGATCATTGCTTCTGCTGGTTCTAACATTCACAACCTCAGCACAGAAGAACGTGATGGCCGTGTATATCTGATTAATTTACGTATTTCAGTTAAAGATCGCGTTCATCTTGCAAACGTTATGCGCAGGATCCGTGTTTTACCTGAAGTCTTACGCACTTCGCGTAACCGCTAATGATTTCATGAGTGGTTTAGTTAACCTCTCATGAATATTCATATTTTAAGTTATTACTCAGTTATAGTCGCGGAAAATACTCTTTGTTCTTCCTCAATATAATCAGTTAACGACACCATCTGCATCACCCGTTGCTGGGTTTGATTGGCCGCCTTGCGCCACTTTTTATGCTTATCAGAGCGATCAATCTGGTGGTTAAAACGTACCACTAAATAATGGCCTTCATCTAAACCTAAACAATACATATCTGTCCGACTGCGTGAACGAGGATTTACTAATTGATAAAACACCCATTCGGTACCATTTACTTGTACCGTAGTAGCATCTGGAATTTTGGGGTAACCGCCGTTGTTTATAGCAGCTTCTAATTGAATAGCCATTACCTCATCTGAAAGAGTGGTATGTTTACTCATTTCTTGCCTTATTCTAGTGTTGCTACCTCGAGCTTTCTCACCAGGCTCAGGGTGATTATAATATTCATCATATTCTTGATTGAGCCATGTACCAAGCGCCTGATTATCAAGCGTATTAACGCCATCAGGGGTCTTCTTTATTCTAAACACGGTGCTGAGCATGCCGTATTCACTGCTGGGGAAAATACCAATAATGGGTAAATACATCCAAACCCGAGTATAGATATGCACATAAGTTTCATGGGTGTGAGTTTTTTGCTTCGTATTAAACCAATGCCTATTTCTATAAGGATAATTAACCTCTTTGGGTAACTGTCGAGCAACTATATTACTGATAGGAATAGTTATTTTTAACAGTTTGTCTTCTAAAATAAACCGCTCAGTGACGAGCTGAGTAAAATCAGCGCCACCAACAAAGCCTTGCCACAAGCTCTTCAATAAACCCATTACGCCGTTTCTTGCCTAGATGAAGTTTGCAGAGCTGACGAAGTATCATTGGATAGTCGCGATTGTGGCTCATCTGCAACATAATCAGTTAATGACACCATCTCCATCACCCGTTGTTGGGTTTGATTTGCCGCCTTGCGCCATTTTTTGTGCTTATCAGATCGGTCAACACGATGACTAAAACGCACCACTAAATAATGACCTTCATCTAAACCTAAACAATACATATCTGTCCGACTGCGTGAACGAGGATTTACTAATTGATAAAACACCCATTCGGTACCATTTATTCGTACCGTTCTAGCATCAGGAATAGACGGGTAACCACTACCACTGATACAAGCCTCCAGTTGCTCAGCCATTACCTCATCGGATAATGTCGTATGTTTACTCATTTTCGCTCTTAAATAAGTATTTCGCCCCTGCATTTTATCTCCAACTTCAGGGTGATTATAATATTCATCATATTCTTGATTAAGCCATGAACCAAGCGCCTGATTATCCAGCGCATTAATACCATCAGGGGGTTTTTTTATTCTAAACACACTGCTGAGCATACCGTATTCACTGCAGGGCTGAATGCCAATAATAGGTAAATACATCCACAACTCAGTATAAATATGTACATAGGTTTCGTGGGTGTGAGTTTCTTGTTTATGACTAAACCAGTAGTTGCTTCTATAAGGATAATTAACTTCTTTTGGGGGCTCTACCGTGGCAATATTGCTGACTGGCATAGTTATTTTTAACAGTTTATCTTCTAAAATAAACCGCTCAGTGACGAGCTGAGTAAAATCAGCACCACCAACAAAGCCTTGCCACAAGCTCTTCAATAAACCCATTATGCCGTTTCTTGCCCAGATGAAGTTTGCAGAGCTGACGAAGTATCATTGGATAGTCGCGATTGTGGCTCATCTGCAACATAATCAGTTAATGACACCATCTCCATCACTCGTTGTTGAGTTTTATCAGCAGCCTTGCGCCACTTTTTATGCTTATCAGAACGGTCAACACGATGACTAAAACGCACCACTAAATAATGACCTTCATCTAAACCTAAACAATACATGTCTTTTCTGCTTCTTGAACGGGGGTTGACCAGTTGATAAAATACCCATTCAGTATTATTAATTTGTACCGTGATTGCATCTGGAATCGGTGGATAACCACTGCCACTAATATAAGCCTCCAGTTGCTCCGTCATCACCTCATCTGATAGCGTTGTATGTCTACTCATTTCAGCTCTTAACTCGGTATTGCAACCTCGAGCTTTATCTCCAGGAATAGGGTCATTATAATATTCATCATATTCTTGTATCACCCAAACTCCTAGAGCCTCATTATCCAGCGCATTAACGCCATCAGGGGTTTTTTTTATTCTAAATGTGCAGCCCTGCATACCATATTCACTACTAGGGAAAATACCGATAATAGGTAAGTACATCCACAACTCAGTATAGATATGCACATAAGTTTCATGGGTGTGAGTTTTTTGTTTCTGACCAAACCAATAGTTGCTTCTATAAGGATAATTAACTTCTTTTGGGGGCTCTTCCGTGGCAATATTACTGACTGGCATAGTTATTTTTAACAATTTGTCTTCTAAAATAAACCGCTCAGTGACGAGCTGAGTAAAATCAGCACCACCAACAAACCCTTGCCACAATGTTTTTAGTAATTTCTTCATAATGTTTTTTGTTTTTTTTGTGCTTCTTGCATTAATTGCTCAGCTTTCTGAATATATTTTTTAACTTCTTTTGCGCGAACTTTTGAACCTAACGTCGATAATTGGGCATAATAAGTTTTTACCCCCAAAAAAGGCAGTGTATGTGGACTTACACCCGTAGAACTAAACATTATTGAGGGAAAAAATTTAATTGAACGAGCAAAACTACTGGCAGAGAGATCATTTTTACCGGCAAGATTAGGCACGGGATCGAATGGATTATTACGTGGTTCATGGGTTTTTAACCCCACCAATTTAGCCGCTTGCTGCAAGTCAGCCACATTAGCACCACTGCCATGAATAGCTAATTCTTGACTAGTTAATAAGCCTTGATAATGAACTCGATAATAGCGTAATGCCGATAAGAAAATAATTGCCCCTTGGCTGTGGGCGACCCATTTGACCTTTTTACCCAACTGCTGGTTTTGCTTCAATACTGCCGCCAAGTGCTGGGCATTATGCGAAGCATTACTTTGACTTTTATCAAATGCACACTCAATAAGATCGCGCACAACTTTATCACTAGGATTATGAAATAAAGTATAAGCTTGAATTGCATCACTTTGATAGGCAGTATCTAAATGGGTGCCCATTAACCACTGCGCTTTAGTAAACTCATTTAACATACCATTGACTGCTGCATGGGCAGTATTCACTTGCGTAGCAGGTTTAGTACGACCCCATTCATCTACAAGATTCTCAATTTCATCTTTGCTTTTTACCCCATCATACTTAGCCCCAGCACCAATTCTTTCAACCTGATACAACATGGTGCGTTCATCTGTATGGCGATCTCTCTCACCAAATAATTGCTTATCAAAATAAATATCGGTTACCTCAACTTGGCTATTAGCGGCAATTTTATAATCAATAAAGTAATGATAATTACGAAATGGAATATCAGAGCGGCGCATATGCCTAAAGGGATTACGGCTTTGTTTAACTGACGAGGCTGCTGTTGGGTGCAGGCTGATAAATTGAATTTCTTTAATCACCTGCTGTTGGTCATAATCATTAAGGCTTTGCAGCATAACAAATGCTTGATAGGAAAATTCAACTTTTTGGTAATTAAAGTCAACCGGTAATCGAAGTCCATGCTCTAATGCTGTTTGATGGTCTAAACCCATTAAACTATGAGGTGAACTCGGTTGTAGTGCATTTTTATTTGCGCCGCTGTTTTTCCATGTCATGCTAATCATCCCTGATATATAAATTATGTATCATAAAATGGATTGTCGATTTTATATATAGCTACAAATAACTGGTTTTATTATGGTAAGTAATACTTGATGATAATGAGATAATAATAAGCTCATATATACCCATTTAGGTCAGACGTTATTCGTAGCATTGAAACTGTTTAAGGAGGCTTGCTCAAATAGCGCTAAGCCGATACATTGACTATTAATTTTTACCAACCAACACAATTAAATAAAGAGAATTCAACATGGCTGAAAAAATTATCATCGCAACCGACAAAGCCCCCCAAGCTATTGGTACTTATTCACAAGCAGTTAAAGTCGGCAGTACCGTTTATCTTTCAGGTCAGATTCCGTTAGACCCAAAAACCATGACCATGGTGAGCGATGATTTTGCAGAACAAGTTGTACAAGTGTTCGAAAATTTAACCGCGGTATGTGAAGCTGCTGGCGGAAAAATGAGTGACATCGTTAAGCTAAATATCTTCTTAACCGATTTATCTCATTTTGCCACGGTAAACGAAATTATGAGTCGTTACTTCCAACAACCTTATCCAGCTCGTGCCGCGATTGGCGTCAAAGAGTTACCAAAAGGGTCATTGGTTGAAATGGACGGAATCATGGAAATTTAGCGACAACCGTACAATTTTCTTAAAGGCACCTAGGGTGCCTTTTTTATTATCTGTGGATTTTACACTGTAGAGTATTTACTCAACACCTATTGTTTCTTCAGTAAATTCTGCTAACGTGTTTGTTGTGTTACCTTGCACACATACTGTGCAATTGTTTGCGCCAGCGCACAAAAATGGCCATACTAAATTTATAGAGACCCACAATAACAATAAAGAACATGGAAGCGTCGATGGAAAATTTAATTAAAACTCCTGTTGAGATGTTGTCTCATTGGGTAGATACGCAAGGCGACAAAGTTTACCTTCGCCAGCCGATTGACGGTAAATATGTAGATTTCACCTGGCGTGAAGTTCAACAAAAAGTGCAACAACTTGCAGGTTCACTGCGCCATTTAGGTCTAGAGCGCGGTGATAAAGTTGCTGTACTGTCTAAGAACTGTGCCGAGTGGTTTATTGTCGATTTAGCATTAATGTACGGTGGTTATATTAGTGTGCCTGTTTATCCAACTGCTAATGCCGAAACGATTCGTTATATACTTGAGCACAGTGGTGCAAAAGCCATCTTTACTGGCAAGCTTGATCATTGGGCAGAACAAGAAGCTGCCGTGGGCGGTGAAATTCTCCGTTTAGCCATGCCATATGACACCATGCCTGCCCAATATCATTGGGAACAGCTATTGAAGCTGGGGCAACCTCTGGTTGACGAGCAGTTACCCACTGCTGATCAAGTCATGACGCTCATTTATACCTCAGGCTCAACCGGCAAACCTAAAGGCGCGATCCAAACCTTTACCAGTTATGGCTGGGCGTGTGAAGCCGTGATCCGTGATTTACAAGCAAACACGACTGACCGACTATTATCTTATTTACCGTTAGCACACATTACCGAACGCGTAGCTATTGAAGGTTCATCATTCTATTCTGGGGCAACGGTTTCTTTTGTTGAAGGTCTCGACTCATTTGTTGATGACATTCAGCGTTGTCGTCCAACGATATTTTTCTCCGTACCGCGTTTATGGACGGTATTCCAACTCAATATCATCAACAAAATTGGTGAGAAAAAACTTAAAACCTTACTTAAACTGCCCATTATTAGCAGTATTGTTAAGCGTAAGATTAAAAAAGGTTTAGGGCTGGATCAATCACGCTTAAACGGCTCAGGCTCGGCGCCAATACCACCATCATTGCTTCAATGGTACAACGATATCGGCATTGATATTTGTGAAGCATGGGGGATGACTGAAAACTGTGCTTACTCGATAATCAACCATCCATTTAATGCCAAGAAGATTGGCACTGTCGGCCGTCCAGTTGAAGGATGCTTGGTGCGTCAAACTGAACAAGGTGAGTTGTTAGTTAAAAGTCCTGGCTTGATGAGCGGCTATTACTTACAAGACGAAGCCACCGCTGCCGCATTTACCGAAGATGGTTTTTTCCATACTGGCGATTTATGCGAAATTGATGCAGACGGTTATATCGATATTACTGGTCGAGTTAAAGACAACTTTAAAACCTCAAAAGGTAAATATGTCGCACCTGTCCCTATTGAACGTAAATTGGCTCAAGATTCACATATAGAATTAATTTGTGTTATTGGCTCTGGCTTACCACACCCAGTCGCATTAGTGCAGCTTTCAGAAGGCTCTAAATTGCAGCCTCGTGAGGAAGTAAGAACATCATTGAAAGAGACGCTCGACAGCATTAACCCGCATCTTGAATCACATGAGCACGTTGATGCCATTATAATCGTCAATGATGACTGGACCATTGAGAACGATGTGTTAACTCCAACGTTAAAAATTAAACGTCACGTACTGGAAAAAACATTCAGCGCCAAAGTAGACGGTGTGCGCGGTGCAAAAGTACGTTGGGAAGACGAATTGTAGTCATCCACTATCGATTATTTCGCCTCAAAAAATACACGCAATATGCGTGTATTTTTTTGACATATTCTGTCAATATACGCGCCATCAACTATGCAGAGTTTACATAGCGTTGCATACCCATTAATTAGGCAGAGACTCATGTTCATTGCGTTATATATTATCGGCGGTTTTATCATTTTAACCTTTGGCGCAGAAGCTCTTGTGCGCGGAGCCAGTGCCGTAGCGCTGCGTTTAGGTATTGCGCCGCTCATTATAGGCTTAACCATTGTGGCATTTGGTACTAGCGCCCCTGAATTAGCGGTGAGTGTAAAATCGGCATTAGCAGGTAATCCTGGGATTGCCTTAGGTAATGTTGTCGGTTCCAACATTGTTAATGTCGGTTTAATTTTAGCCATCACCGCCCTTATTCGCCCTATTACCGTGCAATCTCAAATGGTTAAGCGCGATATTCCTATTATGATTTGCGCGTCAGTACTAATGTGGTTTTTGCTGCTTGATGGTGAAGTCAGCTTTATCGACGGAGCCATCTTATTTGGTGCACTTGTTAGTTATTTAGTCTTTAGTTATGTCAGCGCCAAAAATAATCCAGAAGATGTTGATGTTAATACCAATCCACAACACCCAGGATTATCAATCGCATTAATTATTGCTGGAATCGCAATGTTAGTCGGTGGTGGCATATTATTTGTGGATGGTGCTGTTGATTTAGCCAAGCAGTTTGGCATTAGTGAAGTCATCATTGGCTTAACGATTGTGGCTATTGGCACCAGTATGCCAGAACTCGTTACCTCGGTGATGGCGGCTCTTAAAGGTCAAAGTGACATTGCCATCGGTAACGTTGTTGGCTCTAATATTTTCAACGTACTCGGTATTTTAGGCGCAACAGCATTAATTCACCCAGTATCCGCTGCCGGATTTAACGAAGTTGATTTTATCGCCATGCTGATTTTTGCGTTTATGGTATTGCCGTTTGCTTGGAGCGGTTTACGTATTGGTCGTCGTGAAGGTGGAGTGTTATTAGCTGGTTACCTTGGCTACACCAGTTATTTAGTGATGCAAGTGGTTTAAGTTATCGACAATATTACTCATACTAAAGGCCGAATATTCATTCGGTCTTTTCATAACACTTTGTAAGCCTATACTCATATTTAATACGAGATCCTGACAATACATGACATTTGTCATCTTCAATTGATGACCTTTGTGTCTAAGAATAACCCCAGCCTATCGCCATACTACACCTATCCCAACAACATCTTGATTGGGGGAAACGTAAATGGAGATAACCATGAAAACCTTACTACTGATCACCAGCTTAACCTTAGTCAGCCAAGCTAGCTTTGCTAATATTAGCGATATTGATGCTGCTGCCAATACCATGAACATCAATGAACTCAGCCAATACAGTGAACAGGCTATTGATTATGAAAAAGCCTATGCTGATTATCGTCTAGCCATTACTGCCAACATAATGGGTCAACGTCAACTCGCTACAGATTCATTAAACGATGCTCAGCAAACACTAGAATCTCTTTTAGACCAAGACCCATCTGCAGACCCACAAGCGCTACTTGCTGCGGTATACGGAATGCAAATCTCGTTTGATAATAGCAAAGGTGCTGTATTAGGAATGAAAACGGCACAATTACTTCAACAAGCAAACGATCTGGAACCTAACAATCCGCGCGTCAGTTTAGTGCGAGCAATTAATGCATTTTATACCCCTAGCGTATTTGGTGGCGGACTCGACAAGTCGCAAACATTAGCAACCCAAGCAATTAGTCAATTTGAGCAGCCTTGTAATGAAATCTGTTGGGGACATGCAGAAGCCTATACTTGGCGCGGACTCGCTAAACAAGAACAAGGCGACTTAAAGGGTGCTTTACAAGATTGGCAAACCGCCATTGAAGTTGACCCTCAGTATGGTTGGGCAAGATATCTGTTAAACCAACAAACAGTAAAGCAGTAATCGACCAGTTTATTATTACTCGCATAGGTTTGAGTTAGCGCGCAGTTACTCTATGATTAACTGCGCTAGGAGGCACTATGACACTCGGTTTAACAATACCCAACGAAAAGAGTTATGAGCAAAAAACCGCTTGGGTTTACCTCATAAACTTAGGTTTTTACTTTATTCCATTGTATTTCATGGACGGTCAATGGTTAAACATTACGATCGCTATCTTATTATTAGTGCCATTTATTATCGGTTATTTCTGGGCTTATAACTGTAGCAAAGAGCGAGCCCTCAAACCTATTGGGTTAATGTTTGTCACAGCAATAGCCTCATCATTTGTTAGCAGTGGCGCCATATCACTGTTCAGTTTTTGCTGTTTCTTTATTGGTTTTTTCTACTCACTTCGTACTGCCATATTGAGTTTTATCGGACTGAGTATTTTGCTTTTAGTGATCGATATTAGCATGGATTACACAGGCTACTTTTTTACTTTTTATGGTATGGGAATTTGCTTAGGGGTGGGAGTGTTTGGGATAATTGAACAAAACCGCCAACGCATCAAACGCCAGCAACAACAATCAAAAGATGAAGTCGCCAATTTAGCTACCGCATTAGAACGCGAACGTATTGGCCGCGATTTACATGATGTGATGGGGCACCACTTAGCCGCCATCGCCTTAAAAGCTGAACTGGCAGACAAACTCATTGCCTCAGGTAAAATCGATTTAGCGCAGCAGCAAATTCATCAAGTGAGCATGATAACTCGAGACTGTTTAAGCCAAATTCGCCACACGGTATCGGGCTATAAACATCAAGGCTTAACGCATACCTTAAACACCTTAGCCAACACGTTAAGAGATAACGCTATTGCTGTCAGCATAGAAGGCACATTTCCTAAACTCAGTGAACTCATGGAATCGCAAATCAGCTTACTGTTAACTGAGTTGATTAATAACACCATAAAACACAGCCACGCAACACATTGCACCCTGCGTATTGAACAAAGCCCAAATTGCCTCAAACTCAACTTTATCGAGAATGTACCGGTTAAAACCATCACTAAAGGCAACGGATTAACCGGTATTCAAGAGCGAGTAACCTTGCTACATGGCACCATCGACTATCAATTAATTCCCCATTATAAAGTAAGTATCCAATTGCCACTAAGTGAGTCCGTTAGATGAAAATTCTATTAGCCGAAGATCAAGCCATGGTAAGAGGCGCCCTCGCCGCGTTACTCACATTAGGATGTGATAGCTTAAATGCAATAGAGATTGTCGAAGTCGAAGATGGCGATAAAGCGATGCAACAACTTAAAACCGATTCGTTTGACCTGCTACTTACCGACATTGAAATGCCTGGGAAATCAGGTTTAGAACTGAGCCTATGGTTGCAACAGCAACGCAGTCAGACCAAAGTGATTATTCTGACCACCTTTGGCCGAGCGGGTTATATCAAACGAGCATTAGAATACGGTGTCGGTGGTTTTTTATTAAAAGATGCACCTTCTGCTGACTTAATTAACGCGATTAAACAAGTCATGGCGGGTAAACGAGTCATCGATCCAGAATTGGCTTTCACCGCTATTGGTGAAATAGATCCTCTCAACGACAAAGAAAGGCGCGCACTGCGTCTGGCAAGCGAAGGCTTATCAACCAGCGATATTGCCAGTCAGTTGTTTATTGCAGAAGGTACAGTACGAAACTATTTGTCAGAAGCCATTAATAAACTCAATGCCAGTAACCGAATTGATGCCGCCAGAATTGCCAAGCAAAAGGGTTGGTTGTAATTAGTGGCTTAATATTGCCTTGTATGCAAAGTCTGCTAAGATACCTTAAACATCTGTATATAATTACAGTGATTTGAGATTGATAGCTTGAAATCACTATAATTTTTACATCTTTGGTAATCAATTTAGGTGAGCACAATTTGCTACGACTGGATCTTGTTCCGATCACCGACCTTAAAGGCGTTGCTAAAAAGGTTGCGGAAAAACTGGCTAAGTTAGGTATTAAAACAGTACAAGATGTGCTGTTTCATTTACCGCTGCGTTATGAAGACCGTACGCAAATCCATGCTATTGCCGCATTACCTCCTGGCAGTTATGGCACCATAGAAGCAGAAATTCAGTCAACTCAAATCATGCAAGGTCGGCGGCGCATGTTAGTGTGTAATGTCCGTGACCACAGCGGAATGATGAGCCTGCGATTTTTTAATTTCTCTATGGCGCAACGTAATGCCATGGAAAATGGCGCCAGCATTCGGGCTTACGGTGAAATACGCCGTGGCAATCATAATAAAGAAATTGTTCACCCCGAATATCAAATTATTCATCCTGGTGAATCTGTCACATTAAGCGACACCCTAACGCCGATTTACCCGACGACTGAAGGGGTAAAACAAGCCAGTTGGATCAAATTAACACAACAAGCCTTGGCGATGTTGGACCAAGGTGGATTACCTGAGTTGCTGCCCAGTGCATTACAGCCAAACAATATTAGCCTGCGTGATGCATTGCATATTTTACATCGCCCCCATAGCTCAGTATCACCTTTTGAATTAGAACAAGGTCAGCATCCTGCCCAACAAAGATTAATCCAAGAAGAACTGCTGGCACATAATCTGAGCATGTTGCAACTACGCCAACGCAGTAACCAAGATGCCGCGGTGCCAATGCCAGCGACAGGTCAGTTACTAACGCCTTTTCTAGCGCAACTGCCTTTTAAACCCACTGGAGCACAACAGCGGGTTGTCGCCGAAATCAGCCAAGATATTCAACATCCAACGCCGATGATGCGTTTAGTTCAAGGCGACGTGGGTTCAGGTAAAACCTTGGTGGCGGCACTGGCGGCATTACAGGCAATTGAAAACGGTTACCAAGTGGCCATGATGGCACCGACTGAATTACTCGCCGAACAACATGCCAGCAACTTTGCAGCATGGTTTGAACCACTTGGGCTAAAAGTCGGCTGGCTGGCGGGTAAATTAAAAGGCAAAGCTAGGGTTCAATCACTTGAAGATATCGCTTCTGGCGCTGCACAAATGGTTATTGGAACTCATGCAATATTTCAACAAGCGGTGGTGTTTAATAAACTGGCGCTGATTATTATTGATGAGCAGCATCGTTTTGGTGTGCATCAACGCCTAGACTTACGAGAAAAAGGTGTCAGCCAAGGCTTCCATCCACACCAGCTTATAATGACTGCTACGCCAATTCCGCGTACCTTAGCCATGACCGCTTATGCCGATCTTGATACCTCGACCATTGATGAACTGCCTCCAGGACGAACTCCCGTAACCACAGTAGCCCTTGCCGACAGTCGCCGAGAGCAAGTGATTGAACGTGTAAAACAAGCAGCATTAAACGATAATCGCCAAGCTTATTGGGTCTGTACTTTAATTGAAGAGTCTGAAGTACTTGAATGCCAAGCGGCTGAAGACACCGCCACAGAACTCGCCATAGCGTTACCAGAACTGAAAATAGGCTTGATCCATGGAAGAATGAAAAGCGCTGAAAAACAACATATCATGGCGCAATTTAAAGCGGGTGAATTGAACTTACTCGTCGCCACTACCGTCATAGAAGTTGGCGTTGATGTGCCTAATGCCAGTTTAATGATTATCGAAAACCCTGAACGCTTAGGCCTAGCGCAGTTACACCAATTAAGAGGTCGAGTCGGCCGTGGGGCTGTAGCTAGCCATTGTGTATTACTTTACAAAGCCCCGTTATCACAAACGGCCACCAAACGTTTAGGCGTACTCAGAGACAGTAATGATGGTTTTGTTATTGCTCAAAAAGACTTAGAAATTAGAGGTCCAGGCGAAGTGCTTGGCACCAAACAAACCGGTTTGGCAGATCTTAAAATTGCTGATCTGATTCGTGATCAACACTTAATTGCACCAACTCAAAAATTAGCATCTCATGTTTACCAGCAAGTGCCACAAAACGTAGATGCTATCATTCATCGCTGGATCGGTGATAGACAACAATATGTCCAAGCGTAATATAGATCATAATATATTGTTCATTATCATCAGTTATCACTAGACAAGTGGGCCGAATATTGCAAAATGGTATATAAATTGTGTTTGTTATCTAGTCAGCTAGTGGGGATCACCTTACTGCAAGCAAAGCGAAAGCTTTAACGCAGTGAAAGCGATTTGAAATCAGTCCTCCGCAACTGTTTAGTTATTGAATGTAATTAGTATCATGCAGAATTTTTCGACTCCATCTAGATCTTTGTATCGATTAGCTATAACGCCAAGGAATTGAAATGCAAGTTAATGAAGAAGATAGAATTACCCCACAAGCCACGGAAAAAACTGGCTCTAACATGCTATTAATCGCTATAGCCGTTATCGCGCTATTAGGCGCCAGCAGTTACTTCTATTTTACGAGTGATGATACCGAAGAATTAGAACCGGTTGTCATGACACCAGTTGAACTGCCAGAATCAGTACCAGAGGTGCCAATAGAACAAGCGCCGATTGAAGAACCGCAAAACGTTAGCACTGTTGATGATATGGTTCCCGCTGGAGAATCTGAATCGTCTGCTGCAGTGGCAGAGCCTCTGCCAGTATTAGCTGAATCTGATGATTTTGTTGAAGCAAAAACATTAGCCATTGCCAACGGTATGAAAATTGCGCCGATGATCTTGAAAAAGGACATAGCTCGCCAATTTGTGGTGTTTGTTGATAACCTAGCCCAAGGTGATATCGTGCATAAAGCAAGCCCGTTAAAAGGCCCTGATACCCAATTTACTGTGAGCGAGATAACCAATAAAACCTATCTTAATCCAGATGGATATCATCGATATGATTTGTATGCGAATTTCATCGAAGGCTTGAACGATAAAGATTTAGTCGCTACTTACATTGAATTAAAACCACTCTTTGCTGAAGCGTTTACTGAACTCGGTTACAGTGATATTGATTTTGATAAGCGTATGCAGCAAGCTTTTAGCATGGTTGCTAGCGCCCCGATTATTGAAGACCCTATTGAGCTTTCATCAATCAGTGTGAACTATAAATACGTTGATCCTAACCTTGAAGCGTTGCCCAGTGCACAAAAACTGTTGATCCGTATGGGACCTGACAATACTCGTAAAATTAAAGCTGCGGTCAAAAAGCTACAACAAAGTTTTCCAAACAAATAAGCTTATATCCACGAGTAACCCTAGCAGATTAAGCTATCAAAAATGAACGCGACATATGTCGCGTTTTTTATTGAGCCATCACCTTAGCTAATCCCCCTCCACTATTAGGCTTTTTCGTTTGCATGACTTCTTATCTACATTAACTTCAGTGTACAATCGCTAAGGTTAACTAATCTTTATTATTTAAATGATTATTAACTGTTAAATAAGGATAGCTTGGCAGTTATAGAGGGAAAGTCATGCAGTTAGTATTTGAGCTTCTATCATGGGGGGCATGGTCACCAAACTTTCAAACCACAGAAAGTTGGCTACAATGGCAACAGCCAAATGGCAACTTGACGCCTAAGCCCGACTCGCCAGCTTTAAAGCACATTCCGGCCATGCAACGTCGTCGTTTTAGTCGTTTAACTAAAATGATGCTAACAGCAGCTCACCAATGCCAGCCAGAAGAGCATTGTCGGAGCATTTTCTCATCTCGTCATGGCGAGCTCACGAGAACATTAGGCTTACTTAATGACATTACCCAGCAGCAAGCTTTATCGCCAATGGCTTTTAGTCAGTCAGTGCATAATACTGCCAGTGGTATTTTTGGCATTGTAAATAATAACACTACAGCCTCTACATCCATTGCTGCTGGTGAACAAACCCTTTCTCAAGCACTTATTGAAGCCTATGCCCAATTAGCACAATCTCCAGAGCCCTTATTAGTCATTTATGGTGACGATCCTGTGCCGCCGATATACAGCGAATTTACTAACGAAGTCGAACTGCCCCTCGCCTTGGGGTTGTATCTTGCACCAAAAGATCACATAGGTTACCACGTTGAAAAACAGGCGCCTCAACGGACAACACTGAGCTTGTCTGATTATCCACTGGATGTCGCTAATCCACAGGGACAAAAAAATATAAGTTTAAGCGAGTTAATCCACCATATTGTTGGCGCAAAAAATATTCAAGGTAAATTGTGCCATTGGTATTGGTCGCTTGAACACCATGACTGATCAACAAGAGATGCCACATGCTGATGCTATTGAGTCAACAAAAACACCCGCACCGAAACTCAGCGGAGTGCGATATATTCCTCGCTGGTTAGCTGGAGTTGGCTGTTATATTACCTTTGGTTTAGGTGGCCTATTGTGTTCATTAACTATTTTACCTCTATTACAACTTTGGCCTACTAAACCAGAACTGCGAGTTGCAAGAGTGCAACGATTAGTCAGCTGGATGTTTAGAATATTTGTCGCCATGCTTAGTTTTGCTGGGGTGATTGCTGTGAGTACTAAGAATATCGAAGCACTGCAACACGCTAAAAGGAAAATTGTTATCGCTAATCACCCCACATTAGTGGATGTGGTGGTATTAATTAGCTTGATGCCTAATGCGGGCTGTATTGTCAAACAAGGTTTATGGCGTAATCCATTCTTTCGCGGCGTACTCGCCAGTGTAGGGTATATTCCCAATCGCGAAGTCAATTGGCTCCTGCACGACTGCTTGCAGGTATTAAATCGTGATACTAACTTAATTATCTTTCCAGAAGGGACCCGAACATTAACTGGTAATATCGTTAACTCATTTGCTCGTGGCGCCGCCAATATTGCGCTTCGCACCCAAACAGATATTTTACCTGTAGTATTAAGAACCGATGTTGCCGGCTTAACCAAACAACAACCTTGGTACCAAATACCGCGACAAACCATCAATATGTCAGTAGAAATTGGCACAAGCATCCCATACCTGCGGTATGATGCTCAACAGGGTAATGAAGCCAAAATGGCTCGACAGCTGACGCGCGACTTGCAGCAGTTTTACATTGATACACTTAAACAACCTATCAAGTCCAATTGATAGCCATACTGATAAGAAAGACAAATAATGAACTTACACAACCAAATAAAACAACTGATCATTGATTGCTTAGATTTAGAAGATGTCACTGTCGATGATATCGAAACTGACGCGGCCTTATTTGGTGACGGTCTGGGGTTAGACTCGATCGATGCGCTAGAGTTGGGCTTGGCGATTAAGAAAGAGTTTGATGTCAAAATTGAAGCCAATTCAGATGCAACTAAAGCACACTTTTTCAGTGTTGCTAGCTTAGCTAGCTTTATTGAATCTCAACGTGTTTAGGAGCTAGCATGCAAAATCGTGAACAAATACTCGAAATGCTTAGCGCTATTTTAGTTGAAGACTTTGAAATAAATGCGGCAGATATCACCCTCGAAGCCACTTTGTACGAAGATCTGGATTTAGACAGTATTGATGCCGTTGACTTGGTGATTAAATTGCAACAGCAGACCGGCAAAAAAATTCAGCCTGAGGCCTTTAAAGCAGTGCGAAGCGTCGATGATATCGTCAATGCCATTGAAGGTTTAATTAAAAGCTAATGCGCTTAGTCCTGCTGATTATCACAACTTTGGTTATTATCACTTATCCTTTAGCTGTGTACTTTGGATTGCAATATTTACCACCAGGCACAATCGCCTTATTACTATGCTTATCGTTAATAATGCGATTTATTATCAATAAACAGCAAGTAAAATCCATGACGCTGCCAATATTGATTGGTATAGGATTAACTGCAGCCAGTTTTATTGCTCAGCGTCACCACTGGTTATTGTTCTATCCAGTGGTGATAAATATGAGTATGTTGGGACTATTTGGTTATTCACTGATTAATGGCCCAAGCATGATTGAACGTTTAGCGCGCTTAAAAGAGCCTGACTTGCCAGACTCCGCCATTACTTACTTACGCACTATTACCATACTCTGGTGTGGGTTATTTATTATCAATGGTGCCGTGGCTGCCTATACGGCCCTAGCAACCAGTATTGAAATATGGACACTTTACAACGGACTGATAGCTTATCTGCTTATGGGTATGCTGCTCAGTGGAGAATGGATTTACCGTCGTTTTTGGTTGAAAAAACATGAATAAACTTTTACTCAATTGGTTAGCAACAGGGCCGGCCTCCCAGCAGCTGATAAGCTTTGATCATCATGACATCATGACGGGATCATTATTTTGTGCCCAAGTTGCTCATCTGCATGCGCAACTGAGCCAAAGTACAGCGAAGCGCTGGTTGCTTGCCGCCAAGCACAGTGACGTATTTGCCGCCGGTTTATGCGCGGCATTGTTGGCGGGTAAACAAGTGATATTACCTGCCAACACCCAAGGTGGCACCTTGAGCCAACTTAATCATGAATTTGATGCCATTATTGCCGACAGGCCTCTATGTGAGGTGCGTGAGTACATTGCGCTAAAAAAAGAATTAAGTTTACCCGCTGCACCTTGGCCGAAAACAGAAACCTTGGGGGAATTAATCTTATTCACCTCAGGCAGTAGCGGTCAACCGAAAGCGGTTAAGAAAACCTTGCAACAACTGGATGCTGAAGTCAGCATTCTTGAACACACCTTCGCCGAACATTTACCTCATTGCTCAGTCGTTTCAACGGTTTCGCATCAACATATCTACGGCTTATTATTTAAAATTCTCTGGCCTTTGGCTGCGAGCCGCGCATTCTTAAGCGAACAAATCGACTATCCAGAAACCTTAAGCTACTACTTGGCTATTATGCCAAATTTATGTTTAATCAGTAGTCCTGCTCAATTGACTCGCTTACCTGATGCACTTGAAAACCAAAGGCAACAACGTATTCCTAGCTTAATTTTCAGCTCGGGTGGCCCGTTAAACTTTGAGGCAGCCCAGGCGGTTAAGCACTGTTTTAATCAATTACCGATTGAAATATTTGGCAGTACTGAAACTGGCGGTATTGCCTATCGCCGCCAGCTGCAACCTCAGCAGCCATGGCAAGCCTTTAACCAAGTCAATATTGATATCGCGCCACAAGACGGAGCATTAATGTTGCAGTCAGTCTATTTAGACGACCCGACTCAATGGTTAAAATGCGATGATAAAATTGAACTGGTAAATGATGGTCAGTTCCGTTTATTACACCGACTTGACCGCATTGTAAAAATTGAAGAAAAACGTTTGTCATTAGCCCAAGTTGAGCATTTACTGCAAACGCATCCTTTTGTGCGCGAAGCTGCGGTCACGGTATTAGAACAGCCGCGGACCATGTTAGGTGCTGCAATATGTTTAAGCGAGTTAGGCTTGCAAACCCTAAAGGACGAAGGCAAATTGGCAGTTAATAATGCATTAAAAAGCCATTTATTGAGTCAGTTCGAGCGCATCACGTTACCAAGACGCTGGCGCTATCCAGAAAACTTGCCGCTCAATAGCCAAGGCAAGCGTACCCAATCAGAAATTGTAGCCTTATTTAGTCATGATTAAGTCCGAATTACCTCATATCATTAGCCATGAAGGCGATAATAATAGCTATCATTGGCGCTTATTTATTAGTGCAGATTTAGCCTTTTTTAAGGGCCATTTCCCAGAGCAAGCTGTATTACCTGGGATAACTCTAGTCGATTGGGCGGTCAAATTGGGTTGCGAGGCATTTGGCTATTCCGCTACGGTTGCCACATTAGAAGTACTTAAGTTTCAGCAACTCATATTACCCGACACCTATGTAGATTTGGTGATTGAACACCAAGCGCAAAAAGCAAAACTGATTTTTAGTTACCGCGATCAAGATAAACGCTTTGCTTCTGGGCGCATTGTTATCAAACCCGCATGGGTTGATGCAGCAACCAATATTGAGAGTGACTCATGAAGCTCGCCTTGGTTATTCCTAACTACAATCATCATATCGCCATAGAAAAAAACCTCGCAGAGTTGGCAAAATTCAACCTGCAATGTTATTTGGTTGATGATGGCAGCCAAGATGAAACTCGTTACCTATTACACGCCATGGCGGAAAAATTTGCCTGGGTAACGCTTATTAGTCATCCGTTTAATCGTGGTAAAGGAGCCGCTGTGACTAGCGGGCTGCGCCAAGCTTATCGTGATGGTTTTAGTCATGTATTACAGGTCGATGCTGATGGACAGCATAATTTAGACGATATTCCGTTAATGATATCGACCAGTGAGCAGCACCCACAAGCATTAATATCTGGCCAACCAATTTATGATGAGTCTGTGCCTAAAGGGCGTTTATACGGGCGTTATATCACTCATTTTTGGGTGTGGGTTGAGACCTTAAGTTTTGATATTCAAGATTCTATGTGTGGCTTTCGGATCTACCCACTCGCTGCGACTGAGCAATTATTTAGCCAGCAAGCGTTAGGCGAACGGATGGACTTTGATATTGAGATCATGGTCAAGCTTTACTGGCAAGGCACTGCCGTCGTGCAGGTGCTAACCAAAGTCATCTATCCTGAAGATGGCATCAGTCACTTTCAAGGCGTTCAGGATAATATGCGCATCAGCTGGATGCACACCAAGTTATTTTTTGGCATGTTAGCGCGTCTACCACGTATTATTAGCACACGGTTTTTGCAGCAAAATGAGTCGCCCCCAGCTCAAGTTCAGTCACCAAAACATTGGTCCACAATGACCGAGCGAGGCAGTTTTTGGGGGATTAAGCTGTTAGCCCAATGCTATCGTTTGGGCGGACATTGGTTGTGCCGAGCGGTTATGTATCCAGTAATTTGTTATTTTTTCCTCACTGGCTCAACAGCTCGACGTGCATCATTAGACTTTTTACACCGAGTGCAACTGCAACAACCCAATCACCCTCATCTCAGTCGCGAGGTCAATTGGCGCGATAGCCTCAAACATTTTTTTGCCTTTGGTAATGCCGCCCTCGATAGAATTGACGCTTGGTGTAACCGGATAAATCTAGACCAAGTCGACTTTGACGACCGTAAAATACTCGCAGATCAAGCGGCTACTGGCAGGGGCGCCGTATTAATTGTGTCGCACTTAGGTAATATGGAACTGTGCCGCGCTATCTCTGTCCACCAGCAAAATGTCAAAGTGAATGTGATGGTGCTAACCCAAAATGCGGAAAATTTTAATAAGGTTCTACAGCAGCTTAATCCACAAAGTAGCCTAAATTTAATCCATGTTAACGAGCTCGATCCGAGTACTGCCATGTTACTGCAGCAAAAAATCGACCAAGGTGAAATTGTGGTAATTGCCGCTGACCGCACCTCGTCGAGCAGCCAGGGCCGTGTAACCTATTTACCGTTTTTAGGCCAAGATGCAGCTTTTCCACAAGGGCCATTTATTTTAGCAAGCTTACTCGACTGCCCGGTTTACACCTTATTTTGTATTCGTCAGCATGGCCGTTATCAAGTACATGTTGAACATCTAAGCGACAGCTTAAAAGGTCCACGTACAGGTCGAATTGAACGCTTAACCGACGCCATGAGCCAATACAGCCAACGCTTAGCGCATTTTGCCCAACTCGCTCCGATGCAATGGTTTAACTTTTTCGATTTTTGGCGCAAAGACGAGCTGGTATGGCGTAATACTCAGCACTCTCCCTCAAGCGCAACCCATTTACCCAGTCAGGATAGATAATTCATGAGCCATTCATCTTCAATGTCATCAACCGCCGACAGCACAGTGCATTTAGGCCAACGCTATCTTAGTCTTGAGCAAGTGGTGGCTATAGCCAAAGGCGCTGCGGTCAAACTGACAGACACTGCTGACTATGTTGAATATATTCAAAAAGGTGCACGCTTTATTGACAGCGTACTCCATGAAGAAGGCGTGGTTTATGGCGTGACAACGGGTTACGGCGACTCGTGTACAGTTAATGTTAGCTTAGATTTAGTCCACGAATTACCGCTGCACTTAACCCGCTTCCATGGCTGTGGCTTAGGCGATGTATTTAGCCCGATGCAAGCCCGCGCGATTATGGCTTGCCGCTTAAACTCACTGGCGGTGGGCAAATCAGGCGTAAGTTATATACTGCTACAACGCATCGAGTGGCTCTTAAACAATGACATTACTCCAGTAATCCCCCAAGAGGGCTCGGTCGGCGCCAGTGGCGATTTAACCCCATTATCTTATCTTGCTGCGGTATTAGTTGGCGAACGCGAAGTGATTTACCAAGGTAAACGCCAAGCGACTAAAGATGTTTATCTACAATTTGGCATGATGCCATTAACTTTGCGCCCTAAAGAAGGTCTCGCATTAATGAATGGTACTGCGGTTATGACGGCACTTGCTTGTTTAGCCTATGACAGATCGCAATATTTAACCCGCCTATCAAGCCGGATAACCGCCATGGCATCGTTAACGCTCAAAGGTAATGCAAACCATTTTGATGAAATTTTATTTGCCGCCAAGCCTCACCCAGGTCAAAACCAGATTGCCAGTTGGATCCGTGAGGACTTAAATCATCATGTGCATCCCCGAAATTCAGACCGCCTACAAGACCGTTATTCTATCCGCTGTGCACCGCACATCATCGGCGTATTGCAAGATGCTCTACCATTTATGCGTCAGTTTATTGAAACCGAACTTAACAGCGCTAACGATAATCCGATTGTTGATGCCGAAGGTGAACATATTCTCCATGGTGGCCATTTTTATGGTGGCCATATTGCCTTTGCCATGGATGCGATGAAAAATGCCGTAGCCAATATCGCCGACTTAATCGATCGCCAAATGGCCTTAGTGATGGACCCTAAATTTAACAATGGCTTACCGGCTAATTTATCTGCTGCAGAAGGTGAGCGCCGCGCGATTAATCACGGTTTTAAAGCCGTGCAAATTGGCGTATCAGCATGGACTGCTGAAGCATTAAAAAACACTATGCCAGCTAGCGTGTTTTCACGTTCAACAGAATGTCACAACCAAGACAAAGTGAGCATGGGCACCATAGCTGCACGTGATTGTATGCGTATTTTACAGCTCACAGAACAAGTCGCTGCCGCGGCATTGTTAGCCATGAGCCAAGGTATTCAACTGCGTATTATGCAGCAAGAACTCGATGCGAGTTCATTAACCCCCTCTCTTGCAACGACCTTAGCCCAAGTCAGCGAAGATTTTGAACTGCTAACCGAAGACCGTCCTTTAGAGACGGTATTGCGCCAAACAGTGGAAAAGATTCAATTGGGTCTGTGGGAGGTGTGCTAAATGAAAGGTTTATTACTGACCGAAATGGACATGGTGATCCCGTTTCACGATGTTGATTCGATGGGCATCACTTGGCATGGTAATTATTTACGTTACTTCGAAGTTGTGCGCTGCTTATTGCTGGATAAACTCGGTTATAACTACCGTACTATGCAACAATCGGGTTATGCATGGCCGATTGTCGATGTGCAAGTAAAGTATGTTAAAAGCAGCACTTTTGATCAAAAAATCAAAGTGATCGCCGCCATTGTTGAATGGGAAAATCGTTTACGCATTAACTACCAAATTGTTGATGCCCAAACCAATGCGCGGATAACGAAAGGCTATACCATTCAAGCTGCGGTAGATATTACGACCGAAGAATTATGCTTTGTCACCCCTGAAGTATTTCAGGAAAAAATTCGTCGATTACTTGATGTGAGCCAAGCTTAATGAATACTCGCAAAGGCATGTTTACTCAGGTTTGGATAGTGATCTGCCTCTGTTTGCCTCTTGGCAGTATTTCCGCCAATGAACATTCACTAGCAAGCAGTAATAAACCACTGACTCAAGCACAACTGGCAGATGTTCAGGCGTTGTATACTCAACCCGCCACCACAGAGGCCCTCAGTGCGCTAGCGCAACAACTGAATTTACAACTTGATACCAGAGGGCAGTTTATTCAGCGGCGTCACTTACAGGTGCTAAAAAAGCCCTTGCTCAGCCAGGGACAATTTATTTTTAGTCCGACGCAAGGGTTAGTATGGCAGCAGCTGCGACCATTTAGCACCTTGATGGTGCTAAAAGATCAGCAGTTAATTCAGCAAAACAGTCAAGGCAAGGTGCAACAACTGAATGCTATGGCCAGTGGTAGTCCAATCGCACAGCAAGTACCGCGGTTACTGCAAGCAATTATGGCGGGTAATATTGCTGCTTTAAGTGCGGATTTCACTTTATTTATGCCCGCTAATTACAACGCAGGCACGCCATGGCAACTTGGTTTGCAAGCTAAAGACCCACAACTACGCGCATCCATGGGTAATATCACGCTCAGTGGCGATACTCTATTACGCTCATTAATCATCACCAGCAGCCAGGCCGATATCAGCGATTATACTCAAATTCAATTTCTTGATGCCCAACAAGGGCCGCTCAGCACAACTGAACTCGAGCTTTTTAGCCTTGGCAGTGAGTCCAATCAATAATGCTTCGATTATCGCTTAATGCAGTGTTATCTCCCATTGGGCGTTTTGCCTTATGGGGAGTATTGCTGCTCGCAATGATAGTCACAGGCTTTGTGCAATGGCAGCAAGGTGCACATATTCAGACTGATATTTTGGCCATGTTGCCGCACCTACAACAAGATAAGCTTACCGAGAAAGCCTTAAACAAGGTAGAACAGCAACTGGCTAATCAAGTGTATATTGCGGTAATTGCCCCAAACGAAACCCAAGCTATCGGCGCAGCCAAGCAGCTGATGACATCGCTCAATCAATCCAATCAATCGCCCTTTACTGCCGTTCGCAGCGGCGCAGATGATAATCTACAACACTTAGCTAAAGTCTACTTCGAACATCGCTTTGGCTTACTGACACCAGAGCAAGCGCAGGCCATTGAAACCGATAATTGGCGCCAACTGCTTACCGCAGCCCAAAGCCAACTTTATAGCACATTTGGTTTTGCCAACAGCCAACTGCTCAGCAATGATCCATTACTGATGTTTCCAGCCAACTTACTGGCGTTATCGCCCAATAATGCGCTGCGCAGCCAACAGGGTATTTTACTCACAGATACTGCCGACGGTGTGGCGGCGATTGTGATGGCCAAAGGCCGTGATAGCGCCTTTAGCCCCAACGCTCAGCAACAGCAAATTCAAGCATTGGAATCTGCGTTGAGTCACATTAACCAGCAATATCCCCAAGTGAGTTTTCTTAAGGCGGGGGCGTTATTTCATGCCATTGCTGCCACCGAGTCAGCCAAACAAGAGATCAGCCGCATTGGCTTAATTTCCATGTTGGGGATTATCTTATTAGTCTGGTTGGCATTTCGATCGGTGATGCCATTATTCGCGGCACTACTTACCTTAACGAGCGGTGTGGTGTTTGCGCTAGTCGCCACCTTAAGCCTTTTTGGCGAGCTGCATTTACTGACATTGGTATTTGGCACCAGCTTAATTGGCGTAGCGATTGATTACAGCTTTCACTTTTACTGTGAAAAACAGGCTCACCCCAATGACAACGCCAGTGACACCTTAAGGCGTATTTTTCCGGCGCTCACTCTCGCTCTTGCTACCAGTGCCAGTGCCTTTATCGCTATTGGTTTTACCCCGTTTCCTGGGATGCAACAGGTGGCAGTATTTTGCGCCGCTGGCTTAATAGGTGCGTACCTAACCCTACTACTGGTGTTCCCATTATTGGGCAACCATGCGCTAAAACCAACACCAGGATTAACCCTAGCCCAAGGTTATCTAACGTTATTAAAACGCATTTTTACTGCGCCGCAATGGTGGCAAAAAACCACCATAGCGGCACTGCTGCTGTGTTTAACCGCTATATTATTTTTTGGCTTATCCAAAGCAGACGCTAATGATGATATTCGTCAATTACAGCAAAGTCCTGCAGCCATCACCACAGAAGAAAACCAGCTTAGACAACTACTTAGCGGCGGCACAGACAACCAATTTATTTTAGTCAGCAGTAACAATGAACAAGGTTTATTGCAAACCTTAGAACAACTGACACCTGTGCTTAATCAAGCCATTAGCGATGGCGAGTTAGACCAAGCCATAAGCCTAAGCCGCTTTATGCCCAGCATTGCCAGTCAACGCCACAATTATGAGTTACAACAACAACTTTATCAGCAACATTTGCACGAAATCATTAGCAACATGGGCCTAGATGACAACATAAATGCCAGCCTGCTGAGACAACTTGATCATGCAAAATCAAAATATCTAACCCCAAAAGAGATGTTAGCCCTAGCCAATGATGACTTACGTGCCTTATGGCTTGGTGCTGTAGCGACCACAGACCAAACCCAGCAATATGGCGCAATTGTATTGTTAGGTGGTATTCACTCATTAACCTCTATTGAGCAA
Organism: Shewanella sp. SR43-4; assembly: GCF_014163845.1. Lineage (NCBI taxonomy): Bacteria > Pseudomonadati > Pseudomonadota > Gammaproteobacteria > Alteromonadales > Shewanellaceae > Shewanella > Shewanella sp. SR43-4. The sequence goes on along the minus strand of NZ_JACJEB010000006.1, from coordinate 181,930 downwards.
CGACTGACTCGCCATCATTGGTCTTTGGGGCAGGTGCAGTTAATTGATAAAGTCGGCGATATATCGGCTTTAATGGGCCAATATCGTCAACTAACATTGCAGTTACTAGTGTGGGTATTTGCTTTGGCCTGCCTACTCTTCAGTATTAAATACGGCATTAAGCTGGCATTAGCCATTGTTTCGGTACCCGCATTATCAGTACTGCTTACCCTGGCGTGTTTAGGCTTAGTTGGCTCAAGCATTAGCTTGTTTCACGCCTTAGCGCTTATTTTAGTGCTGGGAATTGGTATCGATTACAGTCTATTTTTTGCCGAAGCCAAACACACCAGTCGCGGAGTCATGATGGCTATCTTTATGTCAGCCTGTTCAACACTATTGGCTTTTGGTTTGCTGGCGCTGAGTCAAACTCATGCGATTCACTTTTTTGGTCTTACATTATTATTTGGGATCAGTTTTTCCTTTTTACTCGCACCATTTATTTCATTTATCACAAGGAAAACAGTGTAAATGTTAAGCCATCAGACACATAAAATCAGCAACATGGATGTTGATGTAGCCATCATTGGCGCCGGCCCTTCAGGTGCTATAGCCGCAAGCTTGTTACGCCAGCAGGGCCATCGCGTTGTGGTGATTGAAAAACAACATTTTCCGCGTTTTTCAATTGGCGAAAGCTTACTCCCCTGTTGCATGCAATTTATTGAACAAGCCGGCATGCTCGAAGCCGTTAATAATGCTGGGTTTCAGTTTAAAAACGGCGCAGCATTTAGCCACCAAGGTCGCTATACCACCTTCGACTTTACCGATAAGTTTACTCCAGGCCCGGGTACCACCTTTCAAGTTCAGCGGGCTGATTTTGATAAACTCTTAGCTGATACAGCAATAAGCCAAGGGGTTGAGGTTCGATTTGGACATCAAGTCGATGCAATTGATTTAACTCACGATCCTCGCTTAACCGTAACCAACGAGCAAGGATCACAGTATCAGGTGAATGCTAAATTTGTGCTTGATGCCAGTGGCTTTGGTCGAGTATTACCACGATTGTTAAACCTAGAACAATCGTCAACTTTACCCCCACGAAGTGCTATTTTTACTCATATTGAAGACAACATCAGCGATCCTAGTTTTGATCGCAATAAGATCCTCATTAGCGTGCACCCCAAGCATAAGGATATTTGGTACTGGTTAATCCCTTTTAGCAATAATCGGTGTTCAATTGGGGTGGTCGCTGAACCGCATTTACTCCAACGTTTATCCGGTAGTCTTGAACAACAGTTGTTAGCTATCATCAATGAAGAGCCGGTACTGCAACGCTTGCTGACCAAGGCTAATATCGTTCAGCCCTGTGCCACCCTAAAAGGTTATTCGGCCAACGTCACCACTTTAGCAACCAACAAGTTTGCTTTATTGGGTAATGCAGGCGAGTTTCTTGATCCGGTATTTTCATCAGGGGTAACGATTGCAATGCAATCTGCGTCTATGGCTGTAGCATGTTTACATAAGCAACTTAATGGCCAAAAAATTGATTGGGATAGCCAATACTCAGAGCCATTAATGCAAGGGGTTAATACCTTTAGAACTTATGTCCAAGCTTGGTATGATGGTCGATTTCAAGATGTCATTTTCTATCAACAAGCTAACAACACCATTAAACAAATGATTTGCTCAATCTTAGCCGGCTATGCTTGGGACATGAATAACCCATTTGTAAAAGAGTCTGAACGCCGCCTCAATACCATTGTCGAGTTATGTCGGGAGCCCAATGTTGCTTAACTTATTTGGACATTTTATTAATGTGTTATCACGCCGTGTTGTGGCCCTGCTTCTGTTAAGCTTTTTAACCGCTTGTAGCCAGCAAATAGCCAGACAAACTTGTGTCCCTCTAACGAGTGAAGCACAATATTGCTTAAATCCAACCTCGTCGGTATTAACTGATGCTCAGCATCAAGACATTAATTTAACTCAAATGGTTAACTTTACCCGTGGCCAAGATAGCCATGAGTTATTAACCCAGCTTGACGTTAATTCACAACGGATGACATTAGTGGGATTAGCCCCGCTTGGGCAAGCGTTATTCACTCTTGTATACGATGGACAAACTCTGCAAAGTGAGCAAAGTTTGTTATTGGGTAAACAGTTTAAAGCAGAATACTTGATGGCAATAATGCAGTTAATTTACTGGCCAACAGAGCAAGTTAATCAACAATTGAGTGGTGGAAACTTGGTAACAATATCCTGTGATATGGCACTATGTAAGCAACTGGTCGATGATAATGGCGCGTCAATAACATTAACGTACAACAATATTGATCCTTGGTTGGCACAAGTGAATGTCGACATCGATGCTGCTGATGTTCACCTGCAAATTAACCCGATTGAATAATCAGTGTGCCACCAATAAACAGACAGTGATAAATAGGCCATATAAGCAAATATGAATAGTCGCATTGCAATAACTCACATTGGATTGTGTACACCTCTGGGCAACTCGCCTGAAGAAGTGTTGCCACGTCTCATTAATGGTGATGTCAGTGCCATGCAATGGCGCGATAATTTGCTGTTCAATGCGCCCACATTAGTCGGTTGCGTTGATGATAAACGTTTAATCGCTATCGCCGATCATTTAAGCCTGTTTGCTTGTCGGAATAATCGTTTATTAAACACCGCTGCTCAGCAGCTTATCCCTGCCGTCGAGCAAGCCAAGCAACGTTTTGGAGCCGATCGGATTGGCGTCGTGTTAGGTACGAGTACCTCAGGTATTTCTAAAGGCGAAGCGGCGTTAAAATATAAGCTTGAACATGGCAATTTCCCGCCAAGCTACCATTATTCACAGCAGGAACTGGGCAGTACTAGTGAGTATCTTAAGCGGTTATTTTCGCTATCAGGCCCTTGTTATACCGTCTCTACAGCGTGTTCATCAAGCGCCAAAGTGTTTGCCAGTGCCCAACGATTACTTAATGCCAATTTATGCGATATGGTGATTGTGGGTGGCGTAGACAGTTTATGCCAACTAACCGTTAATGGCTTTGCTGCATTAGAGTCGGTATCCAAAGGTCATTGTAATCCATTCAGTCGCCATCGTGATGGGATCAATATTGGTGAAGGTGCAGCCTTATTCACTTTAGAACGCGGCCAAAGCGATGTAATGCTGGCGGGAATAGGCGAGTCTGCCGATGCACATCATATTTCAGCGCCACACCCCCAAGGACATGGCGCAATTGCCGCTATGCAATTGGCGCTATCTGCCGCTAATATTTCGCCGCAGCAGATTAATTATGTCAATCTGCATGGCACTGCCACACCTAAAAATGATGCCATGGAGTCTCGCGCAATAAATGCGGTATTTAACCATTTATCACCACTGTGTAGCTCAACTAAACCACTAACTGGCCATACCTTGGGAGCTGCTGGAGCCATTGAAGCAGCCTTTTGCTATTTGTTATTAAGTCCCCTTAATCATAGTAAGCGCCTACCTCCTCATGTTTGGGATGGCCAATTTGATGATAACGACCCGCAAATCTCCTTGATTAATGCCCACAGTAATACTGGGCTCAGTGAGCTCAATTTCATTATGAGCAATTCATTTGCCTTTGGCGGTAGTAATGCCAGCCTGATTTTTTGTCGAAAGGATGCCTAGTTTCATGTCTATACTCACAGCCGATGCTGCTATGTTAGCGCAAGATGTTAGCAATTTTATTCCGCACCGTGCGCCGATGATCTTAATCGATAAGCTGTTAGAGCATCGTCCAGATAGCCTAACCACAGAAACCTATATTAGCCCTAGCAGTGCTTTTTTTAATAGCACAATCAATGGGGTGCCTAATTATGTTGCGATAGAGTATATGGCTCAAAGCGTGGCGGCATTAGCAGGCATCGAAGCACGACTAGACAACGAAGCTATCCTAGCCGGTTTTTTACTCGGTACCCGCAAGCTACAAATGCATATAGACACTTTTACCTTAGGCCAGTCATATCGCACTCAAGTGACTAGACTGTACCAAGAAGAGTCGGGATTAGCGGTATTTGATTGCCATATTTATCATCAAGATACCTTAATAGCACAAGCCAATATCAATGTGTTCCAACCCAAAGATACCCAAGCTTATATTGATGAAAGCCAAGCCACGGCTAAGCATGATCAATAAACCTTTTTACATCCTATTGGAGTTCCTCGAATAAATCACGGAGAGACATTTTGAATAACAGAGTATTAGTTACCGGTTCAAGCCGAGGAATAGGCAAAGCCATCGCAATAAAATTAGCCGAAAATGGCTTTGATATTGCGCTGCACTTTCACAGCAATCATGCCGCAGTGGCGCAAGTACAAAAAACCTTATTAGATCTTGGTGTTCAAGTTAGCGTATTGCAATTTGATATTGCTGACCGCCAGGCAGTTAAGCTTGCTATCGAAACGGACATTGACGCAAATGGTGCTTATTACGGGGTAATTCTGAATGCTGGTATCAACCGTGACACCACCTTTCCTGCCATGACCGAAGAGGAGTGGGATAGCGTGATCCACACCAATCTTGATGGTTTCTATAATGTTATTCACCCAACGGTGATGCCGATGGTACAAGCACGTAAAGGCGGGCGCATTATCACTCTCGCATCAGTATCTGGCATTGCAGGCAACCGTGGTCAAGTCAATTACAGCGCCTCAAAAGCGGGGATTATTGGAGCCACTAAAGCGCTGTCTCTTGAATTGGCAAAGCGCAAAATTACTGTCAATTGCATTGCCCCAGGGTTAATTGAAACCGATATGGTCAGCGATATTCCAACCGAAATGGTTAACCAAATAGTGCCGATGAAACGCATGGGTAAACCCAGTGAAATAGCGGGCCTGACTAACTTTTTAATGTCAGATGATGCCGCCTATATTACTCGTCAAGTGATCTCAGTTAATGGAGGCATGATATGAAGCGTGTGGTCGTGACTGGAATTGGCGGCATTTCTGCATTAGGCCAAGACTGGCAGCAAATTAAAGCGAGCCTATTAGCTAAACATAATTGTGTCATTCGCATGGATGAATGGGACAGATACCCAGGCTTAAATACTCGTCTTGCGGCACCAGTCACAGAGTTTGTTACTCCTAAGCACTATTCACGCAAAAAAATTCGCTCCATGGGTAGAGTGTCTCTAATGGCCACTCGAGCAAGTGAATTAGCGTTAGAGGATGCGGGGTTATTAGATGATCCTATTCTTAATTCTGGCAAAGTTGGAGTCGCTTATGGTTCATCAACTGGCAGTACCGATCCCATTATTGGATTTGGTGAGATGTTAAAAACCGGCGAAATGTCTGGCTTAACCGCCACCAGCTATATCCGTATGATGGCGCACACAACGGCAGTCAATGTGGGGGTGTTTTTTGGCTTACAGGGCCGAATTCATACCACCAGTAGTGCATGCACATCAGCCAGCCAAGGCATAGGCTACGCCTACGAGGCGATTAAGTACGGTATGCAAACGATTATGTTGGCCGGCGGTGCTGAAGAACTTTGCCCGACTGAAGCGGTAGTATTTGATACCTTATTTGCCACCAGCACCAAAAATGATCAACCAGAGCTAACACCACGCCCATTTGACAGCCAACGAGACGGTTTAGTTATCGGTGAAGGTGCGTGTACACTAATATTGGAGGAGCTTGAGCATGCTCAAACGCGTGGCGTTAAAATTTATGCTGAGTTAATTGGTTTTGGCACAAACTCAGATGGCCAGCATGTCACCCAACCCAATGCCAAAACGATGGAAGTGGCGATTCGTTTAGCCTTAACGGATGCCAAATTATCCGAACAAGAAATTGGCTATATCAGTGCTCATGGTACGGCGACAGATCGGGGAGATGTAGCCGAAACGGCTGCAACTTATGCGGTCTTTGGCGCTAATACGCCAATCTCATCACTTAAAAGTTATACCGGCCATACTCTAGGGGCTTGTGGCTCATTGGAAGCCTGGACCAGTATCGAAATGATGAATGAGGGTTGGTTTGCGCCAACCCTTAATCTCACGGATATTGACTCTGAGTGCGCACAACTCGATTATATTAAAGACGAGATACGCTACATAGACACCAATTATATTATGAGCAACAACTTTGCTTTTGGTGGCATTAATACTTCATTAATCTTTAAACGCTGGCGCTGATCGCAGCAATCTGGATAAGCCCAACTTGCTGTCTGCGACAAGCAAATAATAAAACAGGCGAAAGTTATCCATTCGCCTGTTTTAATGTGGATTACACTTTATAAGCAGCTGCTTTAGCTTGATAATCTTCGGTGATTCGTTTCATCTCTACCGCTCCACCAGCCAATTTTTGCACCTGTTCCGATAGCAGCACTACCGCTTTGGCATTGTCTAAAATCTCCGCACCAATTTGAGTCAGTCTGCCCGCTTGCTCTTGGGTACCATTAGCCACATTGTTACTCAAAGTCGCCACTTGGCCAATCTGACCAGAACGTTGATCTAACCCTTGGGCAATATTATTTGTATGCTGCACATTTTGGCTCGTACGCTGCCTACCTTGATCCATTGACTCAACGGTTTTTAACATGCTGACATTCAAACGACTGAGCACTTTTTCAATGCTATCGGTCGATTGACTAGTCCGTTTTGCTAGAGTACGAACTTCATCTGCCACAACCGCAAAACCTCGGCCACTCTCACCCGCTCTCGCCGCTTCAATGGCTGCGTTTAATGCCAGTAAGTTAGTCTGATCTGAAATACTGCGGATCGCCTGAAGTAAAGTGGTGATCGAAGTGACATCTTGAGTTAAATCAGTCATCGACTCGGTCACTTCAGTCATATTAGTTTCTAGCGCCTGCATGTCTTTCATGATATTTAATGCACTTTGACGATCACCAATACTTGAGGTTGCCCCCTCTCTTGCTTGATCAGCAGAAACTTGGCTATCGTGAGCCATTTGCTGAAAACTATCGATCACATGTTGAGTCGATTCGGCAATAATTCCAGCTTGAGCATTTTGCTGTTGAACCCCCTGCTGAGCTTGCTCGCTCAAGCTCATCAAATTATCTGAAGTACTGCCCATCTTGACGGCAATATCGCGATAGTCATTAAATAGCTGCGACAACTCTTCGAGCATTAAATTAAAGGATATCTCCGCTGGTGTGTCAGCAGAAGATAAGCGTATCGATAAATCTTTATTAGACGATATCTGCTCGATGGCACCGGCAATACGTTGATTGGCAATGGCATCGGTGCGCATAAAAAAGGCAATACGAATAAGAATAAAGGTTTCGGCGGCAGCAAATAATGCATGGACCAACATGATGGTCCAGTTGCAATCGCCGGCAAATATCATCACTGGAGTATCAAACAAGCTCACACCTTGCAGCTGAATATAGGTTAAGCCAATATGATGTACTGCAACGGTAAGAAGCGAGGCCAGTAAAGGCTGCCAGCGTAAGTAAATTAAAAACACCCCCATAGAAGCAAAAATATGAAAATGCATTTCAATCATGCCCATTTGGCTTTGGATCAGCAACGCCGAGACGGTCATCATGATCACAGCACCAACAATGGCAAATAACTCAGTCCCCTTTAGCAGACTATAGCTAAGCTGTACTATGACTAAAATCGCGACTGCCGAAAAGGTACTGAAAGTCAGCATTTTTGCGCCAAAGAAACCGCTAATAAACAGTAATGGCGCTTGCAACATTAAAATTTGATATATGTGTGAATCGTGTTTTTTTAACAGTTCAATTGTGTATTTATCACTCATAGACATACCTAAGTTTCAGAGGAAATAATTTGCTTAAGTTCAAGCAACATTTTTTGAGTTGAAAGCTGCTTCGACGTGTAGATCCGCTTAACCGCCCCATTAGGCGACAATAAAAACAACTTGCCGACATGATTAATGCTGGCGAGCTCAAGGTTAATATTCTCAGATAAACGTCTATCCAGTTGCTGTAAAGCATCGTCAGACAATGACGCACTCACAAAACGCGGTGAGATATCATCTATTATGCTTTTACGAACTGCCAGAGTGTCATTGTTGGGGTCAATCGTCACAAACATAAATTGCACCTCAGCTCCAGTTAACAAAGCATCCTGCTGTATGTGTTGCTCCAATTGCATCATTTGTTGGATCCTTATCGGGCAAATTTCAGAGCACGATAAAAAACCCATAAATAAATAAGTGTATCCTGCAGAAGAGGCAGGAAAGTGATGAATGTGCTTGTCAACGCCTTGCCAACTAAAGCTCAGCTGTTCGCTGTCATTGCTACTAATGCCATATGCCTGCTCATTGGCAGACCATTGGCTAACCACCATCAATATAGGCACAAGACCTAAGGTGATAAAAATCAGCACTATTGCAATCGCTACTCTTTTTAAATGCATAAGTTCATATCAATCAGCATAAAATCATTATAGTCACTATTTTATATTTGCCCATAGCGCCCTCAGGCATCATTAATAAGTGAGCCTATTACATTTTGTGCCATAGCCGCCACAATACGGTTCAAAATGAGCTTTAGGTTCATTCAATGAGTAAATTAATTTTTTAATAGTAGTATAAGTATCACAAAGGCAAATGCTCAGTAACAGAAGTAATCTAGAGTCTGTTGAGCTATGAAGGCTGTTTTAGCAACAAACTATTGGTCCATAGCTCAAACCGTGAGTGATCTAGTTTCGTTGTGTCGTTACGCTATATAAAAAAGCCAATAACGCTGTAGAAATGGCCAACAAGGTTACCAAAGGGTCGACTAAAAGTATTTTACTCATTGTTGAGCGAATTTTGCTTAGATTGCCAGGCAGCAATCGCCTCGCTTAACACGCTTTAATCTCGAAAAAATTTAACCAAAAATAGATCAACCGCCTATCAAAGGTAATAGACACAATTAGCATAAAAAAACACCTAAACCCGCAATGGGTTTAGGTGCTCTTAACTCGAAAATTGACTTAACTTAACCTGAACTCGGGTTAACTTAGAGTGTAATAGCGTCAATCGCTTTTTTAGCTTGGCTTATGCCAGCTTCTGCAGCATCTGGACCCATGTTTAATGATTCAGCATAAACGGTTTCAACATCAGTAATCCCAATAAAACCAAGTACTGTGATTAAATAAGGCACTACGTGATCTGTGGTGCCACCTTTATGAGCCCCGCCGCGGGTGGTCACTATAATGGCACGCTTACCTTCAATCAAGCCAACTGGGCCGGTATCGGTATAAGTAAAAGTCACGCCAGCACGGGCAATGAAATCGATCCAACTTTTTAACGTAGTTGGTATGCTAAAATTGTACATTGGTGCAGCAATAACAATAGTGTCATGAGCTTTAATTTCAGCCACTAATTCGTTCGATAGGGCTAATGCAGCTAATTGACGCTCAGACAAATCATCGCCACCACGAAGACCAGAAGCAATTTCACCATCTAACATTGGTACTGGTTCACTGCCTAAATCACGCACAGTAATTTGCGCACCTATGCTGCTCCATTGTTGATTTAAATAATCAACTAATGCTGAAGATTGTGAATAACTGCCTAGAACGCTTGATTTTAAAATTAATACTTTTGCCATTGTTAAGTCTCACCCATATGTTTGTTAGGTCATATGGCTACACGCCTGACCAATTGAGCCAGTATATTAGTCTATAAAAAAGAAGAAAAGTGCATTAATTTCGCAATAACATTCGATAAAATAGAAAGATATTAACTCAATCTACACTAGATGATTGTTGTGGCAAAGACACAAACTGGCCGGTGAACGTAGCGCACATGATCTCATCGCAATACAAGGCGACCTCTAAAGTCATCTTGACGCGTCGACCTCGAGTTAATGGAGTTAAATCAGTATAAGGCCAAATCACTTTAGCATAAGGCTGTTTAGTAACAGGCTTCAAATACCTTACTTTCGCATCAGCCAAGACAATGTCGCCATGAGCTTGTGACAACTGCTGCTGTAACCACACCATTCCCCATCCAGTTAGGGTCATTAAAGTATAAATGCTGCCAGCAAACATGGTGTGATGTAAGTTAATATTGGGCTCAATTGGTGCGGTCACCTTTAAGCTATCGCCATTGAATAATACTGGAGTAATCCCCATAAATTTACTGACAGGAATAGTGTTGTGCCAAGTTTCACACAAGGTTTTGAGCAAGGCTGTCACCTTAGCGTCTGATTGTGCTTCAGTGAACGACATATCAATCATAACGGCATCCCTCCGATGGTTGATCTATGATGACAATAGAACTGTCCTATACCTGCAGATTAAAGGTTACAGGGCCATCATTGACCAACTCGACCTGCATATCTGCACCAAATTGACCCGTCTCGGTCATAACCCCTTGTTGACGGCAATACTCCACAAAAGCCAGATAAAGACTATCAGCTTGCTCGGGTGTTGCGGCACAAGAAAAACTCGGTCTTAAACCTTTACCAGTATCAGCTGCCAAGGTAAATTGTGACACCACTAATAATTTGCCACCAACTTGAGCCAGATTTAGATTCATCTTGCCATTTTCATCACTAAACACCCGATAGTTAATGACTTTCATGGCTAATTTAGCCATTTTATCAATATTATCTTCGCGCTCCACACCGAGTAGCACTAATAAGCCTTGGTCAATTTTGCCGACTATTGCGTCGTCTACCGAGACTGATGCGCGTTTAACACGTTGAATTAATGCAATCATAACCATCCTAAAAATATTCTATTTAGCGACATTTTTTGGATAACATCATATTAAATAGAACAACATTAACAAATTATTATTAAATGAAGCTGTTTATTAGCTGAACTTAGATGCCGCGTTATCTAAACGTAAAATGGCTTGGGTAACGGCTTGAAAAACGGCTTGATCCGTTAAGGCATGATATCCCGCGCTAACATGCTGATAATCTATAGATTGATGACCACACTCTTCAATAAACGCCGTTAATATATGTTGAGGACAAACCCAATCATATTCACCTTGGATTAATACTGTTGTGGCCTCAATAGCGCTTGTAAGTGTTTTAAATTGGCTATACACATCAAAAAAATGCTGTTGCACATAATGATGACCTATTTTCGCGCAGCTTAACGGTTGGGCGACCTCGCCCATAAACTGACTTGGCTGCGCTAATGCATATTCCCACATAAGCCAGTGTTGCACTGCATTTTCAACTACTTGTGGATTATGATGATTGAGAACAACTTGGTAAGCATTCATAAGGTGATCAATAGCAATGGCCGGACTATGTGTATCGGCCTGTGGTAAAGCCGTTGTAAGCTTGGGCTCAAGAACATCAATGAATCGTGCATATTGAGTATTAAAAAACTGGCTTGCACCATTAGGTCCATATAACCAATTTATGCCAAGTTGAGAGGGAATAAACATTCCCCATAACACTTGAGCGATCACGCGGCTAGGATACAAACCACTGTACAACCAAGCCAATGTCGCGCCAAAAGAACCTCCGGCTAAATACCATTGCTCAACATCAAAGGTGCACCTTAGCGTTTCAATATCAGCCACCAAATCCATTACTGTGTTGTGCAATAGACACCCAGATGGTAACGAGCGTCCCGCGCCGCGTTGGTCAACAAAATAAATATGAAACCCTGTACTAACAAATAAGCTTAGCTCACTCCGGCAACAACCTGCACCCGGGCCGCCGTGTAAATACAATAATGCTGGGCCCTTTTCGCAACCATATTCAGCAACATGTAATTGATGACTGTTACCCACATCAACAAATTGCTGTTGAATAAATAGCGGTAATTCAGTCATCAAGATTAATACTTATCAGTTGAGGAAACCGATCCAGTAGACGGCTTATCAACTACTAAAGGATCATGCACATTGTGTAGGCTTTGCTTTTCAGTCTCTGAAAATATTTCGGCTTTAAGATCTTCTGCAATGACAGATAAGCCCTCTAAATATTCTGGTAAAGCCGCGGTAATTTCAGCACCAAGCAAAACAATAATCCACGATAAATATACCCAAACAAATAAAATAGGAATAACCGCCAGCGCCCCATATATCGCTTCGTAACTTGGAAATTGAGTCACATAAAACGCAAAGCCTTTTTTACCGGCTTCAAACAAAACTGCTGCAACAATGGCCCCTAATAAGGCATGTGAAAACTGCACTTTTTTATTCGGTACCACCATGTACAACAGTAATATTGAGGCCGCAGAAAACAGTAACGGCAGGCGTTCAACAATCCACGGCACTAATCCAGACAACTCACTGCCAGTTACCACCTCTAATGACACAACATATGAGGTTGCCACCAAACTAGCACCAATAAGCACAGGACCTAGGGTCAATACCATCCAATACATTGAAAAAGAAACAACATATGAGCGTTTATCAGTAATTCGCCAAATATTATTGAGCGCTTTATCAATAGCGGAAATCAGCATAATAGCAACGAACACTAACGCAATAATACCGACAAAAGTGCCTTTAGATGCATTGGCAACAAACTCATTAATATAAACTTGAACCGTATCCCCTGCAGCAGGGATAAAATTATTATAAATAAACCCTTCAATGTTACCTCTAATGCCTTTAAACACCGGAAAAGCCGATAACATCGACATGGTGACGGCGATCATAGGCACCAATGACAGCAGGGTCACATAAGCTAAATGCCCTGCGCGGATATTAATTTGATCTTCTGTCAGCCGTTGTTTGAGATGGAGTAGAAACTGCCAAATCCCACTCAAAAAAGCCACAATAGGGCTGTAATTAAACTTTTTGGGCATAATAATCCTTATTTAATACCTCGTTAGTGGAGATAACATTTGTATTAAGTCACTAACTTCGTACAATGTTATAACATATTAGTCATCGAATAATGGAGCAAATTGATGTCACAACAAGGTTCGGCGGGCAATGTGCTCGCAGCTGTCGCGAGTTTGTTTTTCCCGGGTTTAGGGCAGCTTTTACAAGGGCGTATCTTAGCGGCTTTATTATTTTTCTGCATTACTGCCGTTTGCTATTTCTTTTTTGTGCTGGTGATCCCTGCAATCATTGGTGGTCTATTCCATTTGTGGAGCATCATAGACGCTGCAAAATTTAAATCAGGCAGTTAATCAAATAATTAACCTCAGCGAAGTCTTTTTCGCCTCACACAATAAAAGAGACACATTGATGAAAAAATGGATATCACTGGCACTATTAAGTAGCAGTTTACTGTTGAGCGGTTGTCAAAGCGCCTACTACGGTGCAATGGAAAAAGTCGGCTATCACAAGCGCGACATTATGGTTGATAGAGTACAAAGCGCTAAAGAGTCGCAACAAGACGCTCAAAAGGAGTTTAGCTCTGCGTTGGCAGAAATGCAGGCATTATTGGCATTTGATGGCGGTGATTTAGAAGATGCCTACAATAAAGCCAAAGATGAGTATGAGTCAGCTCAATCTGCAGCTGATGAAGTCAGCAATCGCATCGAGAAAGTCGAAGATGTCGCTGATGCATTATTTGACGAATGGCAAACTGAAATCGAAGAAATTAGCAAAGCCAGTTTACGCCGCAACAGCACCAACAAACTCAATGAGACCAAGCGTTCATATAACTCGCTGGTCAAAAGCATGCGTCGTGCCGAAGCCAAAATGCCACCCATTTTAACGGCAATGAAAGACAATATGTTGTATTTAAAACATAACCTAAACGCGCAAGCGATTGGGGCCATTAAAGGCGATTTTGCCAATTTACAAACCGACATATCCAGCCTGATTAACGACATGAACAAATCAATCGCTGAATCAAATAAGTTTATTGAGTCAATGGAGCAAGGCTAGCCATTAGCAAAAACATCAATTCAATACCCAAAAGCACTGTCTCTACATTCGTCATCTATGATGTTCTGACAGCTGCTTTGGAGATTGTTGAACTGATTGATATTCAAGGGTAGATCAATCGATCGGCGATTCATCTACCGGTAACGCAGTGCGGCTAAAAATTTGCTTTAGTACCACAGTGGTTTCAATACTCGCGACAAACTTGAGGTTACCAAGAGATTTCTTGATAAAGTGCTCATAGGAAACTAAGTCTTTAGCAACTATTTTGAGCACATAATCATACGCCCCAGTCACTACTGCACACTCCATCACTTGTGGGAGTTGCGCCATAGTAGATTCAAATAATGCGGTTGATTGATCAGTATGCTCAGTTAAACGAACCGATGTATAAACCACCACATTCAAGCCTACCTTTAGCGGATCAACTTGCGCACCATAACCTAAAATAACCTTATCTTGTTCAAGTTTTTTGACTCGTCGCAAACAAGGAGTATCTGACATATTAACCTTATCGGCTAATTCAGAAACAGCCATTCGGCCCTGACGTTGCAGTATTTCTAATAGCTTGAGGTCTTTCTTATCCATTGAACACATCGTTTTTGAGTGAGTGATTAACGGTATAAATATCACACTCTTGAGTGAAATCCTCTAAAAACTTACGTTATTCACAAAAATATCAAACAATTGCGCACTACAAAAAATAAGCCTGACAATATTGTTATTTTTTAACATAAAAAAACCCGATAAGTGATTATCGGGTTTTGTTGACTGATTTATTGCCGAAGCAATTGAGTCGTTACAAGCTGTAGTACATTTCAAACTCAAGTGGATGAGTAGTACGTGCTACACGCTCAGATTCTGCTGTTTTAAGCTGAATATAAGACTGAATAAAGTCTTCGCTGAACACGCCGCCTTTAGTTAAGAACTCATGATCCGCTTGTAAATTTTCTAGTGCGTTTTCTAATGAAGTCGCAACCTGTGGAATTTCAGCCGCTTCTTCAGCAGGTAAGTCATATAGATCTTTATCCATTGCTTCACCTGGGTGGATCTTGTTTTGAATACCGTCAAGACCAGCCATTAGCAATGCTGCAAAACCTAAATATGGGTTTGCATGTGGATCAGGGAAGCGCGCTTCGATACGACGACCTTTAGGGCTTGGTACCACTGGAATACGAATTGAAGCACTGCGGTTACGAGCAGAATACGCAAGCATAACTGGCGCTTCAAAATGTGGCACTAAACGCTTGTAAGAGTTAGTGCTTGGGTTAGTGAATGCATTCAATGCACGAGCATGCTTAATGATGCCGCCAATGTAATAAAGAGCAAGGTCACTCAAACCAGCATACTTATCACCAGCAAATAAGTTTACGCCATCTTTAGACAAAGATTGATGCACGTGCATACCACTACCGTTGTCGCCAACGATTGGTTTTGGCATAAATGTCGCCGTCTTGCCATAAGCATGAGCCATGTTATGAACGACATACTTAAGAATTTGAATTTCGTCCGCTTTTTTAGTCAATGTGTTAAAACGCGTAGCGATTTCGTTTTGACCGGCTGTTGCCACTTCATGGTGATGCGCTTCAACCACTTGACCCATTTCTTCCAGCACTAAACACATTGCTGAACGTAAGTCTTGTGAAGAGTCAACTGGCGCAACTGGGAAGTAACCACCTTTCACCATTGGACGGTGACCAGTGTTACCTTCTTCATAGCTTTTAGCTGAGTTCCATGAAGCTTCTTTAGCATCAATTTTAACAAAACAACCTGACATGTCAGTACCAAAACGGACATCGTCAAATAGGAAGAATTCAGGCTCTGGACCAATCAATACTGTATCTGCGATACCAGTAGAAATTAGATACTGCTCAGCTTTTTTTGCAATTGAACGTGGGTCGCGATCATAACCTGTCATAGTACCAGGCTCTAAAATATCACAACGAATAAGTGCGGTTGTTTCTTCAGTAAAAGGATCAAGTACAAACGTTGTAGGATCAGGCATGAGTACCATGTCAGATTCATTAATGCCTTTCCAGCCTGCGATTGAAGAGCCATCAAACATTTTACCGTCTTCAAAAAATTCTTCATTTACTTGATGAGAAGGAATAGAAACGTGCTGCTCTTTACCTTTAGTGTCGGTAAAGCGTAAGTCTACAAACTTAACTTCTAACTCTACAAGTTGTTTTAAAACTGATTCAACTGACATTCTCAAGCCTCCGGTAGGGTAAAGGGTTGTCCCTTAATATAATCTTGGTATTCGCCAGATGGTGCATCTGGAAAACGAATCTGTGCATAATGGTCTGTAATAAGCGATATTCATGCCACTTCGCTAACTAATTGATTTTATTAATATGAGACTTCTATCAAATCTTCAAAAAAATAAATCTGCACCATCTTCGAGCACCACTATGTTTCATCATGGTGCAAAAGTCCATAATAGTGCACCCTGTAAATATGGCTATTTTAAACAATGTCACATTTTTGTATTACAGTATGGTTATGCTTAATATATAAACGTTTTATGCTGTTTTTTAATCCATAGCAAGCGATAGATTTACAAGTGTTCAAAAATAATCCTATCTACAAAAGCTGCTGTGAAGTAGAATGGCACGCTTTTTTACAGTAGCTATAACCTATAACTACTGTTAGATCCTTTTTTTTTATTTGCTGGTTTAGAGGTTTATCCGTGCTAGAGAATTTACGTAACATCGCCATTATTGCCCACGTTGACCATGGCAAAACAACCCTGGTTGACAAAATGTTGGCGCAGTCAGGAACCCTTGCATCTCGTGGAGAAGCTACTGAGCGGGTTATGGATTCTAACGATCTTGAAAAAGAACGTGGGATCACCATTCTGGCAAAGAACACAGCCATCCAGTGGAACGACTACCGTATTAATATCGTAGATACTCCTGGTCACGCCGATTTCGGTGGTGAAGTTGAACGTGTTCTATCTATGGTTGACTCAGTATTACTTTTGGTTGATGCAGTTGATGGTCCTATGCCACAAACTCGCTTTGTAACCAAGAAAGCATTCGCTCAAGGCCTTAAGCCAATTGTTGTTATCAACAAAATTGACCGTCCA
Source organism: Shewanella sp. SR43-4 (assembly GCF_014163845.1). NCBI lineage: Bacteria > Pseudomonadati > Pseudomonadota > Gammaproteobacteria > Alteromonadales > Shewanellaceae > Shewanella > Shewanella sp. SR43-4. The sequence goes on along the minus strand of NZ_JACJEB010000006.1, from coordinate 165,095 downwards.
AGTGCTCGTCCAGATTGGGTTATTGACCAAGTATTCGATTTATTCGTTAACTTAGGTGCCACTGACGAACAACTCGATTTCCCAATCGTTTATGCTTCGGCATTAAATGGTTTTGCAACCTTAGATCCAGATGTAGCGAGCGATGATATGACGCCGCTATTCCAAACTATCGTTGAGAAAGTGTCTTTCCCAGATGCTGATGCAGAAGCGCCATTCCAAATGCAAATTTCTCAAATCGATTATAACTCATACGTGGGTGTTATCGGTATTGGGCGTATTACCCGTGGTAGCGTTAAGACTAACCAACAAGTGACCATTATTGGCGCTGACGGTAAGACACGTAACGGTAAAATGGGCCAAGTATTAGGTTACATGGGTCTTGATCGTACTGAAGTACCAATTGCAAATGCTGGTGACATCGTTGCCATCACAGGTTTAGGCGAGCTTAAAATCTCTGACACTATCTGTGCTGTGAATGCAGTAGAAGCAATGCCACCGTTAACTGTTGATGAACCAACACTAACGATGACATTCCAAGTAAACACTTCTCCGTTCGCGGGTAAAGAAGGTAAGTACGTTACTTCACGTAACATTCTTGAACGTTTACAGACTGAATTGGTTCACAACGTAGCACTACGCGTTGAAGAAACAGAAAGTCCAGACCGTTTCCGCGTTTCAGGTCGTGGTGAATTACACTTATCGATTCTAATTGAAAACATGCGTCGTGAAGGTTATGAATTAGCTGTATCGCGTCCAGAAGTTATTCTAAAAACAATCGATGGTGAGTTATGTGAACCATACGAAACAGTTACTGTTGATGTTGAAGAAGATCATCAAGGTACCGTAATTGAAAAATTAGGTGTTCGTAAAGGCGAAATGAAAGACATGCAGCTTGATGGTAAAGGTCGTGTACGTATCGACTTCGTTATCCCAAGCCGTGGCTTAATTGGTTTCCAAACCGAATTCTTAACTGCAACATCTGGTACTGGTCTAATTTATCATTCATTTGATCATTACGGTCCACACAAAGGTGGCGATATTGGTCAACGCGCTAACGGCGTATTGATTTCAAACGCAACAGGTAAGGCACTAACATTCGCGTTATTCGCATTACAAGACCGTGGTCGTATGTTTATTGGTCACGCTGCTGAAGTGTATGAAGGTCAAGTAGTGGGTATTCATGCTCGCTCTAACGATTTGACAGTAAACTGTTTGAAAGGTAAGCAGCTAACTAACATGCGCGCATCAGGTACTGATGAAGCACAAGTATTGACGACTCCTATTACACTGACACTTGAGCAAGCTCTTGAATTCATCGATGATGATGAATTAGTTGAAGTAACTCCTAAGAACATCCGTGTTCGTAAGAGATTCTTAACTGAAAACGAGCGTAAGCGTAATAACCGCAGTTAATTACCATTAATGAGTGGCAACACTCATTAAGACCTAAAAAGCCCAGATGCCTGCATCTGGGCTTTTTGTTGCCTGATCTCTACAGGCTAAATGCAAAAGAGCCTAGGACGCTGCGCTGCTAGTACGCTTCGCGGCTAGAGGCTATAAAGTCAACAGCTTAACAGCAAAGCGACGCTAGCAGTGACGCAGTCACGCCCTAGCAGCGAAGCGATTCTAGCTGTGAAGAAGTCACGCCCTAGTAGCGAAGCGATTCTAGCTGTGAAGAAGTCATGCCCTAACAGCGAAGCGACGCTAATGATACAAGATGAAAACATTTAACTAGATATTTTACGTAAACGCAGATAGATTCGACTCAAGATGATTTTTAAGGAGAATATATGAGTATGTTGCAACAGGTAAGCGTCGCTAAAAAAGCCAATGTGTATTTTAACGGTAAAGTGATTAGTAGAAGTGTGGTGTTGGCTGATGACAGTAAACAAACTTTAGGTGTTGTGTTGCCTGGTGAATATGAATTTGCTACTGCTCAAGGTGAAATAATGCAGGTCATCTCAGGCGAATTTGAAGTGTTATTGCCTGGTCAAACTGAATGGGCAGTCTATGCTACAGGTACTCACTTTCAGCTTGCACCAAATGTGAGCTTTAGTATCCGTACGGCACAAATTTCAGAGTACTGCTGCCAATATATATAGGGTTATTGCACCTTAATAAACAATATTGATTTAATAGTGCCCGCTTACATTCAGCTTAAACAACACAGTTTAAGCTGATTTTTTTTATAAAAACGTCTACTCTAATTGAAACTATCGTTTTATGGAGTGCATTATGCGTATTCTCATCCTTATTGGTTTATTATTATTAAGCGCGCAAAGCCTCGCAACTGTTTACCGCTGGGTCGATGAAAATGGTAAAGTGCATTACTCAGATGAAGCGAAAAATAATGCTGAAGCTGTTGATCTAAAAGAAAATACGCAGAATAATATAACCATTAACACTCCCACCAAAATCAACACCACTGAGCAAAAAGAAGCCCCAATTAGCTACTCAATCTCAATCACCTCTCCTCAAGAAGAGGCAACGATTCGAGATAATAACGGCGCGTTCACCGTATCAGTAAGTGTCTCTCCGGAACTGCCTCGCGGTGTGATGATGACATTATTGGTTGATGGTATTGTCACTGCACCACCTCAAGCATCAAATATATTTACATTAACCGGCATTAACCGAGGTGAACACTCACTGGTTGTTAATGCTGTAACACAAAGCGGCAAAGTCCTTGCATCAAGCTCTCCTAGAAAGATATTTCTTCACCAAGCATCTGTATTTGGACCCGCAAGAAAGTCCAAGTAAATAAGATAAAAATCAGTTTATTCATTAACTTAAAAAAATATGTGTGACTACTTATCTTAGTGAGAGCTTGTGTGTTTCGGGTTGCGAATTGCACCAATTCGGTGCAATATGATAGTGCAACCCTATACTAGGACGGCTAATGGACACAAATAACCTGCTCAATCACTTAGTTACCGCTGTGCTGGTTATTAATAATCAGCTCAAGCCATGTTATGCCAATGCTGCTGCTGAACAATTATTGGGGGTCGGTAACCACAAGCTATTAGAACAAACGCTTCCTGAACTTTATCAGCTTATGGGAGTTGAGCCACAGTTATTGCGCGATGCCGTTAATGCCGGCCAAGGGCTCACCATTAATACTGCCGTATTGATTACCCTTGATGGTCAGCATCACACTGTTGATATTACCTTGATGCCAATTGAAAATGATAATAACCTCAGTATCTTAGAACTGCGTCAAGTGGATCAACAGCGGCGTATTCATCAACAGCTGAATATGGACGCGCAACAGCAAGCTGCACAGTTTTTGGTCCGTAACTTAGCTCATGAAATTAAAAACCCACTGGGCGGCCTTCGTGGTGCGGCACAGCTATTGTCTCGAGAACTAACTTCACCTGATTTAAAAGAATTTACCACCTTAATCATCGAACAAGCAGATAGGTTGCGTAATCTAGTAGACCGCTTACTTGGCCCGCAACGTCCGACACAGCATACACAACAAAGTATTCATCAAGTCATTGAAAAAGTGCTTAAACTAATTGAAATGGCGCTGCCAGAGAATATCCATTTAAAACGAGATTACGACCCGTCCATTCCTGACATTGAAATGGACTCAGATCAAATGCAACAAGCTGTATTGAATATTGTCCAAAATGCCATTCAGGCTTTAGAGCATTGTGGCGGAGATATTGTTATCCGCACTCGCACCCAGCATCAGGTCACGATTGGAACCCACCGCTATAAAGTGGTACTTGCATTGTCGATTATTGATAACGGCCCAGGTATTCCATCTGAACTATTGGATACCCTTTTTTACCCTATGGTTACCGGTCGGGATGAAGGGTCTGGATTAGGTTTATCCATTGCACACAACATTGCCCGATTACACCGCGGTCGCATCGATTGTATTTCGGTTCCAGGTCATACCGAATTTATTATTAATCTGCCATTACAATAACTAGCATGCCCTATGTAGGCAGAATGAGGTAGTAACATGAACATTAGTGAACAAGTTTGGATCCTCGATGATGATAGTTCGATCCGTTGGGTACTCGAAAAAGCTCTTAAAGGCGCATCACTGTCAACAGCCAGCTTTGCTGCTGCAGAATCTTTATGGCAAGCCTTAGAGGCATCTCAACCACAAGTCATAGTGTCAGACATCCGCATGCCAGGGACTGATGGGTTAACCTTACTGGATCGCTTACAGCTGCATTATCCGCATATTCCAGTGATCATCATGACAGCTCACTCTGACTTAGACAGTGCGGTGAGCGCATATCAAGCAGGTGCATTTGAATACTTGCCCAAACCGTTTGATATCGACGAGGCGATTAATTTAGTAGAACGCGCACTGACTCATGCCACAGAGCAAACACCTCAGCCGGTGATAGATACTTCGATTAAAACCCCTGAAATTATTGGTGAAGCACCAGCGATGCAGGAAGTTTTTCGGGCCATAGGTCGCTTATCTCGTTCGTCAATTAGTGTATTGATCAATGGTCAATCGGGTACAGGTAAAGAACTCGTTGCCGGGGCATTGCACAAACACAGCCCGCGTAAAGAAAAACCCTTTATTGCGCTTAATATGGCAGCCATTCCAAAAGATTTGATTGAATCAGAACTCTTCGGTCACGAAAAAGGGGCATTTACAGGTGCCGCGAATGTGCGCCAAGGTCGTTTTGAGCAAGCCAATGGCGGTACCTTATTTTTAGATGAAATTGGTGATATGCCAATCGATGTGCAAACTCGGTTATTACGAGTACTTGCTGATGGACAATTCTATCGTGTTGGCGGCCATCAAGCTGTGCAAGTGGACGTTCGCATTATTGCTGCAACCCACCAAAATCTTGAAGTATTGGTACAAAAAGGCACCTTCCGTGAAGATTTATTTCATCGTCTCAATGTGATTCGAGTTCACCTACCGCCATTATCACAGCGTCGTGAAGACATTGCCCAGCTCGCTAATCATTTTTTAACCACAGCAGCAAAAGAAATTGGCGTAGAGCCCAAAATATTAACCAAAGCCACTGCAGTCAAACTGGCTAATTTACCTTGGCCTGGCAATGTGCGACAACTGGAAAATACGTGTCGATGGTTAACTGTAATGGCTTCTGGACAAGAAATATTACCACAGGATTTACCACCAGAATTACTCAAAGATCCGGTTAGCAGCCAACAGAAAACAGCTGGAGCAAGTGATTGGCAAACCGCGTTAACAGATTGGATTGATGAAAAGCTTGCTGCGGGTGAAAGTGATTTATTAACTGAAGTTCAGCCTGAATTTGAGCGTATCTTACTTGAAACAGCGTTAAGACATACTCAAGGCCATAAACAAGAAGCCGCTAAACGCCTCGGCTGGGGAAGAAATACCCTGACACGTAAATTAAAAGAGCTATCAATGGACTAAAAAGCAGAACTACACAATATAGCCATAATGATGTTATAACATTGTTAATCTTATTGCTGTGGCAGCACTATTTTGTCTAATTCTAATATAAAACATTATCTCAAATAGTCGACGTTACCGCATTTACACATGGCATTGACTTGGCTGCAGAAGCAATAGTATACGTACCATGAAAATTGCGGCCTAAAATGTAATATTCAACTAAGGACAGATTGTGAATTCTGATGCTCCTTTTGGTGTGGTTATTCATCAAGACTTTATACCACTGTATGCAGATGATAGTTATGCAAAAATCTTCGGTTATCAAACCGCTAAAGAAATCTTAGCGCTGAAAAGTATTTTAGAGTTAATCGATCCTGAACTACAGGATCTCGCGGCACACACTTACTATGCATTAATGAGTGGAATCGAAAAGCCTCAGGTGCGAAATTATATTAATCGTAACCGTCTTGGTATGACGATTAATGTATTAGCCATTGAACACCTTGTCGAATGGCAAGGTCGAACAGCACTGCAAATAACAATTGTTGATTTAACCGAAGTCACCGCACTCAAACAAGCTGTTGTACAAAGTGAGCATCGCTATCAACAGTTAGCTAATGGATCGGTGCAAGGTGTTTTGGTGCATCGCAACTTTAGCCCGCTATATTGTAATGAAACACTCGCGACCCTACTTGGCTATCCTAATCGCCAAAGTATTATGTCACTCAAATCGATTATGGGTATCATTGAACCTAGTTATCAAGCACAGCGAATAGAGGCTAACAATGCATTGCTAGCCAATACCATTACACCTCAGACTGTCGATATCCAGTGCTTGCATTCAAGTGGTCGTCTCATATGGGTAAAAATACTGGAGACTGTTATCAGTTGGGAGGGACAACCCGCCACTCAAATGACCATGATAGATATTACTGAATCTTATTTGCTAAAGGACTTACTCAATAAGGAAATCTATATTGATTACCTTACCAAGGTGCTGAATCGACGAGGGCTATTGCATTTTAGTCAGCGATTAATAACCGATACCAATCTTAAACGTGAGCACCTTTATTGTTTATTGATCGGCGTAGACGATTTAAAGCAAATTAATCATTTATTTGGCCATAAAATGGGTGATAAAGCCCTAGTTAATTTTGCTCAACATTGCCAAAGCAATCTAGGTGAAGTCGACTTAATCGCTCGTTGGTGTGGTGATGAGTTTATTGCCATCATCCAAGCTAATAGCAAAAAGATAGCCTTAAATGTTGCCGAGAATATTCGCCATAGCAACGACGATAAATCGCTAAGAGAACCAGAAACCAATAAGCCTATTCGTTTTAGCGCCAGTGTTGGCGTGTCGAACTGGCAAGCCGATGATACTATCGACAGTTTTATTTTGCGGGCAGATTCAGCATTAGAGCAAGCTCGATCCCAAATAACTAATCAACTTGTTTTTACATAATCTAAAGGCGATTAACACACTATATTACATGAACAAAAAGCCGCTACTGCGGCTTTTTAGTATCGAAAATATCAACCCCATCACAGGCTGATATTTACAACAGTATGCTTAGTGAACCCACAATGATAAAGGCAATAGTACCCAGTAGGGTTTCCATAACGGTCCACGTTTTTAAGGTGGTTTTTTCATCCATTCCCATTAAACGTCCAACCAACCAAAAACCGGAATCATTAAAGTGTGATAACACAGTTGAACCACCTGCAATGGCAATAACAATAAAACATAAATCCAAAGCACTTAATCCAGCGGTTGCCGCTACCATAGGCGCAATTAACGCCGCTGTTGTGGTTAATGCCACGGTTGCCGACCCTTGTGCCACCCGAAGACAGGTGGCAATGACAAATGCCGCAACGATTAGAGGCATACCTGTATGTGACAATGCATCCGCTAATGCCTGACCAATTCCACTTGCACGTAATACGCCACCAAACATGCCACCGGCACCCGTCACTAATATAACCGCGCAAATAGGCCCTAATGAGTCGCCACACAATTTCTCAAGCTGTTGCATACCATAGTCTTTGGCAAATACCACTAAACATACTAATAAGGTAATCAGTAATGCAATTGGCGTCTTACCCAGCATTCGCAGTAATTCAACTATTGGTGACTTACCATCGATAACGCCAGCAACGGCTAAGGTGTTTAGCCCAGTGTCCATAAAAATGAGTATCACAGGTAACAGCAAAATCGACATTACCGTGGCAAAGTTCGGGATCTTATCGACATCGATAATCGGAGCTGTACTGAGGAACACTTTTGACACGGGAATATCAAATTTTTTACCCGCATATAACCCAAATAAATAAGCACCAATATACCAAGTGGGGATCGCCACCATCATGCCAACAAAGAGTAATAAACCAATGTTAGCGCCGAGTAAATCCGCAGCCGCTACCGGTCCAGGGTGTGGAGGAACAAACGCATGCATCACGGCAAATGCACCGGCAGACGGTAAAGCATACTTAAGAGGTGAATCGCCAAAGCGTTTAGCAACACTAAAAATAATCGGCATCATCACAATTAGGCCGGCATCAAAAAATATTGGGAAACCAAATAATAACGAAGCAATACCTAAGGCTAATGGGGCTTTTTCTTCACCAAAACGGCAAATTAAACTATCAGCAAGCACTTTCGCACCGCCAGTTACCTCCAAAATCTTCCCTATCATAGCGCCAAGACCAACAAGCAAGGCAACAGAAGCTAAAGTGCCACCAAAACCCGCCATCATTGTTGGCACCACTTGATCACTATTAATACCACTGGCCAGTGCTGTTGCCACACACACCAATGTTAATGACACAAAAGCGTGCAGTTTCATTTTAATAATCAGTATTAATAACGCGATAATGGCTAGCGCAGCGATCATCAGCAAGTAAGTCGGGTCTGCGGTTGGTACTATTGTGTCCATACTATATTCCAAAGAGATTAATGAGAGTGCTAATTCGAATTCACAAACCTCAATGAGATCAGTAAACTCAAGGCATAAACTGAGCTGAAAAAATAAGCCTTTAATTATATAAGCTTATATTAAGGAATGGTAAGAGAATGACAGGGAAATGCATTATTGTAATGGGTGTGTGCGCATGTGGTAAAAGCAGCGTAGGCGAACTGTTAGCAAAAGTGATGAATGCCACTTTTGTAGACGGTGATGATCTGCATCCGCAAGCCAACATAGAAAAAATGGCTCGAGGAGAACCCCTAAATGATGCCGATAGGGCACCTTGGTTATCACGTATTCGAGATTTGGCTTTCGAATTTGAAACCCAACATAAAACGGTGATCATTGGCTGCTCAGCACTCAAACAATCTTATCGAGATCAAATCCGTAAAGGTAATCAACAGGTCGGATTTTTATATTTAAAGGGTAGCTATGAACTGATTTTAGCGCGGATAATGGCAAGAAAAGGCCACTTTATGAAACAGAACATGGTCGATAGCCAGTTTGCCACATTAGAAGAACCCACTAATGAACCATTAGTGGTAACCGTCGATATTGATGCCAGTATTACAGACATAGTGCAGCAAGCTCTAGCACAATTTCGTGCTCAGGGATTTTAAGCTAACACGACTAAACACTAACCAGTGCCAGCTTAAATACAAATATTGTTGAGCTGGCATTGATTACGATTCTCTAATCTCTCTACACCGGATCTTGGTGAATAATCACCTCTGCATCATCAAACGCCGCTTTAATCGTCAAGCCTGCTTTATCTGCTATTTCATGGGCATCATGCAATGATAAGTTACCCGCTAATTCCATGTGCAACTGAATAAAGGTCGTTTTCCCAGCCTGGCGAGTACGTAAATCATGAATGCCTTGGACGCGAGGATCTTGCTTAGCTAAGGCTTTAATTTTATCACGAGTCTCAGTGTCTAATTCGCGATCAAGCAAGCTTTGAACTGAACGATAACCTAACCCAAGCGCTTGATTGCCGATAAAAAATGCAATGAACACCGCAAACAAACCATCGGCCCACCACCAGCCATATTGCGCCAATATTAGGGCGAACAACACAGCCGCATTCAATAATAAGTCCGACTTATAATGCAATGAATCAGCTTCAACTAACGAGCTCTTAGTTTTTTTCAAAGCATGTCGTTGCAACAAAACAAGGGCAAATGTCATGACTATCGCAATAATAGTAACCACGATACCACTCATGGCATTGGTAACTGGTACTGGATGAATTAACTTTTCGCCGCCATACAATAATAACAGCGACGCCGAGCCTAAAATAAACGCAGCTTGCGCCAAACTCGCTAATGGCTCAGCTTTTCCGTGACCATATCGGTGATCTTTATCCGCAGGAACAATGGCATATCGAATGGCAATAAAATTAACTATCGACGCGAGTGCATCAGCAAATGAATCCGTTAATGACCCCAACATACTGGCAGAGCCTGAATACAACCAAGCCAATAATTTGATCACGATAAGGCACAGTGCTGTAGCGACTGAAGCGCGGCTCGCTAATTTGACCCAAAAGTCATATTCAGATGATGTACTCATAAAGACGTTGTCGACTCTTTTTACAGATAATTTAACAGACCTTACTATAGCAAGTTAGCTGGCTGTTTTGGGTAATGTTTTATTAAATAATCTTAAATTGCACCAAGACCTTATATAAAGTCGCAACGGAGACAATGCCACTCCATATAGGCATTAACTAAAAAGCCATTACCCAAAGGTAATGGCGATTATGTTGCTTTAACCATGCTGAGCTAGCAACTGATTAACGACGTGGCTTGTGGCCTTTACCTTGTTGAAAGTTATCTTGAAACATTTGTTGCTGTTCAGGGGTCAATAGTTGATAAATTTCATTCTGCATTTTTAAGTGGTTCAACATTTTTTGCATGTGTTGCTGTTGCTTTGCTTGGGCCATTTCAGTGGCTTTCGCTTCATCAAAACCAGCGGTAGTGATTAACGCTAGCATGTCAGCTCGGTGCGCAGCTCGCTGTTCTTTAGTTGGGCGCTCAGGACGATTACCTTGATATTTATTTAACACGGCTTTGACATCAGCTCGCTGTGAATCCGTTAAATCTAACATGCGTAGCATTTTATGCATGCCACCCTTATGACCATGATATCGGTCACCTTTAGCGGCGACATTCTCTGTCTTTACCGTGTTATCAGTAGTCTCTGCCGCATATAACTGGCTGGCTAAGAACGCTGAACTTGCCACTAAGGCCACTAAACTCGTTTTGATGATTGATGATGTTTTCATTGTTAAGTTCCTCGGTATGTATGGGATTTATTGTCTGCCTCAGCAGATTTGATACTCAGTTTACCCAATGCAATGTCAATGAGGGTTAAGACAGAGTAAACCTATGTAAAGAAGGTTTTTCATAGCACTTTAGCGCCAGTAATTCATGATCAAGTTGGCATATTGAATGATAAAAACCCCAGTAATGCGAGCCAGTTAACGTAATTCAGACTTGATCCTTACAGTAATCATATTAGGGCATAAAATCTAACTATTAGCGCTTTAATGGAATAAATTATGAACCGATTGATTGGCCAATTACTGTTACTTCTTTGTGTATTGATATTAGCTCCAAGCTCAATAGCCAGTACCGTGGCCTCAACAGACGACTCAATTTGGTATACTCAGCAAAACCAGCAGCCAGTGGTAAAGCTGCATTTCTTTTGGTCGAAAACCTGCCCTCATTGTCGTGAAGCCCATCCTTTTATTGATGCTCTAGGCGAACGTTTTGACTGGATCGAATTACACGACTACGTCATTAGTGAACCCGGCAATGTTGATAAACTCATGGAAATGGGCCAAAAAACAGGTGTTGAACCCAAATCGGTGCCCTACTTTGCTATTTGTGGTGAGGCCGTAGTGGGTTATAACAGCCATGAAGTGACTGGACGTTTCATTCTAGAGCGCTTGGTTAACTGCTACCAACGCCAAGGTGGTAAAGCAGACATTGGTGATAAGCTTGATGATTTCCTCGGAGCTGCGCCAGTTGCAAGCGCACCACTGTTTGAAACCTGTAGTGACAATAGCGACGATCCACAAGCCGAAGGCTCATGTGGTATGTCATTTGACCAAGCCAGCGACATAGCCCCTGCGCCAACGGTTCAGCCTGTCGACATTCCACTCATTGGCGCTGTACATCCAGAAGAAATGTCATTGCCGGTTCTAACCCTAGTATTAGCAGGTGTTGATGCCTTTAACCCGTGCGCCTTTTTCGTGCTGCTATTTTTACTGAGCATTATGGTGAATGCTGGCAGCCGCAAACGTATGCTGTTGGTGGGCGGTATTTTTGTATTTTTCTCCGGTCTTATCTACTTCGTATTTATGAGCGCCTGGCTTAACTTATTTCAAGTTCTCGGCGGCGGTGATGGCGGTATCATTATCACTTGTGCGGGGGTATTGGCGTTGATAGCAGCAATCGTCAATATAAAAGATTACTTTTATGGCCGAGGCGACGTTAGCTTATCCATGTCGGTGGAAAACCGTGGTTCGCTTATTAAGCGTATGGGGAAATTATCTAAAGCCAGTTCATTACCAACAATGATTTTAGGTTCAACTATTCTGGCAATTTTAGCTAATACCTACGAGCTGCTCTGCACCGCAGGCTTTCCAATGATTTACACCTCAGTGTTGTCATTATCAGATCTCGATACCATGCAACGTTACTTATACCTCATCGCTTATAATGTGGTTTACGTTATACCACTGGCCGCTATTGTGATTGTCTTCTCAATGACATTAGGTAAACGCAAACTCACCGAAAAAGAGGGTGAAGTGCTTAAACTGATGTCAGGCATAATGATGTTAGGTTTAGGTAGCATGTTAGTGTTTAATCCTAATGCTCTACAAAATGCGGTCTTCTCGGTCGGCCTGATCCTCGGCTCAATTATACTGACCTTTATCATTGCCAGAATTAAACGCTACATAGTGCAAAATAAAGCGGGGTAAATGTAAAACTGTGCAATGTTGATATGATTTAATCTTGGCATGAGATAAGCTCAATTGATCGAAAAATCTGTATGTTAACGTCAACATACAGATTTTCTTTGTGCCAGAGGACAGTTATGAATCGCATTTTACTTATCGACGATGATATTGGTTTATCCGATCTACTCAGCCAATTACTTGAGTTAGAAGGATTTGCACTAAGCCAAGCTTACGATGGTGAGCAAGGGCTGATGATGGCACAACAGCAAGACTTCGATTTAATCCTTCTTGACGTTATGCTACCCAAGCTTAATGGCTTTGAAGTATTGCGAGCTTTACGGCAGCGCAAACAAACTCCAGTATTGATGCTCACCGCCCGCGGTGATGAAATCGATCGGGTTGTCGGTCTTGAAATCGGCGCCGATGACTACTTACCAAAACCGTTTAATGATCGCGAATTAGTCGCTCGAATTCGTGCCATATTACGGCGAGCACAAACCACCCAACAAGATAGCCAAGCCCATGAAATGATGCAGTTTGGTGATTTACGACTCGATCCAACCCGCCAAGAAACCTATTGCAATGAGCAACTGATTATCCTTACTGGTACCGAATTTTCCTTGCTGTTCAATTTAGTTGAAAAATCTGGCGAGCTGGTGACCAAAGACTCGTTAAGCGAAAATGTATTAGGCAAAAAATTAATGCCATTTGACCGAAGCTTAGATATGCATTTATCTAACTTACGTAAAAAATTACCTGAACGCCAAGACGGCCGCCCACGAGTTAAAACCCTCCGCGGTAAAGGCTATATTTGGATACCGTAATGCTGAAAAACAATCCATTTAATCGGCTGTTTTTTAAATTATTGCTCGGCTTTTGGCTATGCAGTTCGTTAATTATTGCTCTAGTGTCGTTATTACCGCTATTACAGCAAAGCCATGATCGCTCACCTTTACCACCTAGCTTAGAGCAGGTGCTAAAAAACATCGCTGAACGAATACAACAGCAACCACAGTTACTCGAAGGCAAAAGCCTCCAACGTCTGCATCGTAGTCGCAATAAGGATGGAAGCCGCAACCATGGTCCTATGCGGGTATATTTAACCGACGGCGAAGGACAAGTATTAAATACTCAACGAGTATCACGCGAATTTAGACGTTTTCAGTTGATGGCAGAAGAGGCAGATCAGCCCATTAGCCACCAATTTAGAGATGAATTTATTTTTGGCCCCTATTCTTTTGAGGTCAATGATAAAGCCTATCAGTTATTTGGCCGTTTACCCGATAGTCATCCTCGGCCATGGTTTTTATTCTTTGCCGATAATAAATTACTCACAGCAGGCTTAGCCATTTTATTATCTGGGCTATTATGTGGTTTGCTGGCGTGGTATTTAGGTAAACCATTACGCTCGCTTAAACACAGCGCTAATGCCCTCGCAAGAGGTGATTTATCGAGCCGAGTTGATGCAGCCACAGCGAGTAGACGTGATGAAATGGGCCAGTTAGCCCAAGCGTTCAATGGCATGGCTGACGCAGTACAAACCATGATTAACAATCAGCAACGATTAATGGGTGATATTTCTCACGAACTGCGCACGCCGCTCACTAGACTGCAATTAGCCTTGGCCCTCGGCCGTAAAAAAGGTCAGCAAAGTGAAGAACTAGAACGTATTGGCTATGAAGCTTTACAGCTTGAAGCATTAATCAGTGAGTTACTTACCCTATCTCGGGTTAGCTTGGCCAGCCATGAAAATAAAATCGAGCTCGAATTAGCCGAGTCATTAAGCCAAGTGTTAGATGACGCTGAATTTGAAGCCGAGCAGCAAGGGAAGCTATTACAAATTGATATACCAGAGGCACTGCAATTGCCTCTTCACCCAAAGACACTCTCGCGCGCCATAGAAAATCTGCTGCGTAATGCAATTTGCTATGCCAACAGTCAAATAACCATCAGTGCGGTCCAGGCGGGTAAACATATACTCATTACAGTAGAAGATGACGGTCCTGGTATCGACCCCAAAGAACTTGAAGCTATTTTTAAACCTTTCTATCGCCCAGATACCGCTAGAGACAGAAAAAGTGGCGGTTGGGGATTAGGCTTGGCAATCACCCAAGCTGCCATTACGCTACATCAGGGCAACATAGTGGCAGAAAATCTGATTGGCCCGACGGGCAAGCGCCAAGGCCTTAAACTGAGTATCAGTTTACCGATAAATTAGGCTAGCTAAAAAAGACAATAACTTAACCTGTGCATGCTTATCGTCCTGAATAATGGCATTATCTAAAACCCCTGCACACGCAGGGAACAAGCAAACATCAATAACAGCTCAGTTTCATAAACCGACACAGCTAAATTAACGTTGTAAACATTTAATAGAAAAGCAATTCAACGATAAGCATGTATTTAGGTAAAAATTACCCTTAACTGGCAACATTTTCCGATTAATGTAAGCAGCCTGAGCCGCTTAACCTTTAGGCATACTTATCTTGACCGCTACTAACGTTTAGCAATCACCCATACTGCGTGAACTATCCCTGGAATGTAGCCTAGCAAGGTTAAAATTATGTTTAATAATAAGGTTTTACTTAGCCCTACTTGTAGAAAAACCCCAAGTGGCGGCAGTAAAATTGCGATTATAATACGTAATAAATCCATGATATTCTCCATTTTGAATGACTGAGGTTAGCGGTTCCCCCCAGCGTGTATTAACTAACTTACATTGATGGTCATAAAGTACAACGCAATTACCAGACCACTATTGCAAGTGTTGCTATTATTACCCTTAATGAGCATCATTTTTTAAGCAACGACAACACCGCATATATTGACTTATTAGTATGCCTTTAGTAGAAAAAAGCCCTTTTTGCATGCTGAAAAACATTAACGGATAACGCTTACAAGCTTTGGTGTCGGTGACGATTATTTGCTAGTATTGAATAAAGACGGGCTTGTACCTAGCGGGTAATCTTATGATTTGTCGATTTTTTTTAAACAGCATTCCTCATTGCAAGCACCGCTCATGCTCAACATTAAGTCGATGGATTCTCCTATGGAGTTTAGTCACTACTTTTGTTTGCTTGACCAGCTTTGCGCCTACTTATGCCCAGGCAGCCCCCTCACCCAACACGGTGAAACAACTGATACAAATTAACGATCCAAGCAGTGCAATCGACATTGAAATACAAGGCTCTGTCGTCAATCTGCATGGCTCCGTCACCGAGCAAGCCAGTAAAGAACGCATACTGCAAACCATCGCCGCCTTACCTGGTGTGACTCAGGTTGTAGATAATATTCAATTACGCGCTATGGAGCCGTTATCTTTAGCTCCTCTGCAGCAAGATGCACGGCAGTTTTGGGCCAAAACCTTACAGTATTTGCCCAGCTTAGCCCTAGGACTGGCAATATTTTTGCTACTCTTTTGGCTTTCTCGCCCTATTGCTCGCCTGCTTATTCAGCCCTTAACTTGGGTCACACAGAGTGAGCTTATTCGTTTAGTGATGCAGCGCAGCTTTAGTATGCTGATCATATTATTAGGGCTGTATATCTTTTTGCGTCTCGCTGGCTTAACTCAATTTGCCGTTGCCATTATTAGTAGCACTGGGGTAATAGGTCTCATTTTAGGTTTTGCCTTTAAAGACATCGCCGAAAACTTTATTTCCAGCTTACTGCTCAGTGTCCAGCGCCCGTTCAAATTAGGCGACGTCATTGCTGTGGAAGGTCAATTAGGCATTGTAAAAAAAGTCACCGCAAGGGCCACTACGTTAGTCGACTACGATGGCAACCACATCCAAATTCCCAATGCCACAATTTATAAAAACGTGATTAAAAACCTGACCGCAAACCCAAGAATACGGGGCAATTTTATGATTGGTATTGGCTACGATACCAGTATTCGTAAGGCTCAGGACATCGCCATGGAGATCATGATGGCTCACCACGGCGTACTAGCAGATCCTGAACCGCAGGTACTGATAACCAACCTAGGTTCTTCCACTATTAACCTGCAAGTGTATTTTTGGGTTAATGCAGAAACTCATAGTGTTCCAAAAGTGGCTTCAATTTTAATGCGCTTACTGGTGCGCGCTTATGAAGCGAATAAAATCAGCATGCCAGATGATGCTCGCGAACGCATTTTCCCTCAAGGGATACAATTAGTCTCCAGCAGACATCAGCAAGACCAAACTCAGTTAAGTGGCCAACCAATAACGGAGCAAGCTAATTTACCAAATGAGCAAAAGATTTCAGAGTTATCCGATGAAGTCCATGATGATGCTAGCGTTGATATCAGCAGCGATACTGATGATATACGCCGACAGGCAGCGCAATCTCGCGATCCAGAGAATGGTGCCAATATTATCTAATAACGATGTTCACAACCTATATTCAGCCTAATATTGGCGATAACAGCAGTAGAATCGGCTGCTAAAGTATCAATAAATAACTGGTCTTTAATCAGCTATGATGGCCTCAAATACAGTTGACGCCAAGTCTCCATCAAGGATGATCATTCGTGCTATACCGCCCATTTCACCAAGTAGGCATTGATAACGTCTCGCAGAAAAACCTTGCTTAAGGTATAATTCGTCCCTCTTTTTATGCTTCGTACCTAAGGTTGCTATGTTTCATATTGCCCTTTATGAACCCGAAATTGCTCCAAATACCGGAAATATCATTCGTCTATGTGCCAACAATGGCTCACAGTTACATTTGATTGAGCCATTGGGTTTTGATCTCGAAGAAAAGAAACTCCGTCGCGCTGGACTTGATTATTCCGATATGACCAGCGTCACTCGCCATAAAGACTATGCCGCGTTTTTAGAGGCGATGGCAGGAAAACGGATTATCGCCTGTACAACTAAAGGTAGTCGTCCTCATACTCAAATTGCTTTCCAAGAAAATGATGTCTTGTTATTTGGCCCTGAAACCCGTGGCTTACCAATGGATATTATTGATGCAACCCCACTGGGACAGCGATTACGTATCCCAATGACCGCCAATAGTCGTAGTTTAAATTTATCAAATTCAGTTGCCATCATTAGCTACGAAGCATGGCGTCAACTGGATTTTGCAGGCGCTGAATAATGAAGAAAACGCTATCCCCAGAAACCCAAAATGATGCTTTAGCAATTGCCAAGGCAACTCAAAAGCCTGGACAAGTTAAAGAACAAACTAAGCTGATTGCCGCGGGGATTGAAAAAGGGATAGCGGAATACAAAAAACGTGAAAAAGCGAAAGCTCGAGAACGTGATAAAGCGCGTAAACAGCAACAGAAAAACAAACATGCGATTCCAAGCAATGATGATGCGGATATGTCTTACAATGAGCAAGAGAGTCTATTCAACCCTCTAACATGGTCGTTAGCCGCCTTATTACTCTTGAGTTGGGCTGGATTTGCAGCTTATCTATTTTATCGCTAATTGAATGATTTAAATTAGTTTCTAATCTGTCGGCGGCGCAACCTCTGCCGACGGTTTAAGTAAGCTAATGGCTCTAATGACCTGATACTGATCACTGTCATCATCTAAATAATGGGCGTTTTGTTGCCACTGCCAGCCTTTTATTGTCGGTTTTGCATCACCAATCACGGGATCAAACTGTAACTGCACTAATGCAGGACGCTGATTTATTTCACCTTTACCTAGAAATGAATAACTGCCCGCTTGCTCATACAGGGTCAGCTGTTGTGATATATCGTCGGTGACGCCATTGGCATACAGCAATAAAATATGATCTTCTTGTTGTCTAAACCACCAGGTCTCGCTGTTTGAAAAGCGGCTACCACGGCTAACACTAATGTATAAATTCCGTTGATCAGCCGAACACATTACCGAAGTACTTACCTTTTTAGCAACTGTATTAGGATTAGCTGCATTGCCCTGCCACTCGCCAGCTAATTGACTACAAAATATATCTAAAGTCACTTTGCCTGCATAAGAGGCCGTTGAATGCATTAGTAACAAGATCGCTGTCAACGGTATTATTGATCGATATTTTGCGCTCATCAAACCCCCCTCTTATTAACATATCCTTTCACATCGCAAACAATCCAAACTCAATATAGCTAACCCTATCGGCCTCTATTTAGGCGCAGCGATCTCATTGACTCAAAGAATTGAGTTAATGAACTTACTCAATGAACTTACTCGATGAACTTAGCTGCTAACGTTTAGCGTCTAAATTTAATCACATTATCAGTTAGATCCATAAAAAATGGCCCACTTATGTGAGCCATCATAGGATATTACGAATTAACTAACTGACTCGCAACTACTGGCCAAAGCCTGTAGCTGTGATGTCGACTTTAGTGACTTCACCATACTGCGCTGCAACATCAGCAATGTTGTCAGCGTTACCAATCAACACAAACTGTAAGTTTTGTTGCGGGAAATATTGCTTAATCAAACGTTGTGTATCTGCAACAGTAAGCCCATCAACCTTGGCTTGGAATTGATTAATAAAATCATCATTAAAACCATACAAGTACATGTCAGACAATAAACCAGCTAATTGACCACTGGTCTCATATTTAGGTGGAAACTGGCCTTTCACATAGGCTTTAGCAGAATCTAAAGTGGTTTGATCAATGCCCTTTTCCCATAGTCGAGCATAGGTTTTTAAGGCTAAATCAATGGCTTCTTTTGTTGTTGATGATTTAGTAAACGTACTGATTTGAAAAACGCCAGATTGCGCATAAGGGCTAAAACCAGAACGAGCACCATAAGTTAAACCAGCATTGACGCGTAATTCATCATTTAACCATGAGGTAAAACGACCACCTAAAATAGTGTTAACGACAGTTAACCCAACATAATCTGGGTTGTCATAACGAATACCCACGCCACCAATTAAAAAAGTGGTTTCAATTGCATCAGGCTTGTCGACCAACAATACATGCGGCTGAGTTAATGTCGGTAAGTTTTGGCTTAAGTCAGGTTGAACCACAGTTTCTGTGGTCTGCCAATCACCAAAGGCTTTATTAAGCTTGGCGGTCATCTCAGCGACATCAAAATCACCCACCACGTTAATGGTCATGTTGTTTGGTTGATAGTAGCCTTTATGAAAAGCGCGTAACTCTGCAACAGACAGTTTAGCGATAGTGTCACTATTACCCGATACCGGATTAGCATAAGGATGTTCACCAAAAACTAACTTATTAAAGTAGCGTCCGATCACGGCCCGAGGGCTTTCTTTTTGTTGAGACAAACCGACGATTTCACGTTGTTTTAGCTTATCAAATTCGGCGCTATCAAAGTCTGGTTGACGTAATACATGACTAAAAATAGCGAGCACGGTATCGACATCTTTGCTCATCATATTGGCACGAACATAACTGCCTTCTAGATCGGCACTGGTATCAATACTGGCACCCATAAAGTCTAGTTGCTGCTCTATGTCTGCCTTAGATTGGCCCGCAGCACCTAGCATTAAACTTTGTGAGGTAATGTAAGCCATACCAGAGGTAAGATCATTCACCGCCCCGGCCTTAACCACGGCATCAATGGTCACTAATGGCACTTCTTTTTGTACCATTAAGGTCACTTTTAAACCATTATCTAGGGTGACAGATTGGTAGCTTGGCATCACAAAACTCGCCGTGCTAGCAGAGGCACTATCGGCCGTTGATTGCTGCGAAGTCGCACAACCACTTATGGCTAAACTACAAGTTAACGCGATGGCCGATAACGATAGGTTAATTCGGGTGTGAGCTATAGTTTTCATTTGTCAGACTCCTCAGTCGCAGCGAGCACACCGACAGTTCGATTCGCTTTAATTAAATAGGTTTGTGCAACACGCTGGATATCAGCTGGAGTCACTTTGTTATAAGCTTCTGGGGCATTAAACAGTTTGGTGTAATCCCCAAAATACAGCTCGTATGTGCCTAAGGTATTGGCTTTACCGTTAATGGTTTCCATGGTGCGGTAAAAATCCATTAGCTTAATATTTTTGACTTTTTCAAGCTCTTGTTGAGCCACACCTTGGGTGGCAATAAGGTTAATTTGCTCAATTAAGGCTTGCTCTAACGTCTCGGCGCTCACGCCTGCATTCGCCACACCTAAAATATAAAATAAATTAGGGTCGAACGACATCGGCATGTAAGTTTCGGCAGCAACCGCTAATTGCTTGTCGACTAAGGCTTGATAAAAGCGTGAGCTATTACCTTCACTGAGCATTGACGCTAACAAATCCAATGCATAGTAGTCAGCATGGCTAGTTGCGGGTACATGGTAAGCCAACATAATGTTTGGTGTGCTCACAGACTCTTTTTTAACAAAGACTCGGCGTTCACCATTTTGTTGCGGTTCAATAGTACGCACAGCTTTTGGCGGTGCTTGGGCAGGAATAGGCGCAAAATACTGATTAGCTAATGCTTTCACTTCAGCTAACTTCACATCACCGGTAATGACCACTAGCGCATTGTTCGGGGCATAGTAGGTTTTATGGTATTGCTGTAAATCTTCTAAGGTCCAAGCAGCAATATCCGACTCATAACCAATCACTGACCAGCTATATGGATGTGCAGCAAAGGCAACACTTTTCAGCGCTTCTTGAATCGTGCGCCAGTTAGAGTTTTCCAGCCCGGTAGTGCGCTCTGACTGCACCACACCACGCTCGCTTTCTACCATCTCAGAGTTAATATCGAGGTTGGCAATGCGATCAGCTTCTAAATCAAAAATGGTTTCTAAACCATTGGCAGGAAACCAATCTGTATACACTGTCATGTCTTCTGTGGTGTAGGCATTATTCGCGCCACCAGCAGCTTCCATTGTGCGATCAAACATTTTCGGACCAAACTTTTTAGAACCGTTAAACATCATGTGTTCAAAAAAGTGTGAAATGCCAGTAATGCCAGGCACTTCATTGCGCGAACCGACTTTCCAAAAAATATACATGTTGGCATTAGGGATAGAGCTATCCTCCAGCACCATAATCTTCATGCCATTGTCTAAGGTAAAGCTATTGATGTCTTCAGCTTGTGTTGCTGACACGGCAGGCGCACTCAGTACGCCTATCGTCATCAGCAACGCCATTATCTTACGGGTCATATCTCGCTCCTTTTGAGCTATCATCCACAGGTTTATCTAAAATGGGTTTTATTGTGTAGCGCTTAATGCGGTTAAGGCAACTTGCGTCATGGTTTGCACACCTACTCTCAAGGCACTTTCATCAACATAAAATGCGGGTGAGTGGTTGCTGGCAACTTGACTGATATCTTGGTCCGCTGGTGTCACACCTAAGAAAAAGAACATCCCCGGCGTTTGCAGCGCATAATACGAAAAGTCTTCCGCGCCAGTCATTAGCCCGGGCTCTATTAACATATTGTCACCCACCACAGAAGCAATAACAGGGCGCATTTTACTGACTAATTCTGGGTTATTAACGGTTACTGGGTAACCAGATTGGATAAACGTTACCGCCGTAGCACCTAGGGTTTTAGCCGCATTAGCAGCCACTTCGGCCAATTTAACTTTAATGTCGGCACGCATCTGTTGATCAAAGGTACGAATGGTTCCGATGAGCTCTACTTCATCGGGAATAATGTTCGATCGAATTCCACCATTAATGGCCCCAAAACTCACCACTGCAGGTGCTTTGGTAATATCAACTTGGCGACTAATAATGGTTTGCACACTGTTAATAATTTGCGCTGATGCCACAATAGGATCAACACCACTCCAAGGACGCGAGCCATGGGTTTGCTTGCCAGTAACCTTAATCGTAAATGAATCTTCACTTGCCATCGCAGGGCCAGAACGCAAGCCTATTACGCCAGAGGGCATACTCGACGTAACGTGCATTCCAAAGACTTGATCGGGTTTACGCTTGGCGAATAAACCTTGCTTGAGCATTAACTCTGCGCCACCTTCTTCACCTTCTGGAGCACCCTCTTCGGCAGGCTGAAAGATAAACATTACGTCACCAGCCAAACTGTCTTTTACCTTCACTAAATTGTCGGCAACGCCCATCAACATGGCAACATGAGTATCATGACCACACGCGTGCATGACGCCAACTTTTTGACCGCGATAAGTATCGATGACTTTAGATGCAAAAGGCAAATCAACGACTTCAGTTACGGGTAAGGCATCCATATCGGCACGTAAAGCAATTAAAGGCCCAGGCTTACCGCCTTTGAGCATCGCTACCACGCCGGTATGGGCAATACCGGTTTGCACTTCAAGTCCCAAGGACTTAAGGTGTTTTGCAATCACTTCACTGGTACGAAACTCTCGGTTAGATAATTCAGGATGTTGGTGAAAATCGCGGCGCCATGCAATCACTTTACTTTCGACTTCAGCGCTTAACTCTGCGGCATTGGGCACACTTGCTACGGTTGATGCACTGTAAACACTGGAGGCAAATAAGCTTGCAAATACTAAAGCGAGAGAGGTCAGGCGCATGTCCATTCCATTGGTTATTATATGAGTACAACAAAACTACCTTGAAATGACAATTTTGTTAAATTTTTTACTCATTTGCTAACAAGTCAATTGTATCTATTTATTAACGCGCAATGGTCGCGATTAAGCTTATGAACTTTCATTGGGCTTAAGAAGTGGGATAAGTGAGGGCAAATAACAATATTGGCCTATTTCACATCAAACTTTACCCATAGTGAGCCTATTGCAAGTCAGGGCAGCATTATTAGTGATACTGAGGCCTGTCCAATAAAGATTGATATCCCGAGCTGATATTTATAACTCATCATGCAACTCAATCAACCATGACTGAGCCAATACTAACAAGCGGGCAGGTGAAAAAATACCACGTCGCTGTAGATCACCTCAAGCTGCCAGCCTTGTTGCCGCGCTATCCATTCAAAGGTTTCTAGGGCGTAAAAATTAATATGAGTCGGGTCGATTTTATAGTGCCAGTTGATAAATCCATCAAGGTCCGACACCCGCTTGGTCATCACGGCCAATATGCCACCTGGGAGCACTAATTGGCTTAATTGCTCGACTAACGCCTGTGCATCGGCAATGTGCTCAATCACTTCGGTTAAACAGACAAAATCATACTGCTGACTTAGTACTCGAGTATCTGGGTGATAAAACAAATCATAATTAGCAACATTAATACCGTGCTTTGCAGCCATTTGACTTAATACCGCCCCTTCGCCGCAACCAAAATCTAATCCATTTGCATTCGGTTTTACGCGGGTCAATAACGGAGTTAAGGTGCGGGATAAAAAATGTTGATAACCCGCATCGGCAAAGTCGTTATGGTGGCAATCGTAGTGAGCTTTCTCAGCGGCTTCATCCCAATAAAACGCCGTTGGAACCGATACCATAAAACATTGCGGACAACGAACATAAGCTCTTTTTTTATCTTGATGAAAAGCTACTGTGTCATGGTGACATAAAGGACAAGACGACAAAGGGATGCTCCAAAATAAGCCAAATACAGATAATTAACGCACTCACACTATTCAGATTGAACAGGCTCAATACTGGTTTCTTTAGGGATTTTGCGAGTTTGAGTGGCAGCCTCTTGCGCCTGTTGTAAATACTTTTGCTGACGGGTTAAACGCTCATCAGATTGGACTCGGGCTTTTTCGAGCTGTTGTGCTTCCCAGTCATTAGACTGCACTTTTGCTAATGCTTTTTGTTCACGTTCTGCGGTGGCTTTGGCAGCCTCACGCGCTTTTTGCAATTGTGTTTGTTCAAGTTCAGCCGACTCTTGACGTGCTTGCTCGCCCTTTTCAGCCAAGGTCATTTTTTTATGTGGCTTATCTGCCGCGACGGTAACGAACGCTAATGAACTCGCAGTAACGAGCAAAATCAATGAGCCTATCAGCCGATTTTTCATATGGTCTATCCTTTGAGTTTATCGCCGTTATAACGCTCACGAACCAGAGTTGGCATAGCCGTTAACTTATGTTGCACCATTGCGTTAAACACTGCAAATATTGGCGCAATGTCTGCTGCAGGATTTAATGCAACCAGAGTGTAGGCAGCCGCTTCGAGGGTTGACAGGCTGTCGCTGCGTTTCGCTTTACGAATAACATATTGCGACTCATCTTCACATTCTAGATGCAATGAAGGGTAATTAAGTAACCACGGATTGAGCTGCAACATTCGGTATGCTTTACGCCAAGTACCGTCAACTAAAATAATAATCGCCGCCTCACTCGCTCCAGCCTCGGCGACAGTTTGACTGTGCTCATTAGGGTAAACCACATAAATCGGCTTCGTTTGCGCAGCTAAATAATGTTGCAGCTCAATAAAGTCCGTGGCAGCCTCACCCACGTAAATTTTCATCTGCGGCATCACCAGCTTCAATAACCTCACGGTATTTTTAGCATGAGCCACTTCAGATGGGTGCTGCATCACCACTACCTCGGTATTTGAAGATACCTGTTTGATCGCATGACACACGCAAGCCGACTGTGGATATTGGCAATATATACAATAACTTCTGCTCATTTTTTGTCTTATCTTGTTGCAAACATGTAAAGTTAAGTTCAATATGCTTGGATTTACACCATAACATCTCAAGGAAGAACCACTATTATGACAGGAATTATGACAAGAACTATGACAAAGATGTCTGTGGCATTAATGCTCGCATTTGCCACAAGTTCCGTTTATGCCGCTCAAAATAATGCCTACCATCACGAAGCAGAAATCGGTTTTTTAGACTCATCAGGTGAAGCGGATGGCCTATTTAACGCCAATTATCACTATTATTTTAAAGCGGTTGAACAAGCTGAAAAACCCTACGAATTAGCCGCGTTCTTTAATCAAGGCTCAACTATTTCAGCGCGATATGCCACGACTGACATCGAAGATTTATATAATATCTCTGGAGAATACGTTTTTGACTCAAAATGGTTCTTGGGGGCTGGAGTCACCCAGTTAAGTACAGATAATGCTGTATCTGACACCACAACATACGAGATTATTGCAGGGTATTTTTTTAGCGAACACTCAAAGTTATCCTTGAACTATACTACCAACTCAGAATCAAAATCTAACAATGGCGCATATCTAGAATATGAATTTGAATCATATTTTAGCCAAGATATTGATGCTATCACGTTAACTTACGAACATTTTATTCCATTACAATCAACCGCTGGAGTGTTTATAACTGGGGCTGTAGGTTATCAAAACCCTCAATATACCAACAACGAAATTCTCACCCAAGTTGATGGACCTACTCCGACTATAGTGGAAGATTCTAAATTAAACTTTGAAAATGACATTTATACTGTTGCAGTGTTTGCAGATTGGTATATCAATAACGCATGGTCAGTGGGTGCGACTTACTACCGGGCAGATGTAAATACTGATTTCAGCAGCAGTAATATTGATGACTCAAATCAAAGTAGCCACAGCAACAACATCACTGAAACTGGTTTAAATACACGTTACTTCTGGCATTTTTCAGATGTGTTCTCGGCTAAGTTTTCGCTAGAACATTATTTCGAGAATAGTGAATATAATAGTGATTCAGAAACTAATTTTGGCGTAGCAATTAACGCCCGCTTTTAAGTCTCACCATATTGAGGCAAAAAAATACCCGCGGAATGTGGTTAGCATTCTGCGGGTTAAAGGTGATGTTACTAAAGCTTAATTAATCGTGTTGTAATTGTTCTTGATGCAAATGACTTAAGCGATTCATTGCCATAATAATCAGCAATACCGAACTAAAACCGCCCATCACTAGTGCGATGGCATAAGGCGCAGGTATATCGGTTAGTTGGATCAACGCCGTCAGTATTGATGCCCCACTCATTTGAATACATCCCAGCATAGCCGTCGCAGTACCTGCTCGCTCACCGAAAGCTGACAATGCCATACTGGTTGCAGGGCCAAGTAAAATAGCAAAGCCAACACACAAAATCATCATCGGAGCCATAAACGCTATTGCGGCGGCTAAGCCTGCTTGTGGACCGGCAAAGTAAACCGCTGCTTCAATAACCGCAGCAAGCAGCATTAACGACAAAGCTACCACTACGCCAGGTCTATTCCCAATACGCTTAACCAACACTGGAGCGGCAAAACACGCGACAATATTGATGGCAGCATTAAGGCCAAACAGACCACTGAAGGTTAATTCTGAGATGCCTAAGTGACCAATTATCCACACAGGTGAGTACGACACGTAACATAATATCGATGCCATCGCGATCATGCAGCAACTGGCATAAAACATAAAATGTGGGTCACCAATAACCGGCTTATAACGACTCCAACGGTATAAAGGTCCTGTGCTGTCGGTATTTAATGGACGCGTTTCAGGGAAACGGAACCCCACTAAAAACAACACGAAAATGGCATACAAAGCCATAAAAATGAAGGTAGAACGCCAGCCAAACTGTAATGCTAATAAGCCACCAAGTGTTGGAGCCAGCGCGGGCACCACACAAATGGCACCATTGAGATAACTGTACATCGACACGCTTTCTTTGCGGGAATAGCAGTCACGTACCGCGCTAAAGACCACAATAGAGGTTGAACATGCGGCTAACCCTTGAAAAACTCGAGCAATCTGCAACCATTCAAATTCAACCGAGTAAGCACCCAATAAACTGCTAATGCCATAAAGCACAATCCCAAATAACGCGACAGGTTTACGACCAAAACGGTCGGCGAGTGGACCAATTAAAATTTGCCCTACGCCCATCGCAAATAAAAATAACACTAAGGTGGACTGTACTTCACTGTTAGAGACACCATATTCCAATGCCATTGCAGGCATAGACGGCAGATAAATATCAATAGCTAATGGGCTTAATAGCACCATAAACATTAACAGTGGCAATAGGTTACGACGCATAAACTTCTTTCTCTTAAATTTTTAATGCACAAAGGTCACCCTTAATAGGGCGTTATAATAAGCCAAGTGGAGGTATGAATGAAAATGATATAAAATCCAAAGTGAATTTCCATTTGAGAATATCACATGAATTTAGACAATCTGGCTCGGGTCGACCTTAATCTATTAGTCATTCTCCAAGTATTACTTGAGGAGCAAAGTGTTACTCGAGCAGCTCATCGATTGCATGTTAGTCAATCGGCGGTGAGTAAAAGCTTAAATCGTTTGCGAGAAACATTAGATGACCCACTATTTCAACGCACAGCGCACGGTTTAAAGCCCACGGCTCATGCAGATGCATTAAGACAGCAACTGCCGTTAGTGCTGCAAAACTTATATCAACTTACCCAGCCTCCCACTTTTTACCCCGCGACCAGTAACCGCCAATTCTCATTATCTATGGTTGAAAGTGCTTATGAAACCTTAATCCCCTATTTTATCGGGCCACTATTGCAACAAGCACCTTCAATAAAATTAGATTCTTATGTCTGGACCGAAAAATCTATGCAAGATCTACAGCAAGGGCAAATCGATTTTGGCCTGGCTGGCAGAGATATTTATCCACAAACTGATGTCAATATTGAAAAAGTACCCGAAGGTATAGAATCACAAACACTATTTAACGACCATCAAGTTTGCCTAGTGCGTAAAGATCATCCTATTTTACAGCAAGTAAAAGCGGGTCAATGGGATCAAGCTCACTACCTTAACATGTCTCATGTTCAGGTTAGATGTGAAGGCAACGATTGGTGGGCTCTCGATTATCATCTGGCCAATTTAGGCTTACATCGTCATCTATCGACTACAGTACCAGACTTTTATGGTGCAGCCAGCGTCTGCGCGAATACTGATTTAATTTTTACCTTGCCATCAAGTTTTGCTCATCATGCTCAAAAACTCTATTCACTGGTTTCTATTCCCTTACCGTTTGAATTTATGCCAATGGCTTATGTGTTTCTATGGCATGAAAGAAATAACCAAGAACCAGGGCATCAATGGTTTCGTAATATTATTTTCAACAGTGTCGAACGAGCTATCGCGAATCAACACATGAGTAAAAATGATTACTGATACTTTTACTCGATCCCGCTCAAGCGGGTCATTAGCAAGTATTTACCTTAGATAGTTGAGCGCCAAAGCGTAAACATTAACCGAATTTAACGTGACATATTATGTCTCAGCAATGCAGACTGTACTTTAAATCATCGTTACTGATTTATAGGTAACCTTTTTAGACCCCATTTTCAGGCTAAGTGTACCCAGGAGCTACTATGAGATTTAATCAATCATTCCACACTGCCAATTTGAAAAACAGGTTCACTAGCATGAACCCTATTTTGACATTACTGATGCTGTTTGCCATCGCATTGACCACCATAGTGTTATTACCGTTTTTATTGTTGTTAGGCTTATTAAGCTTTATTACTTTACAGTTGCTAGGTAAAAAAATATTGCACAGAAAACAAGCACAATCCCAACAAGGCGATATCTACCAAGGCCGTGCGGATGTGCAGCGCGAACAAACAGCGCCATACGCTGATATGTTCAGTCGTGCTAAGCCCAATCAATCACAACGCAATGGACGTACGTTTGAGCATCAAGCAGATTAACGAACCGCAAATTGCACTTAGTGAAGATCCATTAGCGGCTGCGATCATTAATCAACATGACCGCTGCCTAAGTTGATGTAACTGTTATCTTGATTATCGCTAATTGCCAAACGCAGCAGTCCTTTAGCACAAAGCGAATGTAGTGATAGCCCAAATGTGAGCAAGCGGCCTTTGCGCGGGTGATGAAGAGATCAAAATGCAAACTTAAAAATAAAGCGAAGTCAGAGACTTCGCTTTAGGATTAAGTTAATTTTGTATACAAGCAGTAAAGACTAAAAGTTATAAGTGACACCAAACATCACGTTACGGCCCATTAGTGGAGCATAGTCCTTAAGTAATGAAGTATGTGGTCTTGCTTCTTGATTCAACAGGTTATTTGCTTTGACATAAAGCAACATATCACCCGAATTCGTGTATAAACGATAGGTAACCGCTGCATTTGCTAAAGCATAACCTGCTGTTTCAGTTTCATTTTCTGCTGTATCAGTTTGTTTACCATAACCAATCGCGGCAATTTCCGCGTGCCATTGCTGTTGATCATAGTTTAACGTTGAGCCTATACGCATAGGTGGCATGAGCGGTAAATTACCACCATCAACCAATTTGCCGCGAGTGTAATCACTGAACATATCTAACGACCAATTATCATTGAATGGGATAGTGGCCTGAGCCTCAAGTGAATATAACTCAGCATCACCTTGGGTAAATTGATATACAGGTAAATCACCTTCTGGATCAGCGCCAACAATATCAGAGGCAATTAAACCGGTATTTTTCTCGTAGTAGAAATTGTTCACTCTGTTATAAGCCATGCTTAATGAACCAGTCCATGCCCCCTCTAATTTACGTAAGGTTAGGTCGATATTATTCGCGATCTCTTTGTCGTTATTACCACTGTCAGTCATAATTTGACCGTTTACAATGGAAAACTGTGAACCGATCTCAAAGCTTTGCGTAGCATCATGAGGTCCGAAGCTGTATAGCTCTTCGGCGGTTGGAGAACGCTGAGCTCGAGTCAAGGACAAACCTAAATTGTACGACGGTGCGAAATCCCAAACCATTCCTGCCGACAAGGTCAAATCATTGTCGACTAAATCTTCAGCTTGATAGTTTTGCTCACCATTAATGGTCTCTAAAATCATCCCCTCTGGCGCTAAGCGATAATGTTCTATGCGTCCACCGAGTTCAAAACGAAAATCTCCGACTTTACGCTCCTGGACAATAAAAGCTGCCAAAGTATCTGTTTTACTGTTTGGCGTGAGCGCTTCCTCGCCCTCAACAGAAAAGTCACGGTGAACCATATGCAATCCCATGGTGCCTTGCCATTCACCCCAAGGGTTATTGTTCAGGCTTAAGCGCGCCTCACTTTGTTTATTAAAGAAAGTGGTACCTGCAACGCCATCTTCTTCTTCTGAGTGTTGATAGTCAGTATAACCAGCATCAAAACGCAACTTACTAAAACCAGCAAATGGGTCTAATAAGCCGCTGTGTAACTGCCACGCAGTTTTCTTTAAATCGATGGTGATATCCGCAGCATCAGCCTCGCCGCGGCCAGGAATACCGTAGTTAGATTCGGTTCGAGCACCTGATACGCTGACAAATCCAGTATCTGCGGTATAACCTACACCAGCAGCATAGTCATCGAGTTTCAAGCTACTGTTATCGAGTTTTCCATGGGTTTCGGGCATATCGACAATTGCATTACCAGGAATATCAACATCATCGGTAACGCGATGAGTACCATCTAAATGCCAATTGAACTGACCATTGCCACCATCAATATCGCCGTTGAATGTACGACCATTACTGGCAGTATCGTAGCGAGTACCAAGTTGTCCTGAAACGCCATCGACAGGCGCCTCGTGGTATCGCTTATCGACCACATTGACCACGCCACCAATTGCGCCGTTGCCATAAAGCAAAGTGCCAGGACCGCGAAGAATTTCAATCTGTTGTGCCGATGTAGCCTCAGTGGTTACTGCGTGATCCGCAGATACAGTAGATGCGTCACCTACAGAGAGACCATTTTCAAGTACTTGCACACGAGGGCCGCCCATACCACGGATAATAGGACGACTGGCCCCAGCACCAAAGTGGGAAGCTTGTACACCGGGGAGTTTTTCTAGGGTATCGCCAAGCGTGGGTTCGATATTAAGTTTAAGCTGATCTTCGGTAAGTACACTTATTGGTGTGGTACTTTCGAGTGCCGAACGCGCAAGAGGTGATGCAGTGACCACGATATTTTCCATTATGGCCTGCTTGAGTGAAACATCCTGTTTAATCACACCTGTAGTGATCTGCAAATCCTGATCAACATGCTTAAAATTATCATCACTTACGTGCAAATGCACATGGCTATTATCGGCAACGGTTAACTGATACTGACCTTGTGAGTTAGTCATTTTCCGAGGGCCACCATCAATGCTGACTTGAGCACCAACAATAGGTGCGCCTTGTGGGTCGGTGACTTGGCCTTGTAGTTGCGCAGCCATAACCGGTGAACATACGCCAGCAACTGCTAGCGCTATAGAAGATAATGCAAGTTTCATTGTGCCTTTCCTTTAGATAAGCAAAAAATTATAAATTTTTATATTGTGATATTGCTTAAAAAAGGCTGGGAGGAGCACGAACATTGAAGTGACGTAATACCGACAAGCTAGGTTGTTGATAAGGTGTATGCGCAATATATTCCGGCTGTTGCAATCCCATCGGCGGCATGCGCAAAGATGATGGACCGGCATTTAGGTTATGACCAAAATCGCACACAATACAATGAGTATGCTGATGTTCCAGACCGTGCTCAGCAGAATGCAGCAGCGCGAATGATTGTATTACAATCAGCCATACGCCGAGCAGTAGCCATAGCCACTTTTTGTGAGTCTGAAACATTGAGTGAGTCATGATTATTCTACGGGTCAAATTCATCTTAATCGGATTATTATCCGAATGATTGATTTAATAGATCCTAATTTATGCTCTCACCCTACTTGATTTTTTAGTCTGTCGTCTAGTGGCTTTTAGTAACAAAACTTATTTAATACTCATTCCATTAAAAATCTGCGCAGTTAACAATGATTCAGCACTCTCTAGACAAATAACAGCATTGAAGGCTTTCTCTATCTAGCCAGCGTATTAAGCTGCGTAGTGTGAGTAATATCAGCAGCTAGAGTGTTAACGTTGAAAGGATTAACGGATTAACGGATTAATATCCATGATATTCAAGCCTCATGCCCGCCAGCAACAACTTACTTTACAGAAGTAAGCTCTTGGCCTGTTGCAAGGTAATTAACTCTTCTTCAGTGGGGTTGAGTGCGATGACACTGTCAATCTGCATGGCTAATGATTGCCACAATGGCTCGATGACTTGTCGGTGTTCCTCATTAGCATGCGTTCTAGCGAGTGTGAGTAGATATGCGGCTTGTACTACATCGATACGGCCTAAAATACCGTCAGCTAGCGCCACGCTTAACTCTATCATTGCACTCACATTGTGGCCGTACTTAATCGCCTGGTGTAAGTAATGTTCGGCCTTAGTTCGTTGTTGTTGGCTGGCATTGTCATCGTGCAAAATATCACTGCCACAATGTAGCATGGCATCAACCTGCCCTTGCTCAGCGGCTTCGTTCATCCATTGCAGGCTTGCAGGTACGTCTATATCGCATCCTAGCCCTTCGACTAGCATCAAAGCTAAATGATATTGGGCATTAGAATATCCGGCTTTCGCGGCTTTATTCACCCATAAAAATGCATCTTCAAATTGTTGGGTTTGATAAAACAACACTCCAAGATTTGACATGGCCTCAGCATTTTCAGCATTGGCGGCAAGGGTTAATAAACGCTCGGCTTGGATCAGATCAACACTAAATTGAGAGCTGCCAACAAGGTAGAAAAACCCCAGTAATGCTTGTGCTTCGACAATGCCTTTTTCGGCAGCCTTAGCAATAAGTTGCTCACCTTCAATTGGATTTGGATGACCACAATATCCATGTAATAAGCTCACACCATGCTCAAATAATGCCGCTTGATCCTGAGTGGATGCTAAAGCAAACCAATAACCCGCTTGTGCAAACGCGTCCGCGGCAGAGTTTCGCGTTGATGTTTTTTCTGTCATTGAATCAACATCATTAAACGTAGAACGAGCCAGTAATACTTGGGCTAAAGCCTGTTCCTGCTCTTGTAGCATTAAGCCTTTGGCTTTTAGAGACATGCCAACTAAATACTGCGCTTGCGCGTCGTTATCCATCACTGCCCGGTAACATAAATCACGCCCAGCAAATGAGTCAAAAGCGTCAAATTGATACCTAGGTGCTGATTGCTGTACTAATGGGTACAGTTTTTTAATCAATTGCAAAATATGCTCAATCGACTTTTCTGCAATCGTCACGAGTTGTGCTTGGGTTAAATGGTATTTTTCTGGATGGGCACCACGGTTACCGTCACTGCGAAGCCGATGTAATGCGCGCACAGCTGGCGGATCGATTAATCGTGCTTGATGTAATTGTTCAATTCGGTCGTACAAATTAGGGCTAGTGAAAATAAGCCCATGGGGAATGGCGAGTTGGCTAGTGAGCTTATGGGTAAAACTGCGAATATACACTAGCGCTTGAGTAGGAATATCACGGACATAACTTTTGGCTAAACGATAATCGTCGCTAAGCTCAGTAGAGAAACCATCAATAAACTCAATATCATTTAACAATGGTCTCTCCTTTTTGAGTGTCTACAAGCTATTATCCCTCGGTGATGTCAGCATCTGCAGTTTTACGATTGACCATATACAATCTAAACAAAGCGATGTTAACAAACAAACCTAAGAATGAAAAAGTCGCTTCTACGATAAGTTGCAGTGGAAAGCCAACTTGCATCGCGACTTGTGAAAACATGCCAGCCAATAAAGACAATGGCACGTATAGCATTAATACTGCAATGGTTTTAATCGTGATAGGGCCACTAAATTTAAAGCTGCTCTTAATCGCTTCAAGGGGCGTTAAACGTTCAACCACCACCATAAAGTTCACGTATGCAAGCCGAGAAAACAAATATAAGCTGACTAATAAACCAATTAACCACAACGGGCCAAATGCAGCAAAAATCATTACCGGCGCTAAAATGGCTAAGCCAGAAAATACACCAGCTAATAATAATGGTGGTACAAATGGCAAGCTAGCCTTCAATATTTGTCCCGGCGCAAGATCATGCCCTTGAGAGCGTAGCTCTAAATAGAGTGTTAAAGCCGCAATTAAAAATGAAAATACTAACAACAGTACCATCATTGCCGCAGCATGAACTGCGCCAAATTGTGGATTTTCAGCATCAGCCTGCATCATTTCATTACCTAGCCAAAGTTGGATAGCGACTTGGATTAATAGTAATGGCAATGTCAGTATGGCAAGCTGACGGATGTGGTTTCGAAAAAAGTTAAATGCTTCAGTCAAAATTGCAAACAATGACATGTGGGTTCCAGTAATCTATTAACGACAAATATTGCGCTTAGGATACCCAAAAAAAAAGCATTTTGCACAAGTCTAATGAGCAAAAATCGTGATCATCTGTCGCATTTATGTAAATCAGGCTAAAATGACCCGAAGTTTAGACATTGAATGGCATGATAGGACACTCACTATGAAATTAGCATCCGCATTACCGGTACTGGTTACCGTATTGATATTCTCGGCACCGACATCTGCAGGCTGGTTGGATAACGTGACTGAAATAACTAAAAAACCAGCAACAGAACAAGCTAAAGCCATTGCACAGCCAGCAGCATCAGAGCAATCAAGTGCATTAGTGAGCAGCGTTATGTCGCAACTTGGATTATCTCAAACTCAAGCTGAAGGCGGATTAGGATCATTGCTTAATTTGGCCCAAACCAATTTAGGTAACAATGATTTCAGTCAGCTAAGCAACAGTATCCCCAATGCTGATGGGCTAATGGCTGCAGTACCTGCGCTATCATCGGATAATGGTATGTCGGGATTATTATCAAAAGCAGGTAATTTAGGCTCTTCGTTACAAGGGAGCGCTATGGTATATGATGCTTTTGAAAAACTCGGTATATCAAAAGACTACATTGTACCTATGGTTGATATCGCTAAAAACTATCTTCAGCAAAGTGGTGGTGAAGGCACAGTGGATTTATTAATGAAAGGTCTAGGTTCAATCTTATAACCTGCTTTCAAGAGCCTAACTTGTTAACCCAAGCAACACTTGGGTTAACATAATTTAATCCCAAGCTATTCGCTTGGGATTATCATTTTTGCTAGCATCAAAATGAACAGTAATATTGGACAGCCTAATTATGATCGCAAAACTAAAGCACTTTATCCAATCCCATACTCAAGAAAGTAGCCCAGAAGACAAGGTAAAACACCTCAATCTTGCTGCAGCAACGCTGTTGCTTGAAGTTGTCTATGCAGATGAACACTTGGCATCGTCGGAAGCCGCTTTGCTACCCGCAATGCTGGTTAATACACTTCATATTAGTGCAGATGAAGCCTCTGAACTGATCAATGAAGCTAAACTCAGCCGCCATAATGCCACCTCATTATTTGAGTTTACCACTGAGATCAATAGCCAGTTTAGCGTTGAAGATAAGCAGAAACTACTGCTTGCGATGTGGAAATTAGCCTATGCCGATGGTGAATTGTCGCAATATGAAGACCAAATTATTCGCCGCACAGCTGATTTACTGTATTTAAAACACAGTGAACTGATTCAAATGCGCAATATCGCCATGGAAATACGTTAAGTCATGGCCAATTAGCCTTGGGTATTACTCATTAAATACTTACGCGTAAGATGGGCTTTTTGCCAAAACATAAATGGCGCAATCACTAACACCAATACCGTGGCGTAAATCATATTACTGCCAAGGGCAATGCCCAAACCAATACAAAACACACAACCTGCAATAACTAATGGCAAATATCGTTTACTGAGTAATTTAGCCGCTGACAACATCGCCAGTAAGTAAATAATCACAAAAACGCCATTGCTCCATGCAATTAAGTCTTCTAATTCTTGCGAGCTAAAATAGGTAACAACAATCACCACCGCCATTGAGCCCAAAATCGCAAACAAGGCTCTAAAAGGGACTCCATGTGGGTTTAACTTGTCGAAATAGCGCGGCAAAATACCTTCTTTACTAAAACTCCACAATAAACGGGCGGCACTGGCAGCATAGACATTGACCGTGGCTAAACCGCTGGCTATGCCTAAAATACCAATAATATAGGCGCCATATCCACTGAGAAAAGTGTTTGATAATAAATAATCAAATGCCGATATCATGGCTAAGCCGGCACCCTCTGTTGGCACCATGAGAAGTAAAAACGTGCAGGCTAAGTAAATAACCCCAACCAATACCGTGCCCATCATCATGGCAGGCAGCAAATCTTTATCCGGCTGACGAAAATCACTGGCCAAATGCGTCATGGCTTCGATGCCTAAAAAGCTCCAAAAACCAATGCCCATGGCTAACATCACCCCACTAAATTGCGGATGGCTACTGTGGGCAAAGTTTTCTAGCTGCCCAACATTTAAGCCACTGGCTCCAAATAATATTGCCACAACCGCAACAATCAATAGTGTCAGCATAAACTGTAACTTTGCCGACACTTGAATACCTTTAATATTGAGCAGCAGTAACACAGCAACAATCAATAACTCTGCGACTAATTGACCTAGCCCTGATATTGATATCAGTGCTTCTAAAAATTGAAAGGTCATCAAAATTGCAGCAGGTGCCCCAATGGGGATAACTAATAAAAAGATTAGTCCAATTGTTCTTCCTGCGGTTGCACCAAATGCCTTTTCAATAAAGTAAGCAGGACCAGAAGCATGAGGAAAACGACTGGCTAACAAACCAAATACTAATGCGACAGGGATAATTGCTACCGTTAAGAGTAACCATGCTAATAACGAGGCTGAACCCGCTACCTCTATGGTCATTTGCGGCAAAATAAATACCCCGGTACCTAACAAAGTGGTAGCCATTAAGCCTGCACCTTGCCAGCGGCCTATTGTTGCATTCATTTGATTCATTATTTTATTCTTACTGAAATAGGTGGCGACATTATAAGGCCAAACAGCAAAACATTCTGCGGGTTAATTGGCTCAAGTTGCTTTACTAAACCGACATAATGACGGAAAAGTGACAACTTTCCATCATAATGACAGAATAGAACGATAGTACTCAATTACTGAGATATAAATCATTGGATAAATTTGATAAAGCGATTGTAAGCGAATTACGCCTCAATGCTCGGCAGAGCATTTCGTTTATTGCCGAAAAAGTGAGTTTATCGCGCAGCGCTGTGACAGAACGAATCAAGAAGTTGGAGCAAACGGGTGTTATCCGTGGTTATCAGGTTTTACTGAGTGAGTCGCAAAAGCAAGGAGTATCAGCCTACTTTGAAATTCAGCATCGTTGCGCCCGTTGCGCTGAAGTGATTCATATTTTTACCACAATACCGGAAGTGATTACCTGCCAAGGCATCACAGGAGACATGGATTTACTGGTCTATGTACATGCTAACTCAATGCAGCGATTGCATGAAATCCGTGAATTTATCGATGCTCAGGCTGACATAGTCAAAATAAAAACTCATGTGGTATTAAGCGAGTGGATTAACAATCAAGCATAAAAAAAGCTCTGTATAAAAAAAGCTCTGTATAAACAGAGCTTAATAGTTAAGTCTCGTGACTAGGCTAATTGTTTACCTATCTCTAAACCCTTACCGCGTAATTCATCGAATCGGTCGGCTAATCCATCCATATCCATCTTGATGATACCCGCTTCATGATTGGCCTTTCCGGCTAACCAAGCAGTAAACGATTCTTCATCTCGATCATCATCCCAGTGACGAAAGACTTGGTGCGATAAATAAATCACCGAAGCAAGTTTAGATGCAGGTTTTGCCGCTAACGGATCTCGTTGATATTGAATGCCTTGTACCAATGATGGCGTAAATTTCCAGGTCTTAGCTAATAATGCCCCGACAGCAGGAGAGTCAAAGCCGAGTAATTCGGTTTCAAGTTGCTGCTTATCCCCACCCGCTTGCACTGCGAGTCGAATGTTAGCTGACATCTTAGGCTCAACGACAGCAATTAATAAATCGCCAATATTATGTAAAATTGCGCAGGTAAAGGCTTCATCTGGAGGAACACCACAGCGCTTAGCCATTTCTTGCGCATATAGCGCCTCTTCAAATGTCTCGCCCCAAAAATCAGCTAAGTCAACACCATCAACATTGGGAATGGCACCAATTACCGCAGAAGCAATAACTAAGGTTCGTAAGGTTTGCATGCCTAAGCGGATCACGGCTTCATCTATACTGCCTACTTCGCGGCTTCGCCCAAAATGGGCAGAATTAGCGAGTCTTAATACCCTTGCACTAATTAAAGGATCTTGAGCAACTTTCGCAGAAATACTTTTTACCGTGCTATTGTCATTGTTTACCGCATCTAACAGCTCACTAACCGCTTTAGGTAAACGGGGTAATTCATCGACTCGTTTTAATAATGCCGCTGATTCCATATTTATAGTGTCCTTGTTGTTATTGTTTTTAATGTCTTATTTAAATCATATTAGTAACTGTAGTACAACAAAAATAAAACAAGACCGAATATGGCTGCTGTTTGATTGAAACGTTAAGCATTTTTTTCGTCATTTTTGGATAAAAACCTGCACTAAATCTTAGATGTAACGCTAACTTAGCGTTACACTAATATTCGATTATTTATTTGTAATATGAGCCGATATGCAACAACAAACCAGCGCCGATATGAATTTGTTATGGGGTCAATTGATCTTGGAGGAACTGGCACGCTTAGGAGTTAAGCATGTCTGTATGGCACCAGGTTCTCGCTCTACTCCGTTAACATTGGCCGCTGCGAGTCAAACCTTACTGACACGCCACATTCATTTTGATGAGCGTGGATTAGGTTTTATGGCCCTCGGACTGGCAAAGGCCAGCAATGCGCCTGTCGCCATCATTACCACTTCAGGTACTGCGGTGGCAAACCTTTACCCGGCCATTGTAGAAGCATGGTTAACCCATGTGCCGTTGATTATTTTATCGGGTGACAGACCGCCTGAATTGATTGATTGCGGTGCTAATCAAGCGATTATTCAGCCCGCCATATTTGCGCAATATGCCAAGCAAGTTAATTTACCGACGCCTGATCTGGGTTATCCGGCGAGTGCATTACTGAGTACGATTGATCACGCTGTGGCCAACCAGCATCAACCAGTACACATAAATTGTATGTACCGCGAGCCTCTATACCCCGCAGAATTGGTCACATTAGCTCATGTGAAGAAAACGGCTAGTGTAACAACATCAACGTATCTTGCGCCCTTAAACCAATGGTTTGAAACCACTAAGCCACTGACTCGTTATGCTCGTCCAGCCAGTGCTGAGTTACCGTCTACCGACACCTTAATGCGCTTTGTTCATGGTAAAGGCGTAATAGTAGTAGGAACTTTAGCTCCAGAGGATAATGCTCAGCAAATCGTCGCATTAGGGCAAAAGTTGGGCTGGCCAGTATTGGTCGATGCGCAATCACAATTACGCCAGCATCCTGGGGTAATTGGTCACGTTGATCAGTTATTATTAAACGCTAAAGCCAACAAACAACTTGAACAAGCTGAGCGGATATTAGTGTTTGGTGGGCGCTTTATTTCCAAACGATTAATTCAATATATTGCCCAGCAAAATTGGCATAGCTATTGGCAAATAGGTAAGTACAGCGATCGTTTAGATCCGGCCCATCAAGCTAAAGATTTTTTCCAAGCCAGTGTTCAAGCCGTATGCCAGCTCCCTTGGCCACGCTCATCACAGGCCAACTGGGCATTAGCATTATTACCGCTAAATGAGTCGTTAGAGTCGCTGTTGAAACAACAAATAGACAATACAACCTTTGGTGAAGCGCAAGTGATACGAGCAATCGCTTTAGCGCAAACAGACCAAAATGTACTGTTTATTGGTAATAGTTTACCGATTCGCCTCTATGATATGTATGCGCCAATTGCCACTAACACACCGGCAATTTATACCAATCGTGGCGCGTCGGGTATTGATGGTTTAATTGCCACCGCTTGTGGTATTGCGGCAGATAAAAATGCACCAACCACTCTAGTTATGGGCGACTTGTCTTGCTTGCATGATTTCAATTCATTGGCACTCTTGAAGCAAATGACTCAACCATTTGTGCTGGTTATTCTCAATAACGATGGCGGCAATATCTTTAATTTATTGCCTGTTCCTAATGAAAGCCTGCGTAATGATTTTTACCGCTTAAGTCATGGTTTAGAGTTTGGCTATGGTGCCGCCATGTTTGGTTTGGCTTATCGACAAGCAGATGACATTGAATCGTTTAATCAGGCTTATCATGAAGCCTTTGAGTTTAATTGTGCGTCAGTCATTGAAGTTAATGTCAGCCCAACTCAAGCGAGCGATCAAATAACGCAAATCAACCAATGGGTGAAACAACACTAATGGTGATGATCCATCGTTTTGGCCAACCACAATTACCCGCATTACTGATGCTGCATGGTTTTTTGGGCAGCAAAGACGACTGGTCTATTTTAATGCCGCGTTTAAGCCAATATTTTCATTGTATTTGTATTGACTTACCTGGTCATGGCGAGAATATCGACACTTTAGACTCGCCGGGGTTGCACCAAGCTGCAAAGCTGATCGCCAATAAAATACATGCCATGGGTTATAGGCAGTTTCATTTACTCGGCTATTCTCTTGGGGGGCGAATTGCACTGCATATTGCCGATGACTTTGCAGATTCACTCTTAAGCTTAACCCTCGAATCTGCTCATCCTGGTTTGCAAGACTCTCAGCAGCAAGCGGCTCGATCCCAAAGCGATAACCTGTGGGCGAACAAACTCAAGTATTTACCCATAACAGACTTTCTCAGCCTGTGGTATCAGCAAGCTGTTTTTAGCGACTTGAGTAAACATCAAAAACAACAACTTATCGCTATACGGCGGATTAACGATCCCCAACGCTTGGCTAATTGCTTTATAACAACCTCACTGAGCTTGCAACAAGACTGTCGAAAGGTGCTTGAGCGCCTAAACTGCCCGTGTCATTTTATTTATGGTGTAGATGATAAAAAGTTTGCACAAGTGGCTATCGATTGGCAGGCTTCACTCGCCGATTCTGCTCAACACTTACAGCTAAAGCCATTGCATGCCGCAGGGCATAATATTCACAGCCTGCACCCTGACTTATTTACCGATACCTTACTGGCGTTATTATGCCCAGAACCGTTAACCGGTTTAAAGGAGCAATAATGTCATTACTTGACCACTTAACCATCAGCCGTTGTAGCCTGTATCAGTATCAAATTGAGCTTAACTCTTATTTACCTGTAGGTAAGCAACGAATTGATTGTCGTAAAGGCTTGGTGCTCGAGATCCAACTCAATAACCAGCAAACAGCTTGGGTTGAAATCGCGCCACTGTCAGGCTTAGACATTAATAGCCAAGTGATCAGCGGCTTTAGCCAAGAATCCCTTGCTGAGGTGCAATGGCAACTGCAGCATGTGTTAGCAAATTTAATTGATCAACCCTTGGCGATATTAAATGACATGGCCCAGCAGATGTCGCTACCATCGCTAGCATTTGCATTGAGCTTATTGGATGCAAAATTAACTCATATATTGCCTATTCGCATCGATAATCCTCATACTCAATCAGCTGTAGTTCCATTACTTTATGATGGTATGTCAATCGAGGTTATGACCCAAAAGCTCCTAACACAAGGCGACATAAACAGCGTTAAAGTTAAAGTGGCTCAAACCGACATGGCAAGCGAGATCCAATTTGTGTATCAAATACTGGCTATCGCACCGCACGTCACTTTACGTTTAGATGCCAATGCAGGCTTTAGTCTTGAACAAGCTATCGACTTTTTAGCCTGCTTACCCAAACACAAAATTGAATATATTGAAGAGCCTTGCATTAACCCTAACGATAATCGACAAATATATAGCCAATTAGGGATTAAATATGCGCTTGATGAATCACTCAACTCGCCTCAGTTTGATCTAGATGTCGCCTTACAACAACCCGGTTTAGGCGCATTAATCATCAAACCCATGTTATTGGGTTCGCTGGAGAAATTGCAAAATATGATAAGCCAAGCTCATCTTGAGGGGGTACGTTGTATATTAAGCTCAAGCTTAGAAGCGAATATGGGCATTAACGACTTACGCTTGGTAAGCCAAGCTTTAACCCCTGATGAGTCACCGGGCCTTGATACATTAAGCGCCTTTACGCAGCCCTTGCTGTTGGCTACATCAGAACTATCACCGCAACTCAATGAGCAAGTACTAGAGCCACTGATGCATATAGGCCAAGCACGTGACTCAAACAAGGTGAATTAATCATGATGTCACCTTTGCATCAAGCAGGGTTAAATTACCCGAACGCCATTGCCATTGAAGAGGCCACTTTAGACCAAGATGTGAACTCTCGGATCAACTACGCTCGCTTAAGTGGTTTAGTCCATCATGTAGGGCAACAATTACAAGCTCAAGGCGTCAAGCAAGGCGACATAGTCGCATGTTTATCCCACAATAATATTGAGATGATCTGTCTGTATTGGGCCTGCGTTGATGCTGGGTGGGTATTTTTACCTCTGTCGCCTAGATTTGCCGATATGCAGATCAATCAGCTTATTGAACGCTTTGATCTGCAATGGCTCTGGACCGATACTCCCACCAGAAAAACGCTAATAAAAATCCGCCATTGGCTCGATATTGATCTGCCTAAAATCTTACCTCAAGGCGCCAGCCACAGCGCTGAAATATCACCCCATATAGCTTCAAACATTATTCTCACCTCTGGCTCAAGTGGCCCACCAAAAGCAGCGGTCCATTGTTTAAACAACCATCTGAGCAGCGCCAGAGGGTCTGCGAGCTTCATTGCTCTTAAGGTATCTGACACTTGGTTATTATCATTGCCACTGTTTCACATTGGTGGTTTAGCCATTATTCATCGCTGCACCTTAGCCGGCGCCTGCATTGTGCTACGAAATTCCGCACAGCCACTGGCTGAGCAACTGACTGACAACCATATTACTCATGTGTCATTAGTGCCCACCCAAGCGATTCAGATACTGCAACAGCAACCTGATGCATTTGCCCATATCAGCGCCTTACTTTTAGGTGGTGGCGTCATAGAACCCGCACTTATTGAGACGCTAAAACAGCAAAATATCAATGCTTACACTAGCTATGGTATGACAGAAATGAGCTCGCAAATTACCACAGCGAAAGCGAATTTATTAGGTCATCATGGGTATCCTTTACCTTCAAGACAGCTTAGATTAAAAGATGGCGTTATTTACGTCAAAGGTGAGTGTTTATTTTTAGGCTATTTAACCGAGCAAGGGTTAACCTTACCATTAGATGATCAAGGCTGGTTTTGTACCAATGATAAGGGCCAATTAGATCCTGAAGGGCAGCTCAGTATTTTAGGGCGAGTGGATAACATGTTTATCTGTGGCGGTGAAAATATTCATCCAGAACAAATTGAAGCTGTGTTATTAAGCCATCCAAATGTCGCCCAGGCAATTGTATTTGCAGTAACCGATGCGACGTTTGGTCACTTACCTGGCGCTATTATTGATTATTGCGCAGTAGACAATAGCCATAACGTTGGGAGCAACCATAACCTCCATTGTGACCATAATAAAATGGCGATCGATATAGATGTTGTCAACTTGCAACTGAGTCAGTTAGTTGAATCAACACTGGCACGCTTCAAGCGTCCTAGGCAGTTTTTTGTCTGGCCACAAAATGTGGTTTCAAGTGGGTTAAAAGTGCCTAGAAAAAGCATTATTGCGGCAATTCAACCGCAGATAAGCGCATCAAAAACAGCGCAGTAATTCATAGCGATACCCTAAACAAAGTGGCTATCAGCCATAGCAGTTTATTAGACTCACGTTACCTGCAACAGATAATGCCGCGTAAACGACACTGCAAATTTTAGCCATAAAAAAACCTGCCGTAGCAGGTTTTAATTGAGCAACAAACAGGCTGGAGTATTACTCCATGCAAGATTTAAGCTTGTTCATAGCATTTTTTTCTAGCTGTCTAATACGTTCAGCAGACACTTGATAAGTCGATGCAAGCTCTTGCAAGGTGACTTTATTGTCATCTAACCAACGCGCACGTAATATGTGCTGACTGCGTTCATCTAAAGTTTTGATAGCTGATAATAAACGTGCTTGAGAATCAGCTTCCCAATTAGCATGTTCAACCTGATCGGCCAAATCTGAAGAATGATCTTCCAGATACAATGCTGGGGCAAAATCATGATTATCATCATCACTGTCATTGGTTAAGTCAAAAGCCGGATCTTGGGCTGCCATCCGCGACTCCATTTCGGTCACGTCAGCTTTCGATACTCCCAAATTCTCCGCGACCATAGTCACTTCAGCATCACTAAACCAACCTAAACGTTTTTTAGATTTACGAATATTAAAGAATAACTTACGCTGTGCTTTTGTGGTCGCAACTTTCACAATACGCCAGTTTTTCAACACGTATTCATGAATTTCAGCTTTAATCCAATGCACGGCAAAAGACACCAGACGCACCCCGACATCAGGGTCGAAGCGTTTAACCGCTTTCATCAAGCCGATATTACCTTCTTGAATAAGGTCAGCCTGCGGCAAACCGTATCCTGAGTAACCTTTGGCAACATGCACAACAAAACGAAGATGGGACATAATTAGTTGCTTTGCAGCATGTAGATCGCCATTTTCTTGTAAACGCTTGGCGATGTCGTACTCGGTATCCGCATCCAACATGTTAATGCTGGTCACAGACTGGATGTACGCTTCTAGACTGCTAGTGCTGTGTGGTACAGCCAGCGCCATTGATTGCGTTTGATAAGTCATTCGCTCTCCTACTACA
Source organism: Shewanella sp. SR43-4 (assembly GCF_014163845.1). Classification (NCBI taxonomy): domain Bacteria; kingdom Pseudomonadati; phylum Pseudomonadota; class Gammaproteobacteria; order Alteromonadales; family Shewanellaceae; genus Shewanella; species Shewanella sp. SR43-4. The sequence continues at coordinate 120,416 of NZ_JACJEB010000006.1, read as the reverse complement.
TTCAAAAATATATTTCAGCTAACTCAATACGATGAGTCGAGTCTGTTAGTTCACAACACTATCAGCTAACAACACTGTAGTTGATAAAGAAACGAGGCTCACTCGATTTAGCCGATAAACTATCAACTATATGACATCATATGTCAAATAAGGTTCAACTAGGTGAACATTTTTACCGCAAGGTAGCCACAAAGCAAGTGAACAAAGGTTCATTTATTATCAGCTGCTGATAATTATACGCCTGCTATTATGACGGTTCAATGCTACGTAAGTGCTGACGTACAGACAAATACGATCCCAACCAGCCTAAAAATGAGGCCAGTAATACCAGCTTAATCAACTCAGAAAATGTTAATGCTTGAATCGTTAACTCACTACCGTATAAACCCAATAACTCGGCTAAAGCACCATCAAGATACCACACTAACACATTAATAATCAGCCACGCCAAAATCCCGCCTATCACGCCATACCAAATCCCAGTATATAAAAATGGCCGTTGAATAAAGGCTTCTGTCGCGCCGACGAGTTTCATGACTTCAATTTCGGTTCGACGATTCATGATCGCCAAACGAATGGTGTTACCAATCACTAATACCACTGCGAGTACCAATAAAGTGGCAATCGCTAGTACGGTTTTTTCAAGTAACTTAAGCAATGCTTGCAAACGTTCTAGCCATTCAATGTCTAAACGACCAAAATCAACTTCGGATTCGCGTTCTAATTTTACCAATAACTCACGTGCGCCTGTTGGACTAGAGTATTTAAGCGAGGGCGTTACCGTAACTACAGCAGGTAATGGGTTTTCATCTAAATATGACAGCGCCTCACCAAATCCCGATAAACGCTGAAACTCTTCTAGTGCTTGCTCGCGACTAATGTAAGTGACTGATTCAACTTCACGAAAAGCTTTAATGCGCGACAACAAACTTTGAATAGATTGTTCACTGCGCCCTTTGTTAATAAATAATGAAATTTCTGCGGCACTGTTCCAAGACTGAGTGATATTTTCGGCATTTTTAACCAATACCTGCAGTGCAGCCGGTAAGCTTAAACTCACGCCCAATACAGCCATGGTCATAATAGATGATACTGGGTTGCGCCAAAGTTCGCCCATACTCGACATGCCTTGCTGTACATGACGAATAAAAAACATCACGATTCGGCCACTCAAGGGTAATTTACTTTGAGTAATACTCGGTTTTTTACTCATCCCATATTCTCCTCAGCAGCTGAACGTTCCCCACCAAGCATTCGTCCTTCACGCAGCGTAAAAGTACGGTATTTCATGCGCGCGATGAGACCTAAATCATGGGTGGCAATAAGCACGCTGGTACCTGAGTCATTAAAGGCCTCAAATAAGCGTAAAATATCCATCGATAATTTAGGGTCCAAGTTACCCGTAGGTTCATCAGCTAACAGTAAAGGAGGCTTATTAACAATAGCGCGCGCGATACCGACGCGTTGTTGCTCACCACCAGACAGCATGATCGGTAAATGTCGTTCTTTGCCATATAAACCGACCATGTCGAGAGCACCTGCGACACGCTTACGAATTTCACCATGGGTAAAGCCTTCAATCACTAACGGTAAGGCGATATTGTCAAAGACGGTTTTATCCATCAGCAAGTGATGATTTTGGAAAATCATGCCGATATTACGTCGTAAATAGGGCACATGTTTCGGCCCTACATTCGCAATATTATGCCCATTAATAGACACCTTACCTGCCGTGGCACGTTCAATCACGGTAATCAATTTGAGCAAAGTGCTTTTACCGGCACCAGAATGGCCAGTTAAAAAGGCCATTTCACCTTGTCGAAGATGAAAATTGACATCCATAAGGGCTTTTTGGCCCCCTGAATAGACTTTACTGACCTGCTCAAATTGGATCATATATTATTGGTCCGTTTTATCCTGACTAAATAATGCTTCAATAAAATCATTGGCGTTAAAGGTACGCAAATCATCAATTTGCTCACCCACACCAATATGACGGATCGGAATAGAAAATTTATCGGCAATCGCAAAAATAACCCCACCTTTGGCGGTACCATCTAACTTACTGATGGTAATGCCGGTCACACCAACCGCTTCTTTAAAGAGTTGTGCTTGGCTAATGGCATTCTGCCCGGTACTCGCATCCAAGGTTAGCATCACTTCATGGGGAGCATCAGGGTCGAGTTTTTTCATTACTCGCAATACCTTTTTTAACTCTTCCATTAAGTGGCTTTTATTCTGTAAACGCCCAGCTGTATCGGCGATCAATACGTCAACTTTACGTGCTTTAGCAGCTTGTAAGGCATCAAATATGACTGAAGCACTGTCAGCACCAGTATGTTGTGCCACTACAGGAATATTATTGCGCTGCCCCCATACTTGTAACTGCTCTACCGCTGCTGCGCGGAAAGTGTCACCCGCTGCTAACATGACAGATTTACCTTGGCTTTGATACTGTTTAGCGAGCTTACCTATGGTGGTAGTTTTGCCCACGCCGTTGACACCAATCATTAAAATTACAAACGGGCCATTAGCATTTTCGGCAACCAAAGGAACGGCTACCGGATCGAGCATTTTTTGCATTTCTTCACGCATTAAATCATAAAGTGCTTCGGCATTTTTAAGTTGTTTACGTGATGCATGTTCGGTGAGGCTTTTGATCAATTTAGTCGTCGTTTCTACGCCAACATCGGCAATCAATAATTGTTCTTCAAGTTCTTCAAATAACTCATCATCAATTTTTTTACCGCGGAAAAAGCCAATGAAACCTGAACCGATATTTTCACTGGTGCGCATCAAGCCACGCTTTAAACGGGCAAACATACCTTCTTTCTGCGGTTTAGCTTGAGGCTCATCTTGTTCATCTAACGCAATCGACTCTATTGGAGCCTGTTGTTCAACTAACTGCTCGGCGGCTAGCGCTTCAGTAGCTAAGATTTGCGCAGCAATATGCTCGGCCTCAATACGGGCTTGCTCTGCTTGCTCATGCTCAAGGCGTTGTTGCTCCGCCTGTTCTGCTGCCAGCTTTTGGGCTGCTAACACTTCTGCGGCCTGACGTTCTGCTGCAATACGAGCGGCCTCAAGACGATCAGCCTCAACACGAGCCTGCTCTGCTTGCTCATGCTCAAGCCGTTGTTGCTCCGCCTGTTCTACTGCCAGCTTTTGGGCTGCTAGCACTTCTGCAGCCTGACGTTCTGCAGCAATACGAGCTGCTTCAAGACGATCAGCCTCAACACGAGCCTGCTCTGCTTGCTCATGCTCAAGCCGTTGTTGCTCCGCCTGCTCGGTTGCCAGCTTTTGGGCTGCTAGCACTTCTGCGGCCTGACGTTCTGCAGCAATACGATCAGCCTCAATACGAGCTTGCTCAGCGCGTTCATTGTCTAGACGCTGATGCTCGAGGCGCTCATGTTCGATACGCTCAAGTTCCAGTCGCTCGGTTTCTTCTATACGGGCGGTGTCATCGGCTTGCTTGTGCAGCTCAGCATGTTGGGGTTGTTCAGTAGCCTCTATAGCAATGTCATGCTGTTTATCAACATCAAGCTGTTGTTGATCTTCACCTTCAGGGACGGGCTTATCTTTACGAAACCAGGAAAAAAAACCTTTCTTTGCCATGTTTGCTACCAGTATTTATATGCTTAAAAATTCAGTTGAAGCCGTTTGTTGCATCTCTAACCAGTAAAATGATGAATACTCACATTTAATCACAAGTTTGATATAAAATAACGACGGTTCAGATTGTGGCATAGTCTACCACTTTCTTTTTTCTTTGTTCAGGCAAAATCACGAGGATGAGATGGCTAAAAAAAATACCAGCAGCGGTCAGGTGCGGATTATTTCAGGTCAATGGCGATCTCGAAAGCTACCCATCCATGATCTTGAAGGTTTACGCCCAACAACCGATCGTGTGCGCGAGACCTTATTTAATTGGCTTGCTAACGATATTCGTGGCGCCAGAGTACTTGATTGCTTCGCTGGCAGTGGCGCATTATCCCTCGAAGCTTTATCCCGTTATGCCAGCTTTGCAACCATGATTGAACTGCAAAAAAATGCGGCTAATCAGCTAAAACAAAATCTTGCCACCCTGCAATGCCAAAATGCAGAGGTTATTAATGGCGATAGTTTACAAATACTTGCAAAAGGCACTTCAACAGGATTTGATATGGTGTTTATCGATCCGCCGTTTCGTAAAGATTTAGTAAACAACACCATTGATTTATTGATGCAACACCAATGGTTAAACCCCAATGCACAAATTTATCTCGAAACCGAATCAGAATTGACCTCATTCGATGTGCCAGCAACCTGGGTTGCCTTAAAAGAAAAAAAGGCAGGTCAAGTATGTTATCGACTGTACCAATATCAGCCGAACAATACCGAATTATCGGCCGATTAAGTCAATGCCGATATCAATAAACGATATTGTACTTATTGGTAAAACGGCTACTTTGTCGATGTGGTGTTTGGTGGCTTACGGCTGGTTTATTTTCAGCGCAGACGTTCGGCTCTTTATTAATGTATTAGCCTGTATTACCGCGGTGATGCACCTGCTACTAGTACTCATCACATTCTTAAAAAATCCCCGAAACAACAAGCCTGCGCCACATTATCGGGCGATTTTGCTTTGGGGAGTATTTGCGCTATTTGAGCACTATCATTCACAGCACTCTAGCCCGCTTATTAACAGCATCAACAAGTAATCAAACGCCGAGAAGCTGAACCATTGGTATAAAAAAACCTCGTTATTTAACGAGGTTTTTTAGTTAACAATATCGGCACATTACTTTTTAGGATAAGGATGCGCGACACCTTTATGACAATCGACACAGGTCTTTCTGTCTTCTGGTGCTTTTTTAAAGTTCATACTGTGCATTCTTACGGCCATTTTCTTCATCGTATCTGGCTGATCTTCATAAATACGAGTGTGGCAATGGCGACAGTTAGCTGAATCATTACCGCGAAAGTATTCTAATGCTAAATCAGCTTGTTCTTTACGGTTTTCATCTAACCATTCTTGCGTCATAAAGCCATCAATGGTCATTAAACCAATTAAATCTTTAGAAACAATAATTTTTTTAACTAAATAATCAAATGGGCCATGTGGTAAATGACAATCTTGACATTGCACTGTGACACCGGCTCTACCACCACCATGAGCTGACGCCATAACCTCATCTCTTAACGAATGGTCACGGTGACATGTCATACAAAAAGCATCGGTACTTGTTGCATGCAAAGTTTGTTGTGTTGTGAAATAACCTACGACACCCACTATTACACCAACCACTATAAGGGCAATAATCGAGTACTTCGCGCTTGGTTTAAATAGTGCACGCCAGTTCATTGTTCAATCTCCGTAATAGCAAAAAAGGAATTTCTAATATTTATAAGTCTAGTTTAGGATTATTCGAAATTATAAAATTGATTTTAGTCGCTATTTTGAGAATTATTTATCTAAAAAATGTCTAAAGTGCGAGCTAGGTCTCGACTTTTGCACATACATGACCGAAATAAATATCGATGACTAAATTTAGTTAACCAAGCGGTCAATAAAGATAATGCTGAACGAAAAAATGAGTTAAATGCCACCTAATTTGACTACGGCTATAAGCCTTCGCCCTTGGCTAGCGGCTGATAACACTTAAGGCAAAATATTAACCACAGCAAATTTAAGTCAATGCATTTTCTTGGATAAAGGTACGGCTATTGTCGTCCGTTGACAGCACTTGTTTAGCTTCACGATTAACATAAATTGCTGCAAACTATGAGTCACTTAACCGCTAATGCTAACTCGATGGTCATTTAAAGCCTGATTGACTCGCATAAAACGCTTTTTAACCAAACAAACAAACAAAAATAATAAGGTTAATTTAAATGCATAAAACTGCAAGAACACTCCATAAATGGCTAATGCTTTTTCTCGGACTACAGTTCGTTATTTGGTCAGTGACAGGAACATATATGGTGTTTATGCATATTGACTATATTCATGGTGATTCGCTGATCAGTAACCCCCAGACAAAAATCAACCCCGATAAGCTAGAGTATTCATTGGCAAAACTGTTACAAACTTACCCTAAAGCAGAGCAAATAAGCGTCGGTAAACTGATGCAACAAGACGTATACCGCTTTTCCATTCCAACCAAAACAGCAACTCAGCAGCTAATGCTAAATGCCCAGACAGGGGAACGTTTATCGCCACTTAATCAAACAACAGCCTTTGCATTAGCCCAATATTATTACCTTGGTAATGAGCCGATTACCGACGTGAGTTTACTGATCGATAATCCGCCTTTTGAACTTAGTGCTCGCCACTTACCTGCGTGGCGAATTAATTTCGACCACTTTTCCGCACCATCAATTTATATCTCTGCTGACAGCGGATTAGTAGTAGCAAAGCGCCATGCATTTTGGCGTTTATTCGACTGGATGTTTCGCTTTCATGTGATGGATTATGGCGATGCTGAAGAAATCGATAATCAGTTATTATTCTGGATAGCACTGCTCTCAACTTTAGCTGCCGTTAGCGGGTTAACCTTGACGTATTTCAGGGTATTACGTCGTACTAAAAACAAACGCAAGCCTATGTTGAGTAAGCGTAAACACAGTGGGGTTGCCTAATGCTTTGGATCAGAAAACTGCATAAATGGGCATCTGTCATTGTAGGGATCCAGTTACTGCTATGGTTAATCAGCGGCCTGTATTTTAATCTCATGGATCACAATAAAGCCCAAGGTCTTACCCACCTTAACGATACTCACGCTGACGTGGTAATAGAAACTCATCGTTTGCTTGAACCTAGCACTATTTTGGCCACATTTAAGCCTAGCGTGTCACTGAACCTCATGACTTTATTAGGTAAGCCTTACTACTTATTAACCCATGAAAAAGGCTTATACAATAATCTTAACCATGACTACACCTTAGTTGATGCGTATGACGGTAACCCAGTCGTAATTGATACCACAATGGCACAACAGCTGGCCAAAGCGTCCTACTCTGGAGAGGCCGAAATCAGTTCAACTCGCTTACTCACCCCACCATTAGACGACTTTCCAAAACAGCACAATGACACTTGGCAGATAAACTTTGCCGATAACATTACCACCAGCGTGTATATTGAAGCGCAGTCGGGTCGACTCGTCGGCCACAGTGATGAACATACACGTTTAGCCGATGTATTTTTTATGCTGCACTTTATGGATTACACCAATCAAGGCAGTTTTAATAACATCCCTATTATGATGTTTGCATTTATCACTTTATGGTTAACCTTCAGTGGATTAATTTGGGTGATTGATATGCTCAAGCGCAACAGGTATAGGCTCAAACTAAAAGGTAAATAATGCCGTTTTAAACCTAAGTGGACCCTAAATTAATGAAATGGAATGTGTATCACACGATAATGGTCATAAAAGCGTTATCATCATTTTCAGATTAATGAATATAATGTGTTATTACTTGAAAGATGTTTACTGAAGTAAAGGTCTGTTAAGCTAACCCCATAAAACGACTTGGTTAAGGCTAAATGAGAGCAAAGCAGTCAAACTATTGGATCATCATAATCACTTTGTTCGCACTTGTCGGACAGGGGTTGCTGACTAATGACAGTTTGATGGTGCCAATGGCCCATGCAGAAATGGCTCAAAAAATGTCCGCTAACACTGACAACACCACAACAACGATGACGATGCACGGGGCAATGAAGAATTGTCATGATATGCCAAGTGCTGTCAATAATGTGGATGAATCCATTGCTGCATCGTTACCGCAAACCAGCTGTTGTAATGGTTCAGGTGTTTGTAGTCCAGATTGTAACCACTGTTTGACTATTTCGTTTACCGCTAACCTAATTGATATGCCATTGGCGATGCTTAATATTCCGGTCTATCCTGCACCGCTTGCAATGGTTGTTAACCGTGTATCAATCGCTTTCCCTCCTGCGTTCCGCCCTCCTATCGCTTAATTCAATTGATCATTCTTGTGCGTTGAGCACAGTCAATACTATTGTTTTTTAGCGTTTATCATCATGACGATCGTCAGTATTATCATGATGAATATCGAGGTTATTATGAAAAATTTACCATTTTTTAGCGTGCTATTAAGCGCATTCGTTGGTGTCATCATCCCAGCAGCTCTCACATCACCTGTTGCTTATGGCGCAGAGCACGATCATACCCAGCATCAGTCGCAAGCCAGTCAAACCTATACTTGCCCGATGCACCCTGAAGTGATCAGCGATAAAGAGGGACGCTGTCCCATCTGCAATATGTTCCTCGTCGTCAAAGAGGAGCAAGCTGAGTCCAGCGCTGGCGACACTCATCATCCAATGGCAAACATGCAGCATCCAATGACAAACATGCAAAACGCTATCCCAGTAGAACAAAGCATAGCAAACAAGTTTAATTGATTATTCTTGTGCATTGCGTACGTTCAATATAATTGTTTTTAGTGTTTCTCATCATGACGATCGTCAGTATCGTCATGATGAATATCGAGGTTGTTATGAAGAAATTACCACTTTCTAGTGTGCTACTAGGCGCGTTTGTTGGGGTAATAATCCCTATTACTATGACATCACCTGTCGTTTATGGCGCAGAGCACGATCATGCCCAGCATCAGGTACAAGCTGGTAAAACCTATACTTGCCCGATGCACCCTGAAGTGATCAGTGATAAAGAGGGAACCTGTCCAATTTGTAATATGTTTCTCGTCGTCAAAGAGGAGGAAGAAGAATCCACAGTTGACGACACTCAGGCGCCAATGGCAAACATGCAAAGTGCTGCTTCTGTAGAAAAAAGCCAAGCAGATAAGGTGTTTAGTCAACCTGAACCCGCATTAGTCGCTAAATTAATGCCGACAGCCAATCAGAGCGATAGCACCAATGTAAAATATGTCTGTCCTATGCATCCACATGTGATATCCGATGCACCTGGAACTTGCCCTATCTGTGGTATGAACCTTGAAAAAGTGACCGTGACAGACCCAAGCCAAGAAATTGTGGTCGGTGTATCTGGCGGCATGCAGCAGGCATTAGGCATGCGAAGTCATGTCGTTGAAAGAACGAGCTTATCTCGCCAAGTTAACACCATAGGCACAGTAGAATATAACCAAAATGCGATTGGTCATGTGCATACACGCGCAACCGGATGGATAGAAACGCTAACGGTAAATAACGTGGGACAACAAATAAAAAAGGGCCAACTTTTATATGAGCTGTACTCGCCAGAACTGGTCAATGCCCAAGACGACTATTCCCAAGCACAAGACTACCTTAAACAAGATACAAAACGGGGCAGTAGTTTATTACGCAAAGCACGCAAACGCTTAGAACTACTCGGTGTTGATAGCTCTGTAATCAAGCACTTAGAAAAAACCGGTGAAACCATTTTTAAAGTACCTTTTTATGCTCCGCAAGATGGTTTTATCAGTAAATTAACCGTTCGCGATGGTATGTACATTCAGCCAGGTGATACCTTGTTTGAAATCGTTAATTTAGACAGCGTATGGGTGATTGCAGATGTGTTTGAAAACGAACAAAATTGGTTACAACAAGGTCGTAAAGTCACTGTGAGTGCCGCGGCGCAAGGACTGTTTGATATCGACTCAACCATTGACTACATCTACCCCGAATTAGACCCAGTCACCCGCGCAATGCGAGTGCGGATCAAACTGAATAATCATCACGACAAGCTTAGGCCCGGTAGCTTAGTGGATGTGACCTTATATGGTTTGCCTAAAAATAACGTGCTCACTGTGCCAACTGAGGCGCTGATTCTTACCGGACGTGAGAACCGTATTGTGGTGCAGCGCAGTGATACCAGCTTTGCTTCGGTGCCAGTCAAAATTGGTATGATGGCAGACGGTAGAGCCGAAATTTTAGAGGGACTGAATGAACATGACAAAGTGGTTATTTCAGGGCAGTTCTTATTGGACTCAGAAGCCAGTATTCAAGGCAGTTTACAGCGTTTAAGTAATGCGCCAATAAATGCCACTGCGACAGATGCTCACCAGCACTAAAGGAGCACAACAATGTTAGCAAAAATTATCAGTGCTTCAATAAAACAACGCGTTATGGTGTTGGTACTCACGGCCGTTATCGCCTTAGTGGGTTATCAAGCGATGCGCATGACACCACTCGATGCGCTTCCCGACTTATCCGATGTGCAAGTGATTGTTAAAACGTCATACCCAGGCCAAGCACCGCAATTGGTTGAAGATCAAATTACCTATCCATTGTCATCGGCCATGCTTGCCGTGCCCGGTGCTAAAACGGTGCGTGGGTTTTCAATGTTTGGCGATTCATTTGTGTACGTCATTTTTGAAGACGGCACCGACATTTATTGGGCACGTTCACGGGTATTAGAATACTTGTCTCAAACCCAAGATCAACTGCCTGCCGGCGTTACGCCAAGCATTGGGCCAGATGCTTCTGGTGTAGGTTGGATTTTTCAATACGCCTTAGTCGATCGCAACGGACAATATGATTTAGCTCAATTACGTTCATTACAAGATTGGTTTTTAAAGCTTGAATTACAAAGTGTTGCAGGAGTATCTGAAGTTGCTACCGTCGGTGGTATGGAACAAACTTATCAAGTGGTCGTCGACCCGCATAAGCTAGCTTTGTATCAAATCGACTTAATGACCATTAAAAATGCCTTAGATAATTCCAATAGCTCGACTGGCGGCTCGGTGATTGAAATGGCCGAAGCAGAATATATGATCACCTCAAGTGGTTATCGCCAGACCATTGCTGACTTTGCTGAAATTCCCTTAGGTATCTTGTCCGAAACCGGCACGCCGGTATTAATGAAAGATGTCGCGCAATTAAGAACCGGCCCGGCAGCGCGCCGTGGCATTGCAGAACTTGATGGTAAAGGCGAAGTCGTCGGCGGCATTGTCGTAATGCGCTACGGTGAAAATGCCCTTGAAACCATTAATAATGTGAAGAAAAAACTCGAGCAAATCAGTAATGGACTACCTGATGGTGTCGAGTTAGTCACCACTTATGACCGCTCAGACTTAATCTTGCGCTCAGTCGATAACCTTACTCATAAAGTACTTGAAGAAATGCTCGTAGTTGGGCTTATTTGCCTACTGTTTTTACTGCATGCCCGCTCAACCTTAGTGGCGATTATCACCTTACCTATTTCAATTTTAGTCAGCTTTATCGCCATGAATATTATTGGAGTCAATGCCAATATTATGAGCTTAGGCGGTATTGCCATTGCCATTGGTGCTGTGGTTGATGCCTCTATTGTGATGGTCGAAAATACTCATAAACATTTAGAACATTATCGTCAAAAACACGGTAAGGCTCCTGAGGGAGAAGATCACTGGCAACTGGTAAAAGAAGCCTCAATTGAGGTCGGCCCAGCACTGTTCTTCAGCTTATTGATCATTACATTAAGCTTTACTCCAGTCTTTGCCCTTGAAGCACAAGAAGGACGTTTATTCCATCCACTGGCCTTTACTAAAACCTTTGCCATGGCCGCATCTGCAATCTTAGCAATCACCTTAATTCCAGTATTAATGGGCTACTTTGTCCGCGGGAAAATCCCTGATGAGCGTAAAAACCCTATTAGTCGGGTATTGATTGCTATCTATCAGCCATTACTTAAATGGGTACTGAACTTCCCTAAAATCACCATTGGATTGGCGATTATTGTGCTATTCAGTGCTTACTACCCATTAAGCCAGATGGGATCAGAATTTATGCCCACCTTGGAAGAAGGTGATCTGCTCTATATGCCAACCACATTGCCCAGTGTCAGCGCGGGTAAAGCGGCAGAAATATTGCAGCAAACCGACCGACTAATAAAAACCGTTCCCGAAGTCAAACGGGTATTTGGCAAAGTGGGCCGCGCCATTACCGCAACGGATCCTGCACCGCTAACCATGCTCGAAACCACTATTATGCTCAAACCCACAGCAGAATGGCGTGATGGCGTAACCTTAGAAAGCATTATTGCAGAACTGCAAAAAACCGTGCGTATTCCAGGGATGACTAATGCTTGGGTGCAACCGATTAAGACTCGTATCGATATGTTATCTACTGGGGTGAGAACACCTGTTGGCATAAAGATATCGGGGTCGAATGTCGAAGAACTGCAACGTATTGGCGCTGAAATAGAAGCGGTAGTAAACCAATTACCTGGCACAGTGTCAGCATTTTCACAGCGCAGTAGCGGTGGGCGATATATTGATATTACCCCAGATCTTAAAAATGCTGCACGCTATGGCATGACCTTAAAAGATATCCAAGATGTAGTGCAAATGGCTATTGGTGGCATGACCATTGGTGAGTCAATTCAAGGCCAAGAACGCTATCCCATCAATATACGTTACCCGCGAGAGTTACGAGATAATATCGAGAAACTCAAAAACTTACCTGTGCTGACTAAAACAGGGAAATACTTACCATTAAGCTATTTAGCTGATCTCAACATCAGTGATGGTGCCCCCATGTTAGCCAGTGAAAATGGCCGCCTGATCTCATGGGTGTTTGTCGATCTCAAAGACATTTCGATTGGTGAATATATCGTTGCGGCTGAAAAGGCACTTAAGCAACAAATTACTCTGCCTCCGCGCTACAACTATAGCTTTGCGGGGCAATACGAGTACATGCAGCGGGTTGATGCTAAGATGAAAATGGTGATCCCATTAATGATTGCGGTAATTTTTATGCTGCTAATGATGACATTTAATTCGGTCATACAAGCATCGGTGATCATGTTAAGTTTGCCTTTTTCATTGGTAGGTAGTGCATGGCTACTTTATGGGCTGGATTTTAACTTTTCCGTTGCGGTATCGGTCGGTATGATTGCCCTCGCTGGGGTTGCCGCCGAGTTTGGCGTAGTAATGCAGGTATACCTTAATAATAGTATTAAGGCCTATAAACAAGCCGGCAACTACCACAGTAGAGCGGATTTAACTGCCGCCTTAGTTGAGGGTGCCGTAATGCGAATTCGCCCTAAAGCCATGACAGTCGCCACCATATTTTTTGGTTTACTGCCAATTATGTGGGGTAGCGGAACTGGCAATGAAGTCATGCAAAAAATTGCCGCACCTATGGTCGGCGGTATGGTGACTGCGCCGCTATTATCGCTATTTGTTATCCCCGCAATTTATTTGCTGATATATGGTCGCAAGTTGCCTAAGCAATAGCGGAAACGTTAACGCCAAGTAGATATAGACTACAAATATTTACAGCAGAAATATTTACGAAAAACAACAATCCCCAAGTCATCTTATGGCTTGGGGATTGTTGTATAAGCCTTGCTTTGGTGAAGTTAAATTCGGCTTAATCGATTATTAACTCAGACAACGACAATGTAAATTAGGCAGGTTTAGGCTTTAACGTAACCGGTTGAGGCCTTTTTTACCTTAGAGTAAAAGGTGTCTATGGATTTAGTTGAGCAGCACAAAGTCCTCAAGTTCAGAGTTTACTTATCCATTTCTACGCCAAGAAAACTAACTTATTTGTGGCCCATTATTGGCTGGTAGTTAAACTTTCGTCCGAATAATGCCCAACCTATTTCATATCTACTAGTTTGTTTTAAATCGTTAATTCAATGTTATTAATTACCTGCCGCAGGCTTTAGTGCAGATAATCCAGTGAGACGCCGCTGCACATCCTTGTGGGCTCAACCAAAACATCCGTGTTTTGGATACTCCCTAGCTTATCTACACCTGAATTTTATCTCTTCGATTCAACTTAATTGATGGCTATGGAAAAGTGCTATACAAGAACATGAGTTAACTTATTTCTGGACAAAAGTGGATTTAAGATAGACCTACGATCACTAACGCTTAAGATCGCAAGGTTCCACACTGCACGGGCCAAATACTTTGTCATTCCGGCAATGTTTTTGAGCCGGAATCCAGCTTTGTTTTTTATATCTTGTACTTATGGCCTTCGGCCTACTGCCGCTAACGTCGTGGCGCTTCGCCCACACCAGACCAAGTGGAAACCAACGGCTGTTCGCTCTTTACAAAACAACAGCTGCGAAAAGTCGCCATGGGGTCAGATTTAACTTTGACCTACATTTGCAGACTGCTTCGGCCCATCATGCAATAAAGAGTGAAAATACTATCGCTTCCGATGGTACATCTGATATGAATGGATTCACGAATGTCGTGATGGCAGGATGCCAAGGAACGACCTGTACCACGAAAGCTAGCGGGCTAGCTCACGCACTCTTTTATAAAAAAGACTTCAACGGCCTCAAGTTCAAAGCTGAATTTAGGCTTTTTCAATCAAGGAATCTAAATCATTTATGGACAAAAATGAGCTAGAACCAAACTCTAAAAATGACGACTAGTGTTAGGAAAAGTATGGGAATCGAATATTCGATAACGCCCAACTCAGCGGGCAATTGAAGCGCAGCGAAAATTGATCCGCTGCAGTTGCTTGTTAAACCTCGCCAACACGAAGAATACCTCTAAAGTCTTCCTCTACAGCATTGCGAGCTTGCCCCATTTCATAATTTACTTTTTCAAATAATTTTTGAAGATTCGGAGTGTCACCCTTACCCAATGATTCACCGGAGTTGATAGCAACGCGAGCTTGGCCCAGCGTCTGCGCTGCGGCCACATAAAACTCAGATACTATTTTTGCTATGTCAGCAGAAAAATATATTTTGTTCTTCTCAAAGCTTTCAACAAAAGAATCAAATTTTGGTAGTGCCAACTCATATGCTTCTTGTTTTGATGGCTTGTCCCTACCGAAGTAATCAGGTCGAATTGTGTCGTATATTGCCTCGTGTAGCTCAACTAATAGCTTGTAAACATCATCAATAATTGAGGCTCGTTTTTCGATTAGCTTTGCATGACCTAGTTGTGCTGCGTGTCTTTCAATCTGTAGTTCATGCTCAAGTGATTGAGTTTGACGTGCATGTGAAGATTCAATCTGCTTCAGTGCCGCATCAAATTGGTATTTTTCCCTCATATGAATGCGATTTTTCCATATGGCACCTAAAAAAGCTGAAAATGCAGCTAGTATCGCCGCTGCTCCCCCGACTTCTTTTAACGTGAAGCTTAAAATTTCATCCATTATCGATTACTACTCCATGAGGTTTAACAGCGTATTAACGAGAATTCCGATAAACATCCTGAGAAGCTCACCAAAACACAACATCCAAATGGCTTTAATTATTAATGATTTTAGTAACTTATCAGCTTAAATAATCCAAATCAATCACCTTTTAGTCTAGGCAAAAGCAAGAATTTAGATAATTGAGAATAATACAAACTCGTTATGCAGAGCAGATATGTTAACAAAAATCAGCTAATTCAATTAGATAGAATTATCCTTTAGGTAAAACCGAGAATTTTCGCAATTACATAACGAGAAACAACACTGTTGTTCTAACACAAATGAATTATAACTGTGTAAAAACACAGTATGCTGTCGCAAAGATTCTATGATGTTAATCGTAGATAAATTTATATCAAAATGGTGCTTTCATAAATTAGCGATAACTAAGTTCGAGCAAAGTTTAAATTGGATGCTCTCTAACAAGCTTTGGGGCAAAGACGTGTTTCAAGGTGGCCTAGTGAATGACCGTAAATTGCACAGAATTACTAAATCTCTACTACGTTCTGCCCCTGATAATGTTAAAATCTCCGCATCAGAATTACCGAGAAACTCAATGTTTATCCATCATGTTAACGGCATCGACTGGCTAGTGATCACAGCTTTTGAAGAACTGAAAACTATGTTTATCGAAGAAGCCGGTACGATACCCTCTTGCTTCTCTACCGCCAGCGAATTGAACCTGGTTGATCAAGCAAAGCGAACTTATAGATATTTGCCTACTCTCAGCGGCGTAATCACCGATATCGGCACATATCAAAGACAGGGTAACGAAGAAGATTTGGACCCACAGCTTGCCTGCTTAGTTGAGGGGCGTGGTCGGGTATTTATCTATCACGGCGGCTTTGTAGCTTTTGTGGATGACGAGCAAACCTTTATTACCCGAATAGACTGAAAATTATTCAGTAAGTTGAAATTGGCGAATTGGCATCCCTAGCAAGGAATGGGGCAAAACCAGGTTAGCTGTTAACTTAACATTCGTACCAAATGAAGCTAAATCGAAGAGATAGAATGACCCAGTGTAGATGCGCCTGAGGGTATCGAAAACAGGGATGTTTTCGTTAAGCGGCCATGGATGGCGCAAAGCGTCCCGAAGTAGTATCTGCACATCAGCTCACTGCAAGTGATTAACTGCATTGAAGGTACAAGCTTCAAACTCATTTAACCAACACCCACTCAGCTAAACACGACTCAACCAAACATAAAAAATGCCAAACCTTCATTCGAAGGCCAACAAAATTTAGGCACAACGAGTTCGTTTTCTTGACTTAGAAACGGACAAAAGTAAGTCAGCACTAAACCGCTCTATCACACCTTTGTAATCGCGACATTCGCTATCCTGTAGCACACTTGCAGCAGGTAGTGAGTAGCAATTAAATCATGTGATCAATCAAACTTAACCGAACAAAATAAGCTAAGTTAATCAATATCTCACTTACGTTGTTGTAATAAGAGTTGCTTTTCACGAGCAAGCATTACCATGCGAAACATGCCCCACGCCATAATCACAGCACCTAAAAGCAACATGACATTAACAATGACAGCTTGGTTAGCGAGTATAGGTAAAAAATCTTGGTCAAATCCGGCAACTAAACCGTAAATGCCTAGACCAAACAACAGTGCTCCAGGGAAATCAATTAAGGCGACTATCATCATACTGCGATGAATTCTAGCCAACTCGGCTTGGGTGTTATTCTGTGTCATTTGCTCATCCTTGCCTAAATACACTTAATGAGTATCTATTACAGATACCACGATTATGCCCAAAATAGCGCTTTGCAATTGAAGTATCAGCGTCATCAACGGCAACATAAACCATCCAATTGAGGATATGGTTATTGCTATCATGCCAGCAAATAGCTTATTGACCAACATACCATTGGTTGTTAAACATCAGCCAGAATAGTCACAAACAAAAAAGCCTTCAAACGAAGGCTTTCTGAATAATTATAATTCGATTGTAACAAGTTGCGGTTATTTAAATACCGGTAAGATATCTGCCATTGCCAGTAAGTGACATGTTGCGGTCACTATCCCAAACAACACCACAAGCACAATCAGTGGCGTTCCGCCTGGCACCTTAAAGCCAACATAATCGGGATACTGCTGCCTCACCTTATAAGCCAGCAAAGCTGGAACAATCACAGCCCATATGGTGGCTGCAAGTGCAGCAAAACCAATGGCGAGGATAAACCCATTCGGAAACAGCAAGCCCAATATTGTTGGCGGGATAAACGTAACCGCTGCAGTTTTAATCCGTCCGGTGCGCGAATCATCAAAACCAAATAGATCAGCAAGGTAGTCAAACAGACCTAATGTGACACCTAAAAATGATGATGCCACGGCAAGATTGGCAAACAGGGTCAACATGCTATCAAGCCATTGGCTGGCAATAACCCCTGACAACGCTGCAACTAACACCCCAATATTACCGCCTTGGGCAATAACATCGGCAAACTGGCTGCGCTGAATATTACCCATAGTTGCCACTAACCAACACACATAAATCACTAATGCGATTGTGGTTCCGCTAATGATAGCCTTAACAATGGTTTTAGCATCTTTACCGTAATATTTAACTAAACTGGGTACGTTACCGTGATAACCAAAACTGGCTAAGCCAAAAGGAATCGCAGCGAGCAGATAAGGTAAGTAACGCGACTCACCATCGGGTGATACCAGTTTCACGGTATCGATATCGATCAATAAATTACCAATGGCCAAGAAGAAGGTAATGACCATGCCACCAAGCATGATGGTGGTAATGCGATCAACCGCTTTAGTACTGACAAATACCACTAGCGCCAGCACCACGGCAAACACTAACCCTGCCACACTCTGAGGTAGACTGACACCCAATGCCGATAAACTGTGATTAACAATCGATCCGCCACCACTGATATAGGCATAAGTTAAAATGTACAACACAAAGGCTATAGAGACGCCGTTAATGACTCGCCAAAACTGCCCTAGGGTTACTCGAGTTAAGGTATCGAAACTGTCACCGGGTTCAAAATGCAAGTTAGCTTCTAATAACAGCAAACCCGACATTAGCATGCAAAACCAGACGCCGAGCAACATCGCTATTGAGTAACCAAACCACATCCCTGCACCAACAACTGGCAAGGAAAACATTCCCGCACCCACTGTAGTGCCAGCAATGATCATCGCCCCACCCAATACTGACTTACCACTAGTGCGATGCTTGGCCGCATTCATATGGTTTGCCATTATTGTCCGTGCTCCGCATCCACACTGTCTACTATGGTTTGTTTCACTGACGAACTCAGTAACTTGTTGGCATGATCTCGAATTCTGATCACTTCGTCACGATGTTCAACACTGCATAAGTAACCTAGTTCTTTTAACTTAACACTCAAGGTGTTATACAGTTTTTTGTCATAAAACTCTGGAGCGGTAATCCCGTGAAGTGCGCCTAGTCGTTGGGCCAACAAGTGACTGTCGGTTTCAAGAGCAGAACGTTCAAGCTCAGGCTTTATCGCCAGTAAATTAAAGATAATGGCATAACGCTGCAAGGTCTCACTGATCGTTTCAGCCAGAAGTAATACTTGGGTAATATGACGAGGCGTGATGACAAAGTTATCATTGTCGCTCAACAAACCTTGCTCAAGCATAAAGTCTAAAACGCCATCAACATATTTAGGCACATCATCAATGCCCATAAATAACTCTGCTTTCAACAATGGATAAAAATCCATCACGATGGCATGAATGCGCGCGCGATCGCAGTCATCATAGCGCAATAAACAACTGGCAATTAATGACGGTATCGCCATTAAATGAATAATATTATTACGGTAATAACTCATGGTGATGGCAATTTTTTCATCAACAGAAATAATCTCACCAATAGAATCTTTGGTACTAACAAACTTATTTAACGACAAACAATGATCAACAATCGACTTACCATCACCCTCGGCGACCGATGCGTAATCGGTATAAGGTACGGTTTTCAATAAGGCTAAATACAGATCAAGTTGGCGTTCTAACTGACTTCTTTCTAATGCATTTTGCTCTGAGGCTAATAACACTAAACTGGTTAATGTTACCGAGCTCGCGGCGGCAGCACCGTTAATATTGGTCATCACGCGGTTAGCGAGTAAATTAACCGATGGAGTAAACCACGATGGTTTTTGATCAGGCTCTTTCGCCAGTTCGCTACGCCATTCTGGCGCTTGTTGATTTAAGAAGTGCTGTAAGTTAATCGGCTCACCAAAATTAACATAACCTTGGCCAAAATTGCCGAGTTTACGCAGCGCACCAAATAACTGCCAAACAGATTCTTTTTTCTTTTTCTTGCCGCTTAATTCTTTGTGGTAAGTGGCCACTTCCATCACATGATCATAACCTAAATATACTGGCACTAACGTCACTGGGCGCTCTATGCCGCGTAGTACACTGTTTATGGTCATTGCCAACATGCCGGTTTTAGGCGCAAGTAAACGCCCTGTACGCGAACGCCCACCTTCGGTGAAATACTCAACCGAATAACCTTTAGCAAATAACTGATCTAAATACTCACGAAATACTGCGGTATACAGTTTATTACCATTAAAGCTGCGGCGGATGAAGAATGCTCCACCACGGCGGAACATTGGCCCTGCTGGCCAAAAGTTCAAGTTAATACCGGCCGCAATATGCGGCGGAACCATACCCTGATAATACAAAATGTATGACAGCAACAAGTAATCCATATGGCTGCGATGACAAGGTACGTAGACAATTTCATGGCCATCATGGTGAAGCTGTCTTACCTGTTCAGCACCTTTGATATTGATACCGCTATATAATTTATTCCATAACCAAGTGAGAAAACGCTCGGCAATGCGCACTAAACTATCTGAATAGTCTGCGGCAATTTCATCGAGGTATTCAATCGCAGTTTCACGGGCTTTTTCAGGAGATACTTTTTTGTTGACCGCTTCTTCTTCAATAGCCTTTTTAATTGAATCTGACTTTAATAAAGAGGCAAATAGCATTTGACGATTAGGTAATTGTGGCCCTGTCATAACTTTACGTTGGCGACGGAAATGCACTCGCGCGACACGGGTTAATTTATGCGCAATTCTTTTATCTGTACCGTGCTCATCCGCCATATGGCGCAGCGATAACGCATTAGAAAACTGCACAAAATTATGTCGCCCTAAAAATAAAATCATCAGCCACTTACGTAACCAAGTTGGGTTTTCTCTTTCAAAAACAGCCGCTGTCATGCTGTCTTCTTCCTTACCAGGAGTACGTCCCCAATAAAGACAAACTGGCACTAATTGAATATCAAGGTCAGCATTCTCACTATGAAGCGATAATAAACGGGTAAAATAATTAAGGAACTTCTCACCACTTTCACGTTTACCAAATAGAGGTTTACGCCCCTCTAAACACACCACTCGAGGCACTCTTAAACCATCAAGCTGTAACGGCTCATAAGGACTTGGCATACCAAATCCTTCAGTGATTTCGCTCAAGGCGGCAATATCACTAATAGATTCCGTTTTCATCAAATAAACCAAGGGCTTGGTCGGATCTATATTGAGGTCATCAAACGGATCATGGGGCACCACAATGGTCTGTACCATCCATTTCTGAACCCATTTTAATGCTTGTAAAAATATTGAATCTGGTTTTGACATGGTTATTTTCGCAACATAAGCCATTGTAATATTATCGTATAGGATACCAGAAACCACCCTGCTTACACTATCTGGCCGACTTATCTTTACGCGTAAGCTCTCACTTTAAGGCATAGTGCAAGATAAAAAATATATAATAACTAATAAAAACATCAATTTAAGTTACAAAAAACCAATAAAACACAAAAAATAGTTGGTTAATACTTGCACGAACACAAACACTGTATATAATGACAGTCACTGTATAAAAAGACAGGAATCATCATGAGACCGTTAACGCCGCGCCAAGCAGAAATATTAGACTTAATTAAAAACAATATCGCCGAAACAGGTATGCCACCCACTCGTGCTGAAATTGCGAAACGTCTTGGCTTTAAAAGTGCTAATGCTGCCGAAGAGCATTTAAAAGCATTAGCCAAAAAAGGCTTTATCGAGATCATGCCTGGAACCTCTCGAGGTATTCGCTTACCTCATGAAGAACAGATTGAAACCGGTTTGCCTCTGATTGGACAAGTTGCAGCTGGTGAGCCTATTTTGGCTCAAGAGCACGTTGAACAGTATTATCAAGTCGACCCGAGCATGTTTAAACCTGCCGCAGACTTTCTGTTGCGCGTTCGTGGTGACAGCATGAAGAACATCGGTATTTTAGAAGGCGATTTACTCGCGGTTCATAAAATGCAACAAGCACGTAATGGCCAAGTTGTAGTAGCGCGTGTTGATGATGACGTCACCGTAAAACGATTTGAACAAAAAGGTAATGTGATTTATCTGCACGCAGAAAATGACGATTACACCCCGATTAAAGTTGATTTAAGTTGCCAAAGCCTAACCATCGAAGGGCTTGCCGTTGGCGTTATCCGTAATGGAGATTGGTTATGAACAAACTAATGGGCATCGCGCCACGTCACCCAGGCTTATGGGTAGATTTAGCTGAAACAGAATTGCATGGCAACCAAACCATTCGCACATTACAAACAGTCACCCAAGGTGAAGCTGAGTTGAGCCAGTTGTGTAGTCAACTCGCCACATTGAGCCAACAAGGTCGATGGATTGTGTTAATTAGCCCACCACACATTGGCTATAAACATATGCTGGCAAATGCTGGCGTGAGAATGGACCGTATTTTACTGGTGCACACTAAAGACGAAGTCGAAACCTTATGGGCGATGGAAAAAGCGCTTACCAGTGGAACATCAAGTGCTGTCGTCACTTGGACAAGCTCACTTGACGCTCGTGATAGTCGTCGATTAGAAATTGTGGCTAAAAGTGCACGGGCTTTAGGTGTGGTAATTGAGGATGTGAATGCTCACTTACCTCACAAACATCAACTTGTTAGCCCTACATTAATAAATGGAACAAGTAATTTTTGCTCATTTCACTAAGCATTAACCCTTACTTACCAAGCCCTGTATTGAATTCAGGGCTTTTTTTTCATCTTTTTTCAGTCAATTAGCCAACAAAGTGATCTTGATCAATGTTTAATCTACAGCTAATGTTGTTCCCAAGGATGAAATATTATTCATCTTTAATTGGACATGAATGACAGTGATTAAGATTACTTTCAGACAAATGAGCCAACTCAATATTGATAAGTTCAGTAGTAGGTACAAGCGTGGTGCACCGCTAATAATAAAACCGTAAACAACCTGTTTACTGCCACCAAGGTACTTTGAGGTCATCAAACTTTTTTCGGGAACCGAAAAGTTTGCATAGAGCAGAGAATTACTGTGTGACTTTTCTTTGTAATTGCTATTTGCAATGAACAGAGGAGCAGTCTTGTGAAGCAATGGTGGTATTGTTTACTGGTGGTGTTTATAGCACTTCCGCTTGGGGCATCAGAAATGTCCCTCAACATGACTCAAGGCGTGACAGATATCAGTGGTAAGGTTTATGGCCTCCACATGACGATACTTTATATCTGTTGTGCCATTGGGTTAGTGGTGTTTGGGATCATGATTTATTCAATGATTTACCATCGCAAATCAAAAGGCGCTGTTGCGGCAAATTTTCACGAAAGTACTAAAGTGGAAATAGCTTGGACCGTCATTCCTTTCATCATCTTAATCGCCATGGCTATTCCAGCCACTAAAACCTTAATTGCCATGGAAGACCCCAGCAATGCGGATCTCACCATCAAAATTACTGGGTCGCAGTGGAAATGGCATTACAGCTATTTTGATAAAGACATCGAATTTTACAGCACATTATCGACCCCCAGAGATCAAATCGATGGCATAGAGGCTAAAGGAGAGCATTATCTTCTTGAAGTCGATAAACCACTCGTACTGCCCATTAACCAAAAAGTGCGTTTTTTAATGACATCAGATGATGTGATCCACTCATGGTGGGTTCCGGCTTTTGCGGTTAAAAAAGATGCCAATCCAGGCTTTATTAATGAAGCATGGACCCGCATTGATAAGCCCGGAATTTATCGTGGCCAATGTGCCGAATTGTGCGGTAAAGACCATGGATTTATGCCCATTGTGGTGCAAGCATTATCAGAGACAGATTTTGATAACTGGTTAGTAGAGCAAAAGCAACTGGCCAGTAATGCCGCTGCTGCGGCAGCAGCATCACTGTCACAAACCTTATCTCTTGAAGAGTTAACCACCCAAGGTGAACAGATCTATCTTGCTCGTTGCGCCGCTTGTCACCAACCTAATGGTGCCGGCCTTCCAGGCGTATTCCCATCACTAATTGGCAGTCCTATCATAAAAGGCCCTATTGCAGGTCACCTCAACATCGTCTTAAACGGTAAACCAGGAACCGCAATGCAAGCCTTTGCCAAGCAACTTACCGCCCAAGAGATTGCCGCAGTGATTACCTTTGAGCGTAATGCTTGGGGCAATAATACCGGTGATGTTGTTCAAGCTGCTGATGTGAGTAATTTCTCTGGCGGCAATGAAGCAAGTACTGAAGCAAGTACTGAAGCAAATAAGACTGAAAGCACAATGGCCGCAACAGCAACTGAGAGTACCAATACTGCGACAGAAAAAGCGACTCAGGCTCTTGAAACCGTCGTAAAGGCTGTAACGCCAGAGGTTGTTGCCGTTGAAGATCTGCCCACCTTAACCTTGGAGCAATTAATCACAGAAGGTGAGCAGGTTTATGCCACCACTTGCGCCGCATGTCATCAAGCCACTGGTGCTGGTTTGCCAGGCGCTTTCCCTTCACTTATTGGCAGCCCTGTGGTTACCGGACCGGTTAGCGGACATATCGATATCGTTATGCACGGTAAACCAGGCACCGCGATGCAGGCATTTAGTAGTCAACTTAGCCCACAAAAGATGGCTGCGGTGATTACTTATGAGCGCAATGCGTGGGGCAATAATTCTGGCGAGGCGGTGCAACCTGCCGATGTCGCTAGCCATGGACAGTAGGGGAAGACAATGAGCACAACAACGCACGATACACTAGCTACCGCTCATGATGATCATCATCACGGAGCGCCGAAAGGGCTCATGCGCTGGCTACTCACAACTAATCATAAAGATATCGGTTCGCTGTACTTATGGTTTAGTTTTATTATGTTTCTCACTGGTGGCGCCATGGCAATGGTCATTCGGGCAGAGTTATTTCAGCCTGGATTACAGCTAGTAGAACCTAACTTTTTTAATCAAATGACCACGGTTCATGGTCTTATCATGGTATTTGGCGCAGTGATGCCAGCTTTTACCGGATTAGCTAACTGGTTAATTCCGATGATGATCGGTGCACCAGACATGGCTTTACCGCGGATGAATAATTGGAGCTTTTGGATTTTACCGTTCGCGTTTACCATATTACTCAGTTCGCTATTCATGGAAGGCGGTGGTCCTAACTTTGGTTGGACATTCTACGCACCGCTATCAACCACTTATAGCCCTGATAGCACCGCTCTATTTGTATTCGCCATCCATATCATGGGTATCAGCTCGATAATGGGCGCGATTAACGTTATCGTAACCATTGTTAACTTGCGCGCTCCTGGCATGACATGGATGAAACTGCCTTTGTTTGTGTGGACTTGGTTAATTACTGCCTTTTTATTAATTGCGGTGATGCCAGTGCTCGCAGGCGCAGTGACTATGGTGTTAACCGACAAGTTTTTCGGTACCAGCTTTTTCGATGCTGCAGGTGGCGGTGACCCAGTGATGTTCCAGCATATTTTCTGGTTCTTCGGTCACCCAGAAGTTTACATCATGATTTTACCCTCATTCGGCATTATCTCCGCCATTATACCGACCTTTAGCCGCAAGAAATTGTTTGGCTATTCCTCTATGGTTTACGCTACTGCCAGTATTGCTGTGCTGTCGTTCTTAGTATGGGCACATCATATGTTTACCACAGGCATGCCGGTATTCGCCGAGTTGTTTTTCATGTATTGCACCATGCTAATTGCGGTTCCTACTGGGGTTAAGGTGTTTAATTGGGTCGCTACCATGTGGCGCGGTTCGATGACATTTGAAACACCAATGTTATTTGCGGTGGCGTTTATCATTCTGTTTACCATTGGTGGCTTTTCCGGTTTGATGCTGGCAATCACCCCTGCTGACTTTCAGTATCACGACACTTACTTTGTGGTGGCGCATTTTCATTATGTACTGGTGACTGGGGCGATATTTTCCATTATGGCGGCGGCATATTATTGGCTGCCAAAATGGACCGGTAATATGTACAACGAAACCTTAGGCAAGTGGCATTTTTGGTGCTCAGTGATCTCTGTCAACGTATTGTTTTTCCCAATGCACTTTTTAGGCTTGGCGGGTATGCCTCGTCGAATCCCAGACTACGCAGTACAGTTTGCCGATGTGAATCAAATTGTTTCGATTGGTGGATTCGCATTTGGTTTATCGCAGTTTATTTTTCTCGCTGTGGTGCTCAAATGTATCAAAGGTGGCAAACCGGCTGGCGATAACCCTTGGGAAGCTGCAGAAGGTTTGGAATGGACCATTGCCAGTCCAGCGCCATATCACTCGTTTACCACTCCGCCGGAGATAAAATGAGATGACACAGCCAAAAAAATCAAATCGTAAGTTATTAATCATGCTGATTGCTGGATCAATTGGTATGTTTGGGTTTGGTTTTGCATTGGTACCGCTTTATGACGTGCTCTGCGATACATTGGGGATTAATGGCAAAACCCAAAATAGCGCCAGTAGCTATGAAGCGGTAGTGGTTGATAAAAGCCGTACCGTTACCATTGAATTTGTGACCCAAGTTCAGTCAGATATGCCATGGGAATTTAGCCCTAAAGTGAACCAAATAAGCGTGCATCCTGGTGAGCTCACTCACGCACAATTTTTGGTTAAAAACCTGTCTGCACACGACACCGTAGGCCAAGCAATCCCTTCAGTATCACCTGGACAAGGAGCGGCGTACTTCAATAAAACGGAATGTTTTTGCTTTAACCAACAACCCTTGGCCGCATCAGCAACAGCAGAATTACCACTGATTTTCTACGTGGACCCGGATTTACCCGCGTCTATTAATACATTGACTCTCTCTTATACCCTCTATGACATCACCGATAAACAGACGATCGTCGTAGAGCAAGGAGCAGCAAAATGACCACAAAGTATCAAACTTATTATGTGCCAAACCAAAGTGCTTGGCCGATAATCGGTGCTATAGGCTTATTTTTAATTGCATTTGGCGCAGGCACTTATGTACAACAATTAGCCACTGAAAAAACCTCAGGAAGTTACATATTAATCACTGGTTTTGCCGTGATTATCTTTATGATTTTTGGTTGGTTTAAAACCGTTATTGATGAATCAATGGCAGGACTTTACTCACCACAAATGGATCGTTCATTTAGGCAAGGAATGAGCTGGTTTATTTTTTCAGAGATTATGTTTTTTGGGGCTTTTTTTGGCGCATTATTTTATGCACGTATGATTTCAGTACCTTGGCTTGGTGGCGCATCGAACAATGCCATGACTCATGAGGTACTGTGGCCTGCCTTTGAAGCAATTTGGCCTTTGGTGAAAACACCTGATGGTAGCGCAACCGAGGCGATGCCATGGACGGGTTTGCCATTAATCAACACCATCATCCTGTTAACCTCATCGGTTACCTTGCACTTTTCCCACATCAATCTCGAAAAAGCCAATCGTAAGCCATTGATCATCTGGTTGGCGTTAACGGTGATGTTGGGGATTGCGTTTCTCAGTTTACAGGTCGAAGAATACAGCCATGCCTATCAAGAAATGGGCCTAACCCTGTCTTCAGGAGTGTACGGTAACACCTTCTTTTTGTTAACCGGATTTCACGGTATGCACGTGACGATTGGTACCCTGTTCTTGATTATTTTATTACTCAGAATTATCAAGGGTCACTTTACCCCCGACAAACATTTCGCATTTCAAGCGGGTAGTTGGTATTGGCACTTCGTTGATGTGGTTTGGCTATGCTTATTCATTTTTGTTTATGTGCTGTAAATCAGCACTAATAAGGTCTGGGGTTAGGTTGAATGTAGCCTAGCCCTAAGGCCACAAGCAGCACCACAATCACGACAACAGAAAATAACACTCTACGACCAAGATAATGACTCATTGATTGTTGATGCTGCCCTTTAACCATAATAAATAAGGCTCTAGCTAAGTTAAATAATATGAATACAAGCAACGAGACTAAAACTAACTTAACAATGAAAGGTGTTGTCACAGGCAATCCTTTTAGGAGTGTGGGTGTGTCTCGGGTGTTATTTGTAATGATTACTTTGGTCGTGTTTGGCTTATTGGTCAAGTTAGGATTATGGCAATTATCACGGGCAGCGTTTAAACAAGAGTGGCAAAGCACATTACTTGTGCGCCAACAACAGCATGCACTCAATTATGAGGCAATGTTAGCACTGGTTAATTTATCAAAGTTACCCACTGGGTCTGAGTCAGAGGCGGCATTGCTCACAGGTTACCGCTTATCGATTTTGGCAAAACCCGTTAATAACACAATAATGCTGCTAGACAATCAGGTGTATCAAGGGCAAGTGGGATATTTAGCTTACCAAGTGTTTGAAATAACCCCAGAGCAGCCTTGGATACTCGTTGAACTAGGTTTTGTTGCCGCCAACAAAGACCGTCGAATATTGCCTCAACTTGAACCACTAGAAACACGCTACTACACCCTCTATGGACGGGTATATCAAAAACAAACCAATCCATTTAGTGATCAGTTAGATGCTGAACAACGCGCCGATGCGCCAATACGTTTTCAAAACATCAACACTGCAGCATTAGCTGACATGTTAGAACATTCGCTAATACCTGTAGTGCTACAACCTGAAAATGTCCCGCGCTATAACTTACCGCAACCTTGGGTGCCGATCCCATTATCGGCGCAGAAGCATCAAGGTTATGCCTTGCAATGGTTCACTATGGCAGGAGTATTTTTAGGATTAATGAGCTGGATAGCATATCGACAATATCGACGTTAACTCTCGTCGTGAATAAATAACTTAACAATAATATCAATATGATAAAGAGGAGATGGAATGAACTCCCTACCGAAAAAGAGCAATAAAGCGCTAATCGTATTACTGCTGGTGTTTATTTTACCGGTTGCAATAGCCAAGTTAGTGCTAAGCCTAGAACTCTATAATGGTGCGGCGACGAACAAGGGGGCACTGATCACTCCCGAAGTGAGTTATGCCAACTTAGCCATGGAAAACCCTAAACCACATATTTGGCAGGTACTTTTTTTTCTCCCCGAGCAGTGTAACGAGCAGTGTCAAGAACGTCTGTATATTTTACACCAGAGCTATATCGCACTAGGCAAAGATAGAGATCGCGTTATCCCTATCATAGTGGTGAATAATCACAGCGACACCAAGATACTCAAACAATTGAATATCGGCTTTGATCAAGTCAATGCCAATGATGCACTTGCAACATTGTTGACTGAACAACAGCTGATCATTGTCGATCCTCTTGGCAGCCTGGTGATGCAATATGACAATGTGATTGGCCACGACGCCAATATTGCCCAAGGTAAAGCCATGATTGCTGATTTACGCAAAATGCTTAAATTATCGAGGGTGGGCTAATGACCATTAATCGGCTGATAAAATTTACCTTGGTATTTACCTTAGCGGTCATTTTAATGGGGGCTTACACACGCTTATCTGATGCCGGACTGGGTTGCCCTGATTGGCCTGGATGTTATGGCCATTTAGCGGTACCCAGTGCAAGCCATGACTTAGCAAAAATCGAAACGCATTTTCCACAAATGACCATAGAGCCAGAAAAAGCATGGCTTGAAATGATCCATCGCTACATCGCCGGTGCATTAGGATTAATGGTATTAGCTATCCTTGTATTGTGCCTTAAACAACCTCATGCACCGAAAAAACTCCCCAGTTTTATAGCCGTCTTAATTGTATTTCAAGCAGCGCTTGGCATGTGGACTGTCACAATGAAACTAATGCCTATTGTGGTGATGGCACATCTTATTGGCGGTTTTAGTCTATTTGCCTTGTTACTACTGCTGTACCTTAGGCTTAAGCCATTACGGATCCCAGGAGGTGATACTTATGCCCGCAAACTGGTTCCGTTAGCTTTAGTCAGTCTAGGAGTATTAGTCATTCAAATTGTACTTGGCGGCTGGACCTCATCAAATTACGCGGCTCTCGCCTGTACTTCGTTACCCATTTGTGAAGGTAATTGGGTCGATAACTTACGTATTGCCGATGCTTTTTCACCATTCCAGGGCGATCATCCAAGTTTTGAATTTGGGGTATTAGACTATGCAACTCGAATGACCATTCATGTCAGTCATAGAGTTTGGGCCGTTGTTACTGCCATAACATTGATCCTACTAGCGCTAAAATTACGTTATGCACAATCACATGTAATGCGAAACAGTGGTTACTTATTACTGTTATTGGTAATCACCCAAGTCGGACTGGGTATTAGCAATGTGGTGATGAATTTACCTTTGGGCATCGCGGTATCACACAATGCAGGTGCAGCCTTATTGCTGCTTACCTTAGTCTTTATTAATTACGCCCTGTGGCGTAAAGCATAAGCGAGGATCGACCATGACAAAACCTCTTACTATTAGTCAGGTTCAACCTAAATTAACCCTACAATGGCGCGCTTATTTTGAAATGACCAAACCAAAAGTAGTTGCACTTATGCTACTGACCGTATTGGTTGGCATGTGTTTATCGGTACCGGGCATAGTGCCGCTGCAACCTTTAGTTGCTGGTATGGCAGGCATTGCAATGATGGCGGGGGCAGCAGCAGCATTTAATCATTTAATCGATCGCAAAATTGATGGCTTGATGGCCCGCACTTATAACCGACCTTTACCCAAAGGTAAAATATCGACAACCAAAGCGGCTGCATTTGCGGTGTCTCTCGGAGCCTTAGGCTTTGTGGTACTGTATGCCTTAGTCAATCCCCTAACCGCTTGGCTGACGTTTGCCAGTTTAATCGGCTACGCCTTGGTGTATACCGCTTACCTTAAACGAGCAACTTCACAAAATATCGTTATCGGCGGATTAGCAGGCGCTATGCCACCATTACTTGGCTGGACCGCGATAACCAATGAAATGCATGGTTACGCCCTATTACTTGTGATTATTATCTTCACTTGGACCCCACCGCATTTTTGGGCGTTAGCGATTCACCGCCGTAAAGAATATGCCAAAGTTGATATTCCAATGCTCCCCGTAACGCACGGAGTAGAATTTACCAAAACCTGTATTTTGCTTTACACTATTTTACTCGCCATTGCCTGTTTACTGCCTGTTTTAGTCGGTATGTGTGGTCCAATCTATTTGGTCGGCTCTACCCTACTCAGTTGTGGCTTTATCTATAAAGCGTGGCAGTTAAAGTTTCATGATTATCCAGAACTGTCGATGCAGGTGTTTAAATTCTCAATTTATCATTTAATGGTGTTATTCATTGTCCTATTAGTAGACCATTATTTTTGGGTAAACACTTAACCTAGAAAAGGAAATATATTGAAAATAATCATAGCATTAGGGCTGATATTATTAGCCATAGGCGGAGGTGTTGCTTACCAAAAGATGCAAACAGAACCTATGGTACTGGCAACCAGTTATGTATTTGAACAACAGCGGGCATTAGCACCATTTACATTAGCAGACCAGTACGGCAACACCTTCAATAACCAATCATTACAAGGTAAATGGAGCTTATTTTTTATAGGTTACACTGCTTGCCCTGATGTATGCCCTACTACCTTGAATAAACTCGCCGCGGCTTATCCACAGCTACAAAAAATAGCCAAGAATATACAAGTGGTGTTTGTGTCGGCAGATCCTAAACGCGACACTCAAGCGAAACGTTTGGATTACATCAATTTTTTTAATCAGGACTTTATAGCGGTCACTGCACAACACGCTGATTTGTTTCCCTTCAGTCGTGACTTAGGCTTTGTATACGCTATGGTTGGAGACGGTAGCGATTATCAGGTAGACCATAGCGCATCTTATGTATTAGTTTCGCCCCGAGTAGAAAAGATTGCGGTATTTAAACCAAAACCTCAACCCGGCCAATTAGCGCAAATTCTTAATGCAGAACTGATTGCTGACTTTGAGAAAATAGTAAAATCCTGGCAATAGCGCAGACTCATTAACCAGAACGGTAACTAACTGAGATAACATTATTCTTCGAGCCACTGCCCATTATCTTGCGGGCGGATCCACGCTTGTGAAAACCAATAATAACCGGTTTTTGTTTTGCTCGGTGCCGTACAATTATAACGCGAACGTCCTGGGGCTAAATCTGATGATGCCTGAATCGATAAGCGATTTTTACTTAACCAAATGGGCTTTTTAGGGCCTTGCCCTTGAATAAAACACATCACCTGATGTGGATAAATATCTTCAGTATCGAGGGTTAATATTAACTTAGGTCGCCATTGGCCAGATACAAGTAGAGGGTCGCTTATATTTTGCTTAGTTACAGGCATAGGTAAACTGGAAAATTTGACCTTCAAACTCGCCAAATCAGCGTAAGCATTGGCCACAGGGAAACGCGGTAACGCCGTTAATGAAGCATACTCTCCAGCGGCCCCCGATTGCTGACCAAAACCAACAAAGCCGTGTTTAGTCAAAATAGCTTCTAACTTGCTAGTGTATTCGCCGTAAGGATAAGCAAACATTTTTACGCTTTGGCCAGTACGTTTTAAGATCTCGGCTTCCGTTGCGAGAATATTGTCTTCAACTCGTGCTTGCCATTGGTCTTGGGTTTCTTTACCTTGGCGACGAATTAAATGTTCATGCCCCCAACTGTGATTCGCTATTGTCACCCCTTGCTCTGACAGAGTGTTAATATCTTGCCAGCTCATCATCCCTTGGTAACCTGCTTCAATCGGAGCAACAGAAATAAATACCGTATAGGGAAACTTGTGTGTGGCTAAAATAGGTGCCGCATTTTGAATAATGCTGTCATAGCCATCATCAAAGGTAATCACAATACTTTTATGATTTAAGGTCGTGTTATGCTTAATACTATCAACAGCATCGGTTAAAGAAATAACCGTAAAATCATTATCAGCTAAATACTGCATTTGCTCAGCAAACTGACTGGGGGTCACACTGGTACTTTTAGGCGTGTTTTCAGACACATGATGATACTGTAAAATAACCACTGCATTGGCATCTAAATGCAATACACTCAAACTGAGCAATGCCAACCATAACGCTATTTTCTTAACCATGATTATTCATACCTATGTCAGTTAGTACACTACTGTTAAATCGCCAAAAAAATCGTCAATTATTGGCATTAGCAACACCCATGATCCTGTCTAATATTACTATTCCGCTCTTAGGATTAGTTGATACAGCTGTGATTGGGCACCTAGGACACGCTTATTATCTTGGTGGCGTAGCCTTGGGAAGTACCATCATCACCTTGATGATATGGTTGCTTGGTTTTTTACGTATGTCCACCACCGGACTTGTCGCACAAGCCTTCGGGGCTAATGATACCTCAACTCAGCAACAATTACTGATACAAGGTTGCAGCTTAGCATTAACCTTAGGTTTCGTTGGCGTCATGCTGCAATCTCCGCTGCTCAATTTAGCGCTCAGTCTCAGTGATGCCAGTGAGCAAGTCATGCTCTATTGCCGCCAGTATGTGTCGATTCGAATCTGGTCCTTGCCTTTTGCCCTAACCAATTTAGTGCTACTGGGTTGGTTGCTTGGGCGCCAAAAGCCCAAAGCGGCTATGTGGCAGCTGATTATCGCCAACAGCGTCAATATTATTCTCGATATTGTATTTGTCATGGTATTTAAATGGAATGTGCAAGGCGCGGCATTGGCATCGGTTATTGCTGACATCTGTGCTTTTTCAGTGGCATTAGTCATGGTTAAACGCCAACTTATTGATATGGGTGGACTCAAATTTAGCCAGGTTATCGCGCATTTATCTTGGCGCGGTTATGCTCGTTTACTCACCTTAAATCGTGATATTTTTATTCGCAGTTTATGCTTACAAGCCGCGTTTAGCTTTATGACTTTTTATGGTGCCGGCTTAGGTGACAATATTATTGCTGCTAATGCCGTGCTGCTTAATTTACTGATGCTGATCTCTTATGCATTAGACGGCATAGCCTATTACGCCGAAGCAGAAGTGGGCCGCGCATTTGGTCAAAAAAATCCAACCTTACTCCATGACAGCGTAGTGTTAGCTTTTTGCTGGTCGGCAATAGTGGCAGGATTATTTAGCCTACTATTTTGGTTGGCAGGGCCGTGGATAATTCAGCTATTAACCAATATAGAAGCGGTGCAAGATACTGCCAACAATTACTTAATCTGGCTCATTTTTATGCCTATATTGGCGTTTGGCTGCTATTTATTTGATGGGGTATATATTGGCGCAGCACAAGGACAAACCATGCGAAATAGTATGATAATCGCGACCTTTGCAGTTTACTTTCCGAGTTGGTACCTGTTGCAAGCTTGGGGCAACCACAGCCTTTGGGCTGCGATGTCGATATTCATGCTATGTCGAAGTGTAACACTCGGCTGGCACTATTATTATAAACTCAGGTATCAACTGGTGAGCGTATAATATATTGAAGACCTCGCTATAAAAATGTAACATCCTAACAACATTTTATCGCTCTTCAAACGGATCTTTAATGAAACGGATTTTATGGCTTGTTGTTAGTTTATGTCTATTTTCGCATAGCTCTTTTGCCAAGCCCCTGCCTGTAGAAGCCTTCGCCAGCATCCCAGATGTCCGCTTTGTTAGCTTATCGCCGGACGGAAAAAAAATAGCATCTCTCATTCGAGTCAGTACTAATCAGCTTGAAGGTCAAGTACTCTCTATTCGCGACATTAAAACCAATAAAGATATTTTCCCATTACAGACTGACAACCAAAAATTTGTCATCTTATCGTTAACCTGGGCAAATGATGATGTCATCTTAATCGAATCTAAATATCCTTCTATTCGTCGAGGCATACCCACAACCGAAACCCGCTTAATGAAATACACACTGAGCGACAACAAAACCACAAGTGTCTTTTCTAATCACTCGCTATCGCGCTTTTACGGGTATGGGTTACCGCAATTACAAGCATCGGTTATTGACTACCTTGACAATGATCCCGGTCATATCCTAATGCAAATTCAAGGCTTAGGTTCTAAACCACAATATGAAAGCGTCATTAAAGTCAGTTTAAAAACCGGCGCTATCAAGACATTACAACCGGCACGTATGCATATTGGAGACTGGTTAACCGATAGGCAGCACAACGTGCGTATTGGTATTTATCGCGATGACACAAGCTACCGTATTTACGAGCAAAAAGCAGCGGGTGAAGATCTGCGTATATTATGGGAGTTCGAAGCGCTAGCAGAAGATGTCATCTGGCCTATAGGTTTCGACCATGATCCTAATATCTTGTATATCAGCGCCTATCATCAAGGTCTAAAAGCCATCTTTAAAGTCAACTTAACTGACCCAACATTGACTAAAGAGCTGGTGTTTCACAATGAAAATTACGATATTGAAGGCTGGTTAGTTTATTCTGAACTAAAGCAAAAAGTGATTGGTTTAAGCACCGACATTGAAGGTGAATATCTGTTCTGGGATCAAGACTATATCAAGTTAAATAATGGTCTAACGGCAGCATTACCCGAGTCACACAATGCCATCACCCAGTTCAGTGATGATGAACGTCGTTACATCGTTTATGCAACTGGCCCAATTGAATCTGGGGCGTATTACTTTGGCAATAGAGATCAAAATGCACTTTACCCTGTGGCTTATCGATACAGCCAATTGCCACCAGAGCTATTATCAACACCTAAAACGGTTAATTACCAGGCTCGCGATGGTTTAGCTATTGAAGCCTTTTTAACCACCCCAAAAGACGCTATCGCCAAAAACTTACCGACCATTATCTTTCCTCATGGCGGGCCAATTAGCTATGACTCAACCACCTTTGATTATTGGGCGCAGTTTTTAGCTAACCGCGGTTATGCGGTACTGCAAATGAACTTTCGTGGCTCGGCAGGTTATGGCTTCAACTTTATGAGCTCGGGTCTTAAAAACTGGGGCCTAGAGATGCAAACCGACATTGAGGATGGTGCTCACTGGCTGATAAGCCAAGGTATTAGCGATCCTAAGCGCATGTGTATTGTTGGTGCGAGTTACGGCGGTTATGCCGCATTAATGGGTGTTGCTATCACACCTGATCTGTATCAATGTGCTATTAGTGTTGCGGGCGTGACAGACCTTGAAGAATTAGTTAAATCATCGCGTGGATACGACAATAGTAAAATTGTTAAAAAACAAATTGGTGATGATTACGACGATTTATATCAGCGATCACCGATTAGCAAAGTGGCCAGTATTAAGGTACCAGTGTTATTAATCCACGGTACGAAAGATCGTGTGGTGCGCGTAGAGCAAAGTGAAAAAATGTATGATGCGCTTAAGGATTTACAGAAGCCAGTAAAGTATATCGAATTAGAAAATGGCGATCATTACTTAAGTAATAACCAACACCGTCTTACTACATTTATTGAAATAGAACGCTTTTTAGCAGCTAATCTTGGAGTACAATAAAGCCAATTTAGTGTTTAACTATTATCTAATTAGTCATAATGAGAACAGCATGACCGAACAATTGATTATTACTGACCTTGAGATCGGCAAGGGTAAAGCGGCAGTAAAAGGGGCATTAATTACCACTCGCTACAGTGGACGTTTAGCCGATGGCACTCAATTTGATGCGTCAGATGCATTTCAATGTGTTATTGGCACAGGCAGAGTAATTAAAGGTTGGGACCAAGGTATTATCGGTATGAATGTTGGCGGTAAAAGACAATTATCAGTACCGGCACATTTAGCCTATGGTGAGCGTCAAATGGGTGATCGTATTCCAGCAAACTCTGATTTATTCTTTGATATAGAATTACTTGAAGTGCTCACTCGAGACGACTAATTGACATGAATATATCAGTGTAACAAACGAAAACGCGACCTGTGAGGTCGCGTTTTTTGTAGTGTGCAATTCGTTATGCTTACGCGTAAGAATGATCACCGTGTTGGTGTTCTGTCACGTCACGCACCCCAGTCAATTCTGTAGGGAACATGTCTAGTAACTGCTTCTCGATACCATCTTTTAAAGTGATATCAACTTGAGAACAACCGTTACACCCACCACCAAACTGCAATACTGCAACACCCGCGTCGGTAATTTCTACCAGCATGATGTTACCGCCATGGCTGGCAAGTTGTGGATTAATTTCTGACTGAATAACGTATTCAATACGTTCAACAAGAGGTGCATCGCCAGAAACTTTACGCATTTTAGCGTTAGGTGCTTTTAACGTTAACTGCGAACCAAGCTGATCAGTTACGAAATCAATGCTAGCATCATCTAAAAATGGCGCGCTTTTTTCATCAACCATGGCGCTAAAGCCATTAAAAGGCAGTTCAACATCATCAGCTTCAGCAGCATCTGGTGGACAATAAGACACACCACACTCTGCTTGTGCAGTACCAGGACTGATAACAAACACACGAATGTGAGTGCCTTCAGGTTGATCGGCCAATAGTTTGACGAAATGGGCCTGAGCTGTATCGGAAATGGTGATCATAAAAACCTGCTCCGTCAGGGAGTACCTGAGTAAATTAGTAAGAATTAGACCTATGATACTCTGTGTTGCATTAGCTTTGTAGTGTCCATGAGATTTGATCGTAAAAAAATGATCTAGTTCAACGTTTTTTAAGCTTACAAAAAATGCAAAACGCACTGTAACAGGGCTTGCAGCAGGTATTAGCCAATTGTTTTTATTTATAAAAAATATTGTTATTACTCAAGTCGAATTAATCTAACCTACAATCGAGCTAATCTAATAATCCCGGAGCCTCAGCCCGCGCAAGGCACCATGTTTGTACATGAACAAATTGTGCACTTAATAATCGGCTTATTTCATCTACGGTTGTACCGGTTGTCACCACATCATCAATTAACGCAACACGCTGATAAGGAATCTCCGCTTGTAACTGGAATGCGCCATGGCAGTTCTTGCGCCGCTGTTTACCCGCTAAGCCTGTTTGCGGCGCAGTATCAACCACCCGAGTTAAGCAACTGTCGTCTAGGGGAATACCCGTTAATCGGCTAAGTTGTTTCGCAATTAACCAAGCTTGGTTAAAGCCTCGCTGTCGTAAACGATTTGGATGCAAAGGCACAGGGATCAACACCTGTGGTCGCCTAATGATGCCATGTTTAATCAGTAAGGCAATTCGACAAGCTAATTGCTGAGTTATCGCGTTAAGCGGTGCACATTGTTGTTGGTATTTTATCGCGGCAATCAGAGGGCCTAATCCTTGATGATAACTGCAAGGTGCCACTACAACATTGGGCGTATGTTTAAGGCATTTACCACAATATGCTTGCAACAGTGCGATTTCACGGCCACAACCTAAACACACTTCATGTTGGTACAAACTTGCCGCTAAACACACCTGGCATACACCAGTGAGCACTTGATTAGCAAACAATTGTTCATAATCCATTTGATCTATCCTTTGCTGGCACAGCAAGCAACGGTTGGGTAAACTGCCTAGTAAAATAACCCTAGCACGCTGAATGCGCTTGACGCATAAACGTAATATGTGGGTGATGTTGATTGAATTATTGATTGACGGCATTGGCTATTCATTCCATTAAATAGACTCAAAAGAGGTGTTAACCGTGAGTTTTCCTGCATTGCATATTGATACCCTAGGCTCACAAGGCCAAGACATAGTGCTATTACACGGTTGGGGCGTGAATAACCAAGTCTTTAGTCCGTTAAAAAGCGCCTTGCACCAGTATAGAGTGCATTATGTGGATTTGCCGGGATTTGGCCTCAGTGGCAACATTGATGGTGACATAACGCAATGGTCACAAGCACTTGCAGCGCAACTTCCACAGCAGGCAATTTGGATTGGCTGGTCATTAGGCGGCTTAATTGCGAGTCAAATTGCCATTGATTATCCAGAGTCTGTAGCTGCATTAGTGACGATTGCCTCATCGCCCTGCTTTATGGGCCGGGAAGCAAATGAGCTTAATCCAACTTGGCCTGGTATCCAGCCAGATGTATTGGCACAATTTTCAAGCCAATTAAGCCGTGACTTAACTCGTACCGTTGAACGATTTTTGGCGATTCAAGCCATGGGAAGTGATAATCCCAAAGCGGATATCCAACAAATAAAAAGCTTAGTGTTAAGCAAACCATTGCCGACACAACAAGGATTATCCCAAGGATTGGATATGTTAGCGCAAGTAGATTTGCGTACAAGAATGGCTCAAATACAACAGCCGTGGTTACGAATTTGGGGTAAGTTAGACAGTTTGGTACCGAGAAAGATCATCAGCGCATTACCGCAAAGTGACAGCATTGAAGACGTCGTATTACATAAAGCATCCCATGCGCCCTTTATTTCACATCCAGAGCTATTTTTAAGCCATTTATTACCCTGGATCATAAAATACAGCCAAAAATAACCTAATAACACTTTAGCCTTAGTGAAATATTGACTATAATTTAGCCAGCACATCTTATGGACAAGGTCTAGATGATTATTACCACTCATTATCCGCAGATACCGCTAGCAACTTCAAATGTTGCGACGGATCTTGCTCGTGTGGACAATCAACAAAAACCGCCGGTTATTCCACCACAAGAACCCACCAAAGGCCATGAAGAACGCCAATTAAATCCGCAAAATGAGCGTGCTAACGCGTATATTGTTGCAGAGAAAAAACAGCAAGAACAAACTAAACGTCAACAACAAAATGTCGCTCAACAGTCAGTTGAGTCTAAAATACCCGCTTCACCTATGGCTCGGCCTCAGACCATCAGAATTATTGCTAGTCAGACTCCAGCGCTGCAACGTAAAGATATTCAGTTAAAGACCCAACCAAATAACCCTAAAGCAGCAGCAGAACCCAAACAACGCCAGTTTATAGACTCTGGCTTATCAAGTGCGGCATACCAACAATTTGGTCAGCGGATTGGTCAATTCTATCAACAACAATCCGCTCCAAATATTGAATCTCAGTTAAAAATCTTAGCGTGATACTGCGGGAGTAGCCAGATCAGTGATCGTCGGCTTTGCTTGTGTATTTTCCGAGCGATACAACATTTTGTTATAGGCTAGACTGCCCCACAACGCCCAACCTAATGCCGCTTCTGCTTGTGCATCATCTAATTTGGTTGGCGTTAGCTTTTCAGTCGCAAAATCATAAGTCACACTTTCAGGCGGTAATTCAGGTTGTAAAATAGTCATTTTATTCCCTTCTAATAAGCCAAAGTTTTTATCATATTGCATCATCGCGCGGCCAGGCCAAGAATCAGGTTCTTTGGTTAAATCACGGCCTAGCATTGGATAACTATCTGAAATACCCAGTAACGAAACTAACGTCGGCGACATATCAATTTGGCTCACAACCCGTGGATCGTGCTTCACCGCAATTCCGTCACCTAAAATAAGCCCTGGGATACGGAAACGAGAAACAGGTATTAGTGCAGCACCGCCAACACGACTGTCATGATCGGCCACAATCAAAAATATGGTGTCTTTCCAATATTCTGATTTTTTGGCTTTCTTGAAAAACTCACCCACGGCATAGTCGGCATATTTTACCGCGTTATGCATGGTGTATTGTGGTTGCTCATACAGCTCAATACGGTCATCAGGGAACTCATATGGATCATGATTACTTGAGCTAAACACTAAACTGAAGAATGGTTTGCCCTCTTTGTGCATGCGTGAAAACTCTTCATCAGCACGGAACAATAAGTCCTCATCAGACACCCCCCAAGATGCGACAAATGCAGGATCTTTATAATCACCTTGATCAACAATATCGGTAAAACCATTACCTAAAAAGAAGCTGCGCATATTATCAAAGTGACTTTCTCCACCATAAATAAACTGTGTGGTATAGCCATGTTGTTTTAATAAATCAGCAATGGTAAAAAAGCCAGTTTGACTCTTACCCAGCTTAACCACTGCACGAGCTGGCGTAGGCGTAAAGCCAGTTGTCACCGCCTCAATGCCTCTTACCGAGCGTGTGCCTGTAGCGTATAGGTTTTCAAAAAACCACCCTTGTTGAGATAACTCATCAATATTAGGTGTTAGCGGTAAACCACCTAAACTGCCGACAAAACGCGCACCAAGACTTTCTTGTAAAATGATCACTAGATTCTTTGGTTTGCCAGTATAACTAGCTTGATTGAACGACAAGGTTGGAATGGCGGATGACGTAAATGCACTCAGTGGCCTGCCACTTTCACGGCGCACAATATCAATCACTTTTTGGTCAGCTAGCTTGCCATACACTTTCGATGCATCTTCTTCGTTACCCATTTGTTTAATCGCAAAAACTAATGAAAAAGATGAATTAAGTACCAGAGAATTAACTAAAGGATCGTCAGAAAAAGCCACTAATGAGGGATTAAGTGGTCTATGCCCTAACGATGAACGCGCACCTAATATAGTCACGGCAATCACAATCACAGCAAGCACCGGACGCCAGTACCATTTAGGATAACGAATATTCTGCGTAAGCTTACCAGTAAACCACCAGCCACCCCATAAGGTCGCAATGGTGATCACTGCCGACAAAATAAGCTCGGCTTTACGCCCTGCCCATAACATCGATAATACTTCTTTTGGATACACCAGATATTCAACATACAAGCGATTAGGTCTAAAACCATATTCGGCAATAAATGACGGCGATGATGCTTCAAGGAAAATGATCACCCACAAGCCCAGCGTTAGCCACACTCGTAATATTGTTACCCAAACTCGGCCAACTAAATGCTCACCTGAAAATACGACTGTGCCTAAGGCTGCAATGCCCCATAACCAACACATAGAAGCAAAATCAACTCGTAAACCTTGAATAAAGATATAACCCCAACCTTGCGCATCACTGACGCGATCGGCCTGCCACAAAGACAAACCTAGGCGACTCAAGCTCAAGATAATAAGTGACATAACACTGAATATAATAATGGCTTGGAGTAAGCTTCGTGAATGTTGTGATGAAGAAGGCAGCGCAGAACGTGCGTTATACCTAAAGGAATTTACAGCCATTTATTGCTCCGATATTTTGTTATTTTTTGCTACATGCGCAATTTAGATGCAACAAGACGAGCCAAACGTAACATGATTGTTATTTACAACAGACTAATGTTGGTATCTTTACCCGTATTATGCTGATGAATAAGGCCTTAATAATTTGATCTATTCAATCAAATTAAATATTTTATTCTTTTACTTATCAATATATTAATGAAAAATTATAAAGACAGGGATCATTGGATCTAAAACTATCTTAGTCTAAGACCCTGATTCATTATCAAAGTTCACTGATAAGGGCGGCTATACTAACCTTTTATTAACGATTCAGCTCAATCGTTTATCTCTTCAATGCGATCTGACTTAACATAATCATGTCTCACGGTCAGCTTTTACTGGAATATGTAAAGTAAACATAATCTTATCTGTCGACACTAACTCAAAGCTAAATGTAAACCCGTTCAATTTGGCAACATTTTCCACAATGGCTAAACCTAACCCATGGCGATCGCTATTTGAACGTGATTGTTCCGCTTGAA
This sequence comes from Shewanella sp. SR43-4, assembly GCF_014163845.1. Taxonomy (NCBI): domain Bacteria; kingdom Pseudomonadati; phylum Pseudomonadota; class Gammaproteobacteria; order Alteromonadales; family Shewanellaceae; genus Shewanella; species Shewanella sp. SR43-4. Next base: position 78,570 of record NZ_JACJEB010000006.1, on the reverse strand, counting down.
ATAAAGGTAACGTGAGTCGTTCTAAATCATTGGCATTAATACAAGTGAGTAATTGGTTTTCAATACTAATCACTAACCCTTGGCTATCTGACGTTAATCGTATTGGAATCATTGATTTTGCTGGACTGTAGTACAGCGCATTATCAAACAGATTGGTTAAAATAAGATGTAAAGAAAACTCATCAATAAGATAATTTTTATCCGCAGCACGATTATCAATCATTAAACGAGCATGAATGGCTGAATACTTAAAGGCCAGCTCATCGATAACGCGGCTCATCAGATCATTAATATTGATAGGTTGACAGTGCAGATTAATGCTTTCAGATGAGGCTTGTTGCAATAATAATAAATTATTAACTATCGTTTTCATCCGTAAGCTAATACTAAGTACATCTTGTTTGTAACTTCCCCCAATGCGCTCATCGTCTGGATAACGAATGTAAATTTCACTCAAACTGATCAATTCACTGATAGGTGTTTTCAGCTCATGGGCAATATCAGCAGTAATACGCTTTTCAGTTTGTAAGTATTGTTGGCTAATTTTGACAAACTTATTGAGCTCTGTGCGTATGGGTTCAATCTCAAGATAGCGCTCAGAGTCGGAAGACAGCGGAATATGTTTTTCATTAACATTGACCGTTTTTAAAGACATATTTAATTCGTTCAGCGGTGTTAAACCACGATAAATAACCTTAATGACGGCCCAGCGTATCAGCACAATAACCAGCAATAAACCAATACCTAAGGTGGAATCAATAATCACTGAAATTTGACTTAAGTCTTCCGTTGTAATGGCTATCGTTAACCACATGGGTTCGACTTTGCTTATCATTGCGCGGTTTGCTTTGGGAATTTGCGGCTCAAAGTAGGACACCATTGCTCGACCGTCTCGCCCATCGGGCAACACGACATCAGCAAAAACCGCACTGTTAAGTGGTATGTCTTTTTTGAGTAAATTTGCATCGCTGTATTGAGTTAACGATTCAGAGCGCTCGAATACGTTCGAGCCTTGCCATAATTGAAAGAAACTCGCTTTAGTGGACGAACCAAATTCAGGCATAAATTCGCCAGAAAAATCAAATTCAGTACCTTTTGGAGTGACTTTAACTAAGGTCTTTAGGTAATTAGACTTGTCGGTTAAGGCATTATCAAATTCAGCATCAACCCAATTATCTATACTGATATCAATAGCAAAAAAAACTAAAATCAAAATAGCCGATACCACATAGGTCATGGTGTTGGCTAAATTGGTGGTTAACGATTTCATTCGTGCTCACCCACAAAATAACCAAAACCGCGCTTATTTTTAATGGGTAGCGTTGATCCAACGGCTTTGACCTTTTTACGCACCGACGACAAATGCGCTTCAATAGTATTTTTCGACAAATGGTTAAAAGAGCCTACGACGGCTTCGCTAATTTGTTCAGGATTAAGCACTTGCTTAGGGTTGTTAAATAAATACTCAACGATTTTAAATTCGTTTTTAGTCAGGTCGATATAGTGACCGTTTACATGCAGAGACTTATTACTGGTATCGAGAACAAAGTCAGCAATGCAAATCGATTTAACTTGCTGATTAAGTACACCCCGTCGCCCAAGAGTGATTAATCTGGCTTGTAATTCGTCAAACGAAAAAGGTTTAGTTAGGTAATCATCGGCCCCCGATAATAGTCCATTGACTCGATCTTCAGCTTGAGATTTAGCTGATAAAATAATGACTTTAGCCTGATTACCCAGTTTACGGATGCTTTTGAGTAAACTGATGCCATCGACGTTAGGTAACATTAAATCTAAAATAATAAAGTCGTACTGGTTAGTCAGCGCCATGCTTAATCCCTCAGAACCATCACCGGTTTCATCAACGGTATAACCTAAATGATCTAAGCCAACTCTAATGCCGCGACGCAAGGCTTCTGAGTCTTCAATTAACAACACTTTCATTGAGTGTCCTTTATCATAATTACGCCTTTATCCACATCGAGATTGATGTTGCCAAAAGAACCATCACCTAAAACGATTATGAGTCTTTATTGCAACTATTTTGCATAACAAGCTAGCAACTAGGGTTAAGTCAGCTATGCCGACAAAATAACCCACCACACAATGACAGCCATTAACATACTAATAAACACAAAGGCCGAGGCAATATCTTTGGCTAAACCGGACAAGGTATGAAACTCTAAGCCAATACGATCAACCACTACCTCTATGGCGGTGTTAACCAGCTCTGCAAACAACACAAACAATAATGCCAACACTAATATCGCCGATTGTGGTGCGCTAATATTGGCCATACAAGCAAATATCGTTAATGGGATAAACAGCAGTAACTCTTGTTGGAATGCTGCTTCATTGCGACACATCCACTTTAAGCCATTAAAGGTATTTTTACAGGTATAAAGTAAACGCATTATACCGGTACGTTTAACCACTATTTTTTCCATGTTGATGCTCTCGTCATTGCGCTGGCTAGAAGATGAATTTGAAATTGATGAGGTCATTTATTCGGCCACTTTAATTAGTTTTACACGCTGTGGTGATGTCTAACTTTGGATCATGTACCGAAGTTGCAACCCCATAAAGCCCTAGTAATGAGTGGAACAAATTGTCATGGGAAAAAGTCCCTGTTTGAGCTAAATTAACCAAACACTGACGATCCATTCCTTTCGCTTGAGTGTAGTCTTGTGGCAACCACATAAACCAAGGAATATGAGTTTGCTCCTTAGGTGCAAAGGCATAAGGTGTGCCATGTAAATACATGCCGTTTTCACCCAGAGACTCTCCATGATCAGAAAGATACACTAAGCTGACATTATATTTATCTTGGTATTGCTGCAGTACTTTAATGGTTTCGGCTAATATATAGTCGGTATATGCTAGGGTATTGTCATATACATTGACGATCTCCTCATCAGTACAGTTTTCAATATCACTGCGACTGCATGCTGGTGAAAATCGCTGCATATTTTCAGGGTATCGCTTCCAATAGGTCGGGCCGTGGCTCCCCATAGTATGCAAAGCAATCATCTGATTATTTAAGCTGTTTTTGCCTGAAGAAGTTTGGTTTTCAACATCTTGCTTCAACTTAGCACTAAGCTTATTGACTAACACTTGGTCATAACAACTTGAACCATCACATAATATAGGATCATCGTTAGGCGCAATATCAATCTTGGTCAAGCGGGCTGCGACTTCTTTATCACCGCCATCACTATCAAACCAAGTGACTTCAACACCGGCATTCTTTATCACATCTAGGACATTATTTTGCGCATCAGCAGCTTCACGGTTGTAATTATCGTGAGTCAACCGTGAAAACATACAAGGTAAAGAGTAGGCAGTTGCAGTCCCGCAAGAAAACGCATTTTGCAGCGCAATAATCCCTAAATTTTGGGTGTAAGGATTGGTATCACGTTGATAACCGTTATAAGCCATATTTTGCGCGCGGGCTGTTTCACCAACAACTAAGACCATCAACGTCGGCTTGTTATTACTGTTAGCCAGCAAGTGTGCATCTTGACCAATAGGATTAAAGGTTAATTTTTCAGTAAAATAACGGTTATTTAAATACTTAACTGTATTAAAAATATGTGCCGGAATAATCATCTTATTAAGATATTTATTATTACGCCCTACCGATGCGTAATCTTTGTAGAAAAACAGCACCATAACTCCGATTATTGCCAAGCTCACTAGCGTAAATCCAACACGCCGCAAGATGGCTTTAACGAATGATGGGCCACTGGTTAATTTAGCGCGATAAAGCAAAATAGATGGCAAAATGCCTAGCAGCAACACATAGCCAACGGAAGGGAGACTGACATATGACAATGCTTCGCCTGAATTGGTCTCGAAAATATTTTCAATCATGCCGTAATCAAACATGACGTTATATTTTAGCATGGCGTACATTGCCGCAGATGACGTCAGAAGCAATACAATCATCACGGGTTTAAACACAAATCTATACGCAAAGAAGCTGAATATCAGCATAAAACAGCCGGTCAGTAAAATGGCTGGCGACAGAGAAAAAAGTACATGCCCCTCTGTGGATAACTCATAAATTTTACGTATTAACGGAATATTCAGCACAAACCCAAAATAAATAGCAATGATGAAGATCATTGCCTCATAACTGAAACTTTTCTGGGTAATACGAGATAGTGTTTGCGTTAGTAATTTCAATGTTGCCACTCACTATTAACTTAATTGGTGGCGATATTCCACTCTGAAACTTAAGATTCACTTAATATAAACTGAATTATTGCTGTTTTGTTAATTCAGTTTCAATAATATGGCCTAATAAGCAAAAAACCCTAACATCTAAGATGAAAGGGTTTTAATAATTAACATTCTATTAATATAAAGTGTGGAGTCTGGACGTTAATAGACTATTTTTTAAGTTTAGCAAAAGCGTCAGCAAACGCATTGCCCATAGCAGCATTTTGCTGCACTTTGACTGGCTTATTAGTAGGTTTATTATGCCCCGCAGTTTGGGTATTAGTTGAAGGCTTAGCCGCGGCTGACTTTTTATGGTGACTATTTTGTGGCTTAGGTTGTGACTGTCTGGTCGCTTTTTCAGTATCGATTTTTTCATCAAGACGCATACTTAATGCAATGCGACGACGCTCAATATCAACTTCCATGACTTTGACTTTCACCACATCACCCGCTTTAACTATGGTGTGCGGATCACTAACAAATTTGTCGGTTAACGATGAAATATGCACTAAACCATCTTGATGTACGCCCACATCGACAAAAGCACCAAAATTAGTCACGTTAGTGACCACGCCTTCCAAAATCATCTCAACTTTAAGATGCTTTAACTCTTCGATACCGTCTTTAAACGTCGCGGTTTTAAACTCGCCGCGAGGATCGCGACCAGGCTTGTCTAGTTCGGCCAAAATATCATTAATGGTAGGTATACCAAATGCGTCAGTGACAAAATCGGCAGCGTTAATCTGTTTTAACAAATCACTATTACCGATCAGTTCTGTTAACGGCAATTGCTTAGCGTTAGCAATCGACTCAACCAAGCTGTAGGCTTCGGGGTGAACAGATGAAGAATCCAGAGGATTATCGCCATTACGAATACGTAAAAAACCTGCCGCTTGCTCATAAGCTTTAGGCCCTAAACGGGCCACACTCAATAGTTGCTTACGGTTAGTAAATTGGCCATTCGCATCACGAAAATCAACCACGTTTTTGGCTAGAGCTTTGGTTAATCCAGCCACTTGAGCCAATAAAGGTGCCGATGCCATGTTTAAATCAACACCCACGGCATTCACACAATCTTCGACCACAGCGTCCAGCGACTGCGATAACTGACTTTGGCTAACATCATGCTGATATTGCCCTACGCCAATGGCTTTAGGTTCAATTTTTACCAGCTCGGCCAACGGATCTTGTAAGCGACGTGCAATAGAGACAGCGCCACGAATAGATACATCAAGATTAGGAAATTCATTGGCAGCAAATTCAGAAGCCGAATACACAGATGCCCCCGCTTCACTGACAATCACTTTAGTCAGCGTTGGATGCGTCTCTTTCATGGCCGCAATTAACTCGCCGGTAAGCTTGTCGGTTTCACGTGAGCCAGTACCGTTACCAATCGCGATAATGCTCACTTTGTGCATTGCGACTAAGTTACTTAGGGTGCGAATTGACTTGTCCCACAAGTTCTGTGGTGCATGGGGGAAAATAGTCGTGTGAGCCACCAGCTTACCTGTGTTGTCTACAATCGCTACTTTCACACCCGTACGAATCCCAGGATCAAGCCCCATGGTCGCTTTAGCACCTGCAGGTGCTGCCATCAATAAATCACCCAGATTACGGGCAAACACTTTAATAGCTTCTTCTTCTGCGCTCTCACGCATCTTGGCAATAAACTCAGTTTCCATTTGCAGAGCAACTTTAATCCGCCATGTCGAGGTCACTACTGTTTTCAGCCATTCATCAACACTACTGTTGCTGAGACGCAATCCAAAGTGATCGCTAATAATCACTTCACAATAACTGCCTTCAGCAGCTTGGGTGTCTGGATCGGCATTCATCGATAGGCTTAACATGCCTTCATTACGACCGCGTAACATGGCTAAAGCACGATGTGATGGGATTTTGCTCATCAACTCATTGTGCTCGAAGTAGTCGCGGAATTTAGCGCCTTCTTTTTCTTTGCCTTTTACCATGCGGCTTTCAAGAACGGCTTGCTGACTTAAATGCTGGCGAACTTTACGCAGTAATTCTGCATCTTCGGCAAAGCGTTCCATTAAAATAAACCGTGCACCATCCAGCACAGCTTTAATGTCGGCAAAACCGGCTGCAGGATTAATAAATTCACTGGCTTTGCTATCTAGATCTAATTGGCGATCAGCCAACACAGCATCGACCAGCGGCTCAATACCTGCTTCGATAGCAATTTGGCCCTTGGTGCGCCGCTTTGGCTTGAATGGTAGGTATAAATCTTCAAGACGGGTTTTACTGTCGGCGTCATTAATCGCTTGAGTTAACGCTGGAGTTAATTTCCCTTGAGCGCCAATACTCGACAAAATCACTTCACGGCGATCGTGTAACTCACGTAAATACCCTAAGCGAGAAAACAAGTTACGCAACTGGGTGTCATCTAAACCACCGGTTGCTTCTTTACGATAACGCGCCACAAACGGCACTGTTGCACCATCATCTAATAGCGCAATGGTCGCTGTGACCTGTTGTTCACGGACATTAAGTTCTTGAGCGATAATCTGGGCAATATTATGCATAATCAATCGAATTCGACATGGTTTAAAATAAAATTATGCCAAAGATACCATAAAGACCATCAGTTCGCTGCTAGTACGAAAGGCTTTTAAGATAATCAATAAAAAGAATGCATCATCAGGCCTGAAGTGCTAAAACACACAGATAAATATTGCGGCTTCTTAGTTGTAAATTTTTTAACAACAGACAACATGGCACAGTTAATCGACCACATAGAAGAGTACCCAGCGTGAAAACAAAGCTAATCACTTTAGAAGGCTATAACAAACTCAGAATTGAGCACGATTACTTGTGGAAAGAACAACGTCCTGAAGTGACGAAAATTGTCACCTGGGCGGCAAGTCTTGGCGATCGCTCAGAGAACGCAGATTACACTTTCAATAAGCGTTTATTAAGGCAAATTGACCGTAGAGTGCGCTATTTACGTAAGCTGCTGCCTGAGCTCAAAATCGTCTATTACGCCCCAGAGCAAGAAGGCAAAGTGTTTTTTGGCGCCATTGTCGAAATCGAAAACGATGCCGGTGATATCAAAACGTTTAAAATTGTCGGTCCAGAAGAAATTTATGACGAACGCAAAGATTACATCTCCATCGACTCACCAATGGCGCGCGCCTTACTCAAAAAACAAGTCGACGATGAAGCCGTGGTCAGTACTCCCCAAGGCGATAAAATCTGGTACATCAATAAAATCACCTATGCCAAACCATAGCCTAGTGTGCCTAACTGCAACCTACTTCGTGGTGTTTATCATAAGCAATGACAACTCATTTATGAATTTAATGATGAATCACCTAACCACAACTACCACGCTGCACAACTGAAATAACTTTTTGAATTGCCAGCGATAAACGCCATCGTTTTGTTCTAGATTATATGCAGAGTACCTTGCTCACCACGCATTAAAGCGCCAAAGCCCAAAGGTTATTTTCGCCACACAAACTGATCAATATACTAAGACTATATCGATGATTTTATAAAAATATTGAATATTGAATATGGAGTGAAGATGTTACAACCTGAGTGGATTTTACTATTTTTATTATTAGGCTCCTTTGTCGGTTTTATGGCTGGGTTATTAGGTATCGGTGGTGGTGGGATTTTAGTCCCGACATTAACCTCTATATTCCTATTGCACGGTATCGCTATCGATCATGTAGTGCATTTGGCGTTGGGAACTTCAATGGCTTGCATGGTGATCACTTCTTTTTCCAGTTTCCGATCTCATAATGCAAAAGGTGCGGTTGTATGGTTGGCTGTTAAAGGTATGGTTTTAGGCATTATTTTAGGTACATTTACTGCAACATTTTTAGCCTCATATTTAAGTTCGTTATATCTGGGGATCTTTTTTGCATTATTTATGGCATTTGTATCGACGCAGATGTTTTTAAATAAAAAACCAAAACCGTCAAGGCAGTTATCAGGGCCTGCAGGCTTATTTTCAGCGGGTTTAGGTATAGGATCTATATCAGCATTAGTCTCGATTGGTGGTGGCTCTCTAACCGTCCCCTACCTAACATGGCAGAACATTGACATTAAGAAGGCCATTGGTACATCTGCAGCTATCGGGCTCCCCATTTCTATTACAGGTACTATTGGGTATTTGATTAATGGTTGGAGTTTTTCGTCAGTAAATGACTATATCTTAGGTTATGTATATCTGCCTGCGGTGGTATTAATTTCAGTAACCAGTTTTATAACCGCACCCTATGGTGCACTACTGGCCCACAAGTTACCCGTGTCACTGTTAAAGAAAGTATTTGCGGTTCTGCTGATTATATTGAGCATTAAGATGTTGATTTCAATAATATGATATTAAACTGAAATACGTTATCAACGATTATCAATACAGCTTAAAACCCATAATGGGTGTTGAGCTGTAATCCATACTCTAAAAATAGTTGCTAATAATTGTCACTAGCGTTTTATTGCGACTTTATTCCTGAATAAAATCTTCCATAAACCATGCGCACAAAGTATGGCGACCATCGACTTGTGCTTTACTATAAATGGTTGATGCTTGTTGGCGAACGGTTTTTTCTTTGGTTAAACGTACTTCGGCAATTTCTTTGAAACTGAGGCCTTTTAACAGTAAAAGTGCCACTTGTTGTTCACTTTTGGTAAATCCCCAAGCAGTAAATTGTGCTGCAATTGTTAGGCTGTATTCTTGTCTGGCAGCATGCATTTGGCTCGACATATTATTAATCTGCTTATCTGCTTTTACGAGTTTGCTCCTGAGGGCTTTTACCTGGCGAGAGCTGCGTATCAGATCGAAACCTAAATAAATACTGCCCAATATGGTAAGCAATACTAAGATCCCCTCTTGTGCAATATGCCAAGTTGGGAGGTTGAGTTGCAAGTCAGCAAAGATGTCAAAAAGTTTAAATAACGTTATCAACAGCAATAATATAATAATAAAAACATCTTTTTTCATGGTAACAATCCTGACGCAAAGCAATAATAAAAAATAACCCCAAAAATAACACAAGATAATTTAATAAATTAAATCAAAATCTTACGCTGTGGTACATATGTACCATAAGGGGGTTTATGATACATGCTACCCATGCGATGTAACACCAACATGAATATTATGATTATACATTTTGGGTTACAGAAATCACTTATGTCTGCTGTTAAGTTTAGTATCAAGATATGTCTTCTCATCGCGTTTATAAGTTGTGGTACTTACAGCTATGCAACGCCTAATAACCAACTGCCACAGCTGTTGCAAATCAGCCAAGATAGGTTAAAAGCGACACAAGCTAACAAGATGTCAACCAATGATGTCCGCGGGGTGGAATTAAGCAGTTCAACTTGGTTGTCCGGCTTACCCAGTATTAACTTAAGTTACCTTAGCGACCTTGATAATAGTAACATTTATGAGCAAGAAGTATCGCTTAACCTACCTATCAAATCATTCAGTTTGCACTCTAGTGATAAACAGCTGAGACAATTGACCCAAGACTTACAAGGTCAGCAGGTCGCATTACAAAGACTGTACTTATCTGGTTTGCTCAGGCAAAGCATGTGGGAGCATCGCATCGCATCGGTCAAACTTAGCCAGCTCAATCGCAAAGCCACCTTACTCGAAAAATTACACACTCAACAAAAACAACTTTCCGATGCTGGAGAGTTACCTTTAGTGAATTTATTATTGTTAGAACGTGAGCGCGTTGACATTGATCTAGCCCAAATTGATCTTAAGCAGCAACAAGCTGATGCACTATCCCTTTTTCGTTCGTTAACAGGCCGAAATGAAATGCCTGAGCAAATAGAAGAACAACCGTATCCCGTGTCTGTTCCTGACTCAGCTACCCCTGATACGGTTAACACGGCCTTAATGCAGCATCCATTGTGGCGCTTGCAATCACTGCAACAGCAGCAACAATTGTTAATGATCAAAAGTCAGCAAGCGGGAGAGCAAGATCCTTGGACTGTGTCGTTAACGGCAAAAGAAACCGCTGGCGATCAATTTAATGACCAACATTTAGGCCTAGGGATTAGCGTACCGCTGAGTTTTGGCTCGGCACTATCACAAAGTGATCTGTCTATTTGGCAAAAAGATTATCAAGAACAAAACCTAAACAGTGAACGCATCTATCTTGAATTAAAGACCCAAACAGAAAAACTGGCTATGCAACAGCAAAGTCTTCGCCAACAACAGGCGTTACTGCAGCGCGGACTGTCTTTAAGCAGAACCATCACCGAACATTTGGCCAAAGTGAAAGATCACAATCAAATTGGCTATGAAATCTGGCTGCGTCGCTATATGGACGCGCTTGATACTGAATCGCAATTAGCGCTTAACCAAGTCACTCAGCAACAACTTCATTCTCAGCAACTGCAAGCCTTAGGAATTTCATTATGATGGCCAAATTTGGCGTTAGCCTTTTATGCGTACCTTTTTATTTATTAGCCAGTATCGCGTCCGCGGAGTCGATATTGCTTGAAGATTTGGGTAACTTAGAATTGAGCTATATCCAGCCTCGAAAAGTAGCCAGTTATGAAGGTAGTTCACTGCCAGCACAAATTGAGCGTTTACCCGGTAATGATTATTGGGTTATGACCCCTGAGAATATCCAACAAGTGACTTTCTTAGTCGGTCAGGGGCAAATCGTCACCAAAGGTCAAGCGATTGTGAGGTTGACGGGTCCTGAAGTGTTTCATTTTCTGGCTCAAATAGAGGCTGCTAAAAGTCTTTATCAACTAGCCAAGCAGCGTTACGACCGTAATAAACCATTATTAGAAAGTGGCAGTATTAGCACGGAAAAGTGGCGTGAGATCAGCCAAGATTATTTCAGCACTCATCTTGAATATGAACATATGCAGCATTTTATGGAGATGGTGCAAAGTATCGATGCCAAAACAGAATCATTAGTCGTGATTGCCCCTGTTGCAGGCATTGTCAATCTGAATCATCTCAATAGTCCTTACACCGCAGGAGCCCAGCTATTTTCGCTAGTACCTGCGGACAGCATAAGGGTTAAAGTCAATGTGCCCATGAGCCAATCAACGTCATTATCTGCAGTAAACATTAATCAGTGTCATATTTCGATAGATGAAGTATCGGCTATTGCTGATGGTGTGTTTTTAACGGCATGGTCAAAGCCGGTACCTCAAGAGTGTAACTTACTGTTAGGCCAACAAATCACTGTGATACCCGAGTATCAAAAAGCCGTGTATATGTTACCTAAAAATAGCGTATTTAGCTGGCAACAAGAGAGCCAAATCTTTATCCAAACAGCGCAAACATTATCGGCGCTCAGTATCGATATTTTAGGTTCGACCTCTGATGAATATATTGTTGCGAGCGATCAAGACCTAAGCCAAATTCAAGTATTATCTCAATCTGTTGCGGCTGTTAAAGGGATATTACTTGGCTTAGGAGGCGAATAATATGCTCGCTTCCGTCATCCGTTTTTCGCTGACTCAGCGCATATTTGTTCTGATTGTCGCGCTGATATTAATGCTCGCTGGTGCTCGCGCTTGGTTTGCTATTCCGCTAGATGCTTTTCCTGATATCTCACCGACTCAGGTTAAGATCATTTTAAAAGCGCCAGGTATGACCCCTGAAGAAATCGAAGCACAAATTACCGTGCCTATCGAAACTGAATTATTGGGGATACCTAATCAGGCTATTTTACGTTCAACCACCAAATATGCCATTAGCGACATTACCCTAGACTTTACTGAAGGAACTGATATCTATTGGGCCAGACAGCAAGTGAGCGAGCGACTTGCCGCAGTGTGGGACAGTTTTCCGGAGGGGGTATCGGGTGGTGTTGCACCTATGAGTACACCATTGAGTGAGATTTTTATGTTCACTCTGGAAAACCCTAATTTATCTCTAATGGAACGCAGACAGCTACTGGAGTGGGAGGTTCGTCCACTCCTGCGCACCGTTGCTGGAGTAGCCGATGTCAATATTTTAGGCGGTTATGCTAAGAGTTTTAGCATTAATCCTAATCCGTCTGCGATGGCCGCTGCTGGGGTGAGTTTTGCCTCACTTCAACAAGCCATTATTGATAATAACCACAATGAAGGTGCCGGAAAACTCACTATCGGCACTGATACTATTATTGTCCGTGCTGAAGGTCGAATTGATAATATTGATGAGCTAAAGCAACTGGTTATTAAGGTTGATGATGCCAAGGTATACCGCCTTCGAGACTTAGCAGATATTCAGATTGGTCATTTAGCTCGTTATGGCGCAGTAACCAAAGACGGTGAAGAAGCTGCTGAAGCGTTAATTATTGCTCTTAAAAATGCTAACACGGCCAAAGTGGTCAGTAGTATTAAAGAAAAGCTTGATCAAATCAGCACCACATTACCTGAAGGCAGTGTGATTAATACCTTTTATGATCGCGCAAACCTAATTAATACCGCCATCGATACCATTTCGAGTGCATTGTTTGAGGCTGTGCTGTTAGTTATTGTGCTACTGGCACTGTTTCTAGGCAACGTCCGCGCCGCTTTGGTGGTGTCACTGTCTTTGCCTCTTGCGGCATTAATGACCTTTTTAATGATGGATTTATTCGATCTTTCCGCCAACCTTATGAGCTTAGGTGGATTAGTGATCGCCATAGGTATGTTAGTCGACTCTTCCGTGGTGGTGGTTGAAAACATGGTCAACCTGATTGCGACTAAGCAACGGTTACCCCGTTTACACCTTATTTATCGCGCCACGAAAGATGTCGCAATTCCGGTGGTATCGGGCACTGTCATTGTAATGATTGTGTTTTCGCCATTACTGACACTTACAGGGCTGGAGGGCAAACTGTTTACTCCAGTCGCCGTGACGATTGTGTTCGCCATGTTGTCTGCATTGGTGTTATCACTCACCGTTATTCCTGTGGTGGCGTCTTATCTGGTGAATGAAAAGTCTGCCCAAGAACCTAAGGCCATCGAGAAATTAAAAGCCGCGTATCTTCGCAGCCTTAAAAGTACTTTTAACCATAAAAAGCCTTTTATGATCATCGCGTTTGCCTTACTCATTGTCAGTTTAGGCTTGTTTAGCTTAGTGGGTAAAACCTTTATGCCGACCTTAGATGAAGGTGACATTATTTTACAGTTAGAAAAGTCGCCCTCTATCTCGCTTGCTGCCTCTATTGCGATAGATAAGCAAATTCAGCAGACCTTGCTTGCTGCGGTTCCTGAAATTAAGCAGATGGTTGCTCGTACCGGAGCGGATGAAATGGGTTTAGATCCAATGGGCCTCAATGAAACCGATGTGTTTTTAGAACTGGCCCCACGCGATGAGTGGCGATTTGATACTAAAGAGCAATTAATTGAGGCGATTCGCAGCGAGTTGCTTAAGTATCCTGGAGTTAATTTTAACTTTACCCAGCCGATCCAAATGCGCGTTTCGGAAATGCTCACCGGCAGTATTGGTGATGTAGCGATTAAGGTTTTTGGTACCGATATCGATACTCTAGGGCAATTAACCGCGCAAATAGAACAGCTTGTTAGTGCAACGGCTGGCAGTATCGATGTCAAAATGTCGATGATTGAAGGCAGTCCTTTTATTAACTTAACCTTAGACAATGAAATGGCACGTGGATTTGGCATGAGCACCATGGAGTTTGCTCGCTATTTAAAGAGTCAGCTTGAAGGAGTAATTGTTACCGAAGTGCTACAGGGTAAAAAGCGTACTCCAGTTCTGATAGCCAATAATCAAGGTGGCTTAAGCAGCATTCATGAACTGAAAAATCAGTTATTGGTGATGCCAGATCATTCCTTAAAGCGTTTAACCGATGTGGCTAAGTTAAGCTATAAAGAAGGACCTATCTTAATTGAACGTGAGCAAGGTGACCGTTTCTCGGTGATCACCACTAACGTTCAAGGGCGCGATATCGTCAGCTTTGTTGAAGAGCTCAACGCGAAAATCACGGCCGATATTAAGTTCCCTAGCGGATACAGTGTCAGCTTTGGTGGCGAGTTTGAAAACCAACAACGTGCGACTAATAATTTACTCTTGGTTATCCCCATTGCAATTGCGTTAATCACGCTGATTTTGTTCACTACCTTTGGATCATTAGCGAAAGCCGGTTTAATCCTCGCCAACGTGCCATTTGCCATGATGGGCGGTATTGTGAGCTTATATTTGTCTGGCGAATATTTGTCGGTACCGGCATCGGTTGGGTTTATCGCCCTGCTTGGCGTCGCGGTACTTAATGGTGTCGTGATGGTGAGTTATTACGAGCAAACCAAGCATCTATTCAGTGGTTTATTAGCACGAGTTGAACAGGGTGCCGCGAGGCGCTTACGACCCATCTTGATGACTGCCACGACAGCAATGTTTGGCTTAATGCCGTTGGTATTTGCTTCTGGTCCTGGGGCTGAAATCCAAAAACCGTTAGCGATTGTTGTGATTGGTGGCTTGTTAACATCAACCATTACAACACTTTATTTATTACCAATTCTTTATTACTGGCTGGAGAAACGTAAATGATCACTGAGCAATTGTTAGTGCTGATCGCTCAAAATGATATCAAGGATGATATCGTCGATACTTTAATCGAGCTGGATTTCTTATCAGGTTTTAGCCTAGGTGATATTTGTGGTTTTAGTCGCGAACATAGCCACTTTAATATTAAGGAACAGGTTGAAGGTTACCGAGAATTTTGTAAATTTGAAATTATGCATCCAGTTGATCAGCAGCAGGCATTATTGAGCGCCCTTGCGCTAGTGTGCAAACATAATCCGTGTCGTTACTGGATCATGCCAATCGTGCATACCGGCACCTTATGTTAGCCGAAATAATAGCAATCGGACTAAAGCATCTTGTGTCAAACAAGCGATAAACTTACACAGGTTTGCGGTCGCTATTGAATAAAATGGTAAGGCGTTGAGATGAAAATCTACCACGGTTTAGGATTATTCTTATCTACTGCGTTGGTCACAAATAGTGCTGTGGCCAACGAATTAACGTCCAATGATAGCGCTGTGGCGGTTGAGTTTATTATGGCACCGGCGAGTAAAATAAAGCTGTCATTTGATGAGATAGTGACATTAGATTCACTAACGTTTAACGACATGGACGGCTACTGGCTCAATTTAAACATTCAAGTGCCGAAAGGTGAAAGCAAGGTCTTTTCTGTTGAGATACCCTCACTTATGCCGACTGATTATGTTGTTTTATGGCAAGTCCACAATCATGATAACGTCGCTAAAAAGGGAACGCTTAAGCTAACCATTGAAGATGACGATAGCTACCCTCGAGCATCAACCAAAAAACATAAGTACGCTATCCTGCATAACAAATTGCATCATTAAATAATTTGCCGATAGTTTGGCTCACAAGATTGCTAATTAGCGACTAAAGCATTTACTTACTCGCAGATCATCACCAATACAGTTCGAGATGATCCGCGGGGCTAAAGCGATTTAACATATCAAATACGCCAACAGCATCCATTATGTGGCTTGTGAAAAGTCGGACAGTAAGCGCTCAATATGAAATAAAAAGCGATAGCAATAAGCAAAATAGTATTGTGGCGAGTATTCTGCTAAGTTCAATTGTTATCAATTAGTTGTGTGTGCATTGATACTGATACTCAAGCTGAATGGGCATAATCAGTATTCGAACACTGTCATTATCATTGAAAGGAATACTTGTTTATGAAAGGATTCACACTCATTTTAGTCGCGCTATGTACATTTTCATGTGCAACCATTAAAACCATTGATCCCCCACAAAATCATCTTAATATCTCGCAGAATGGCAAAAAAAGTTATTGTGAAGAGATACCAAGAGTCTATAGCGGTGTTTCGTATAACTTCTGCCTTTTATATGGTGAGCCAAGTAAAACGGTCAATTTAGGTGGCTCAGTTAACAAGGTCCCTCTTATTGTTTTTGATACGGTGTTTTCTGTGGTTTCTGATACCGTCGTTTTACCCTACACCATAAAAATGCAAGCTGACAAAGGCTCACTTAAGGTTAATTAACATGCCTATTCTTTAGCATAAATCTGGGCAAATCGGATGGTTTATCGATGATAATTTTTAGCAGGTCATTAATGGCTATAAGGATCAATCACTATGTTTGAGCCATTGTAGAATGAAAGTTCTGATCAATTGACAGTGTGAACAAGATAAGCCTGAATTAACCATAAAACAGACCGAACACCAGACAAGAAAGCGAAGAATAACAGCCATGAAAAGACTGTCAGGAATAGCATTAATTAGCTCAGTTATTTTATATAAATTACTGTCCACATATTTTGATTACCATTTATATTTCTACAGCTTTGAGAACTATAAAATATTTGATGCAACATTAAATTTACTGCTGTTTTCAATACTGCTATGCGGTTCTTTATTGGCTGAACTCAAAGTGAAACTATTATTAATCATAGTAGGCTTTGTATTAGCTTCTTATCATGTATCAACATTTTTAAAATACGGCGAAAAATACAAATCTATATATGAAGTCAATAAAAATAGCACCTTAGTGTTAACTAGTTACGATTTAGGTGCACTAGGAAGTGGCTTGGTAAACGTTGAACTTTACCAAAAAAATAACTTACTGATGAAACCTATCACGCTAAAGTCATATGAGCACATAATGAATGGTGAAATAGTAAAATATGGTAATTGCTGTGTAAAAATAACCATGACAACTTATGACAGGAAAACCATCGAAGATATCATAAGCTTAAATGAAGTCCTTGTTAGGCCAAGTATGACTCGGTAAACCTATTCCCAAGGCGTATTGACCTCTACGCGAGGTTCATACGCCAACGGACGACTGATAAAAATAATCGCGACTCATTATAATTGTTACCACCTGCACTAACGTTACAGGCCGACAAATGTTAAGCCGCTTGTGGTAACCACTGCCCCTGATAGTAACGTTCAATTACGCCTTCATCTGACCAGCGCAGTAAATACAACCATTGGTTATCGACAAGCCAGCGCACATTGTCATGTTTAGCCGTGATCTGCTCTATGGGCTCTCTTGGTGCAGCGAGATACACAGCTAAACGTTGTGGTTGATGCATCCATTTTTGGCCATCATGCAGCGTTTGCATCGACAGGCCAATACGTAAATCGCCACCGTTACCTTCAAACACACCAATATGACCCGCGACAGCGTTATGCAGTAACTTATTACCACTACCGTATTTAACATTATCGCTCACCGATGCGTTATATTGCATATTAATCCAATTGGTTACCACCATAGGCGCGGTCATGATCAATTCTAAAACGCCAAAGTCAGCATCATTTTGCCATTGGTAATCATGTAAAAAGCTTCGACCTTGCAGATTGACATTTCTGGTCCAAGATCGAGGCGCCACAATAAAAGCGGCATTGTTTACCAAACCCCATTCTGGACGCACTTGAGACCAATCATTACTGCGCTGAATATAAAATCGATCTAATTCAGCTGCACTGCTACCAGCTAACTCTGGGGAGATGTGAACCAAACGCTCTCGCTGCGCCGTTTCTGTAGCCGCTGTTAGCCATGAGACTAGAACGGGATCGATGTCGGTATCAAAGCAATCAATATGATCTGTGGTGGTGTTATGCAATGCGGCCACAAAATGGGTCGTGGAAGGAATTACAACCTCGAGATCTAACAATGCTTTACGTACATCTTGCTCATTTAATAATTGGGCTAAAACCCGCACGTTTACTTCACCAGTTTGACCGCCACAGGCACCACAATCCAAGCCCGCAGCATGTAAGTTATTGGTGGTGTGGCTTCCATGTCCGACCAATAATACCGTAGGTGAGAATTGGCTTAATCCCATGGCATTTAGGATACCTTTAGCCAGTTCAGCTTTATCGGTTAACGACAGTAGCTGATCATTTTTACGTAAGATCCAGCTTTTTTGATGAGTCAGTGCATTAACAGGATTGTGGGTTTGTTTGGCAAAAAATGATTTTTTGAGCATTTTAAAAGCATAGAGCCAGCCCATGGATTCCACCATAGAAAATGCTGACGGCGCAGCTTGTGACCAGGTTTGCCAACGAGCCTTGCTATTTAGCGTATCGGTTTGAGCCTGCGTATCACGCCATTCAGACACTCGGATGATCGGCTGTAACAATCCCGGTAACTGAGGGCGAGACAATTCACTGTCGTGCGGTTGATACTCGATAGGTAATCCGAAAAAGCCCGCAAACCCCATGGTTTGGATATCATCACTCTGATTTTCTAACGCCCGGCGTATGACCTCTGAACGAACGTCGATACAAAATGCGGCCTGTAACTTTGGCGCTGTTATAGGGTGCTTTTGAGCATTCACTAACTGAGTGTTCAGCTTGTGTTGATAACTCAGTTCAGCTGCCTTTGCCCACACCCAAAGGGGCTGTTGTGCTTGCTCATGCTGCGCGAGTAAATGCGGCAGTTGATCTTTTTCACGCATCCAAAGCGCGGCTAAGTGAATAAAACTGTCCGCTTGTTGTGCTTTTAAGTAACGCCAAATCACTAACTCCCAAGCCATACGAATTGCCAGTAGTTGCAGCATTTCATCGCTCGGCGTTGCCTGCAAGTCGCCTTGCCAGCGCAAATAGGCTACCCAAGAAGCCCAGCCATTAATATCAAGTAACAATGCATGGGCATAAGACTCGATTACAGTGTCATCAATCCCCAACTCAGCAACAGCTTCTGCGAGCAAGGTCGGTACATCTTGCGGTAATTGCTTGAAATAGTGCAGCAAGCCTGGCTCATCCATAATAATACTCAGGCCGCGATCCCGACCGGTAACCTCGAGCCAATGACAGTATAGATCTGGCTGTGCTGAACTATCACGACAAGGCAAAATGGGCCGCAACTGTTGATAATATGCGGCACAAAATTGACTGATTTGATGAATGATTTCATCCCGCCATGCCATTTTGTATCGGTCGCGTTGATTATCTAATAAATCGGCAATATTGTGAAAATGAGTCAGATCATCGGCTTGATCAAGAAAGGCTTCAAGCTGATCCACTGACATTGCAACCTCTTGTTGCTCAGCCGCTAATAACAACGCATGCTGGCTAATATCGCCTTGTGCATATAAATGCTGATAATGGCCTTTGGGCATTAAACACTGAATACGATCAAGTGCCGATACTCGCGCCGACACTTGTTCAATCGGTTGCTCACGCATTTGCCAAAATGGATTAACAGCAATCATTTTATCGAGCGGCCATGTCGGGGCAATGTTGTTACCCGCGGAAGTTAATTTTGCCTGCTGGCTATCAGTCAGTTGCGCTATCAAAGGTGATTTAACTGCGATACTCATGGTCATACTTCCTCAACTTCGGTGGCTTTATCTAATACTTTATTATTGCAGGGTGCTGGCAACTGCACTGGCCACACTTGTAACGTCAATCGAGTGAGCCATTCATCTAAATATAAACCAGCAAATAAGGCGATATGTAAATGATGTATTGAGGGTCTATGTGGCTGATAACGCAACATCCAATTGAGCACAAACAAACTAACAAATAACAGTATTGCGACAATATCGACCGCACTTAACGCATCAACATGCATGGCTGATGTGGCGGGAATGATGGCCCCAAACAACCACTTAAACCCGCTGTAACTGATCACTAATAATATGCTTAAGAGGAAAACGGGCATCATGCTGCTGCGCAGTCGCTCACTGTGGCGCTGAGCCAATAACATGGTGAGTGCTAATACCAATAACAACCAAACACTCCATACTCCTTGATAGTCTATAACCATCACTGCCATCGAGACGATAATGCTTGAAAATACCCCTGCCACTATCCAATCTATCATCTTAGGATTGGCCGCTGGCGCAAGACGCCTTTGCATATCCTCATAAACCGCACTGCTTGAATTCAAAAATGCATAGGCTTTGTAAACTGAGTGCGTTAATAAATGCAGTAAGGCTAATTCAAACAACCCTAATGCACATTCAACTAACATCAAGCCCATTTGCGCGCTGGTAGACCAAGCTAAACGCACTTTGATGCTAATTCGAGTGGTCATGATTAATGCCGCCATCACAGTGGTTAATCCTGCAACAATTAGCACTAGCCACTGCGCGACAGTAGATTGAATAAACAAGGGCGCAAATAAAATCAGCAAGAAACCACCGAGGTTAATGACACCTGCGTGCAGTAAAGCACTAACCGGTGTCGGCGCTTCTACAACCTGTATCAACCAGCCGTGAACCGGTAATTGCGCACATTTAATTAAGGCCGTGAGTGCAATTAGCACTGCAGCAATATGATCGACTGTCGTTAGTTGTAAGTTGTCGTTTGTGGCCACCGCATTAAAGTGGCTAAGTAAATCACTTATCAATAAGCTGCCGTGCTGCTGATACAACAATATAATTGCAGCCAATAACGAGGTTTCTGCGGTGCGTGCTAAGAGGAATTTTTTATGTGCCGCCAGCGCAGCGCGAGGGCGTTCAGGATAGAAGGTTAAAAGCTTATGCAAGGCTAAGCTAATTGATACCCAACCGAGCCAGAATAATAATAAATGGTTACTAATCACCACCACAGACACTGCCGCGAGAATATTCAGTAGCCAGTGCCAATAAGTGCCGCTACGAGGTTCGCCCGCCATATAATTACGCGAAAATACGATTAAGATAACACTCATAAAGACCACTAGCCCCATCATCAAGAGGCTGAGTCGTGATTGGCTAATATATTGCGCATCAGCGTGAAGACTCGGTAAAGCAATACTTACCACCAAGGCGGTAATATAGAGCACAACAATAAGACCGCTGAGCTTAATTAACCATCTAGATTTATTGTTAAACCTCGCACTGTCACTTAAACGCCCACTCAGGGCGCTAGCCAAAAGTAACGTAATGGGAATACATAATAAAAAAACGGACGATAACGCGATATTCATAAACTGCCTCTTCTTTTAGTCAACAGAGTATGTCAGAGCTATATATTTAATAAAAATATATATAAACTAATAAAACGTTCTGTTTTGGTTAACTATAATGAGTCGTCTTAATTATCATCACCTTTATTATTTTTGGCGTGTCGCGGTTGTAGGCAACCTGACGCAAGTCGCTAAAGACCTGCATATTTCTCAGTCAGCATTGTCGGCACAAATTAAGCAATTTGAACACAACATGAATGTTGAGTTGTTTGAGCGCAGAGCACGACGCCTCAACCTAACGGTGCATGGTCACCGTGTATTGGCTTATGCCGATGATATATTCAGTAAAGGCGAAGAGTTGGAGTCTTTTTTACGCAAAGGCAGTATGAGTGAAAAGCAGCATTTATCTATTGGGGTCTTAACCACATTATCGCGTAACTTTGTGGAGAGTTTTATCAGCCCGTTGCTGGCCAATCCTAATGTGAGCTTTTCTTTATCGGCCAGAGGTATGAGCGATCTATTAAACGGACTGGCGGATCACGAACTGGATTTAGTACTGACTAATCGACCTATCAGTGTCGATAAAAAAGATCCATTATGGCAAACCCAGTTGGTTTCCAGGCAACCTTTGGCGATTGTGGGCCCCAAAGCTAACCGGATAAACGCCAGTTTCCCGGAAGGTTATCAAGACATGCGCTGGGTTCTACCGGGTAAAAATACTGAAATTAGGGCAGCATTTAATTCCTTTTGCGCGACCTGGCAATATCAACCCGATGTGCAAGCAGAAGCCGATGACATGGCCATGCTGCGTCTTTTAGCCCGCGACAGTGGCGCACTGGTTGTGTTACCTCCAGTGGTTGTTAAAGACGAAATTGAACAGGGAATTTTAGATGTGTATCAGCACTTACCCAATGTTTATGAAAATTTCTATGCCATTACCACCCAACGAAAATTTGTACCTGAGGTGTTATTAGCGCTATTGAAGCAGCAGCTTGATCCTGCATTTAGTGATTAATGTCTATCCATATTTGTTCGCCAATGATATCGCTAAGCCCGCTGAAATAACTATGTGAACACTAAATTTTCGAGCATAAAGCCTAATCCGCTGCTGTTCATTTCAGATCCCTTGCGGTGAATGCGTTTTGGCCTATTCGAGTGAAATTAGTTAGCTTAAAACCTTGGTAAATATCACTTAACGACACACTAAACATATTAAGTAGATTATTTAAGCTTAGACCAAAGTCGATAGCCTACAATGACATATAGAGTGCTAATCTGAATAAAAATGGATTGGAGTCTTCATGCTAACTAAAATAATGTTAATTAATGGTTTAGTGATATTTACCTTAGCAATGCTGCTGAGTTTTTTATCTCTACCTTCATGGCTATATGCATTTTTAGTCGCGGTTGCCTCTGTTATCACCTTACTGCTTACCCAAAAAAAACCTATAGCTGCAGATAGCACGGACTCATCTCAACAAGATGAACACGTTGCCAATGGCATAAGTAAAGCCGCCACTCGAATAGCCATTGGCGGAGCCGAAGTATCATTTTTTATTGAAAAACTCGCACACGCAATGGGTTTACAAGTTAAGCATGTTCAAGAAATCTCACAACGCGCCAGCAATTTAGAACAAGGTGCTCAACAACTATTAGGCCAATCAGCCAATGTACGAGCGCTAGTTGAAGAAGCCAGTACACAAGCGTCTAGCTACGCCGAAGAAATAAAGCAAGTGGATGAACAACAACAAAAATTGTCGACTGAAATTGAATCCACTGCAGTATTACTCATCGAACTAAAAAATAAAGCCAGCGCGATCAGCAGCATCACAGATACGATTAATAAACTGTCTGATCAAACTAATATGCTGGCACTCAATGCTGCCATTGAGGCCGCCAGAGCTGGAGAGCAAGGAAGAGGGTTTGCAGTCGTTGCCGATGAAGTGCGCAATTTGGCCCATAAAACGGCCGAAGCAACCCAAGGTATTGAGTCATTGCTATCCGAAATTGGTCAAAACAGTATTCAATCAGTACAAGCCATGCAACAAGTCAGTGATATGGGCGGCAAACTGTCTAGTCGGATGAATGAAATTTATATACTCACCAAAGCCAGTCAAGAAAGCATGGCCAGTGCCGCGAGCGAAATGCTGCAAATGGATCAAACCGTTAATTTTACCGTTGATAATACCAATGGTATTGGGGCAAATATTGAAGGCATTGGCGCTTCTATCCTTAAAGTCGATACTGATTTAATTGAAGCTTCAGATAGGGTGCTTGTGCTCAGTGGCTTTGCAGAACAGATATTCCGTCATCTACAACATTTTGAATTATCGGATAAACATGCAGTCATCGCCAAAGTAGCTTTGAATGCTGCAGCCAATGTCGGCGCTATTTTTGAACAAGCCTTAACTAAAGGTTCGCTTACACAAGCGCAATTATTTGATTCAAATTACCAACCCATTCCTAATACCAACCCACAAAAGTTCACCACAGGTTTTGATCGTTTTACCGACTCAAATTTACCGAGTATTCAAGAAGCTATTTTAGATAATAATGCCGATATTATTTATGCTGGTGCGGTGGATGTTAGAGGATATTTCCCCACTCATAATCGCAAATTTACCCAAGCGTTAACCGGAAATCGCGAACGCGATCTTGCCGGTAATCGCACCAAGCGTATTTTTGATGATCCAACAGGTAAACGCTGCGGCAGTAACGTTGAAAGTTTCTTATTGCAAACATATAAACGCGATACCGGCGAAGTGATGCATGATCTCTCTGCCCCAATTTATGTTAACGGTAAACATTGGGGCGGATTTAGAATTGGCTACAAGGCAGAAAATTAATACCCTGCATTATTTCGATCGCAATCGTTTGGGGAATATAGCCAGCGGCGATATCTAAACTCAATACAAGTAAATAACGCCTCCCCAGCCATCGCTGCCACAGCTCATCTCGATTCCAAAAAAGAGGCCCAAGTCATGCAACTTGGGCCCATTTACAGGCTATTTAACGCCCTGTTCAACTGAAATACACCTCAATGACTTAGCTAGACGACTTAGCCAAATTGCGTAATACATAATGCAAAATACCGCCATGTCGGTAATAACTGAACTCATTAGGCGTATCAATACGGATTTTAGCTTCAAACAAACGTTGCTTACCCGCTTTGTCGATCACTGACACATTGACGGTTTTCTGATCGGCGCTTACAGCAGGAATACTGAATTGCTCTTCACCGGTAAGATTTAGCGACTCCGCACTGTCATCAGGCATAAACTGCAACGGCAAAATACCCATGCCAACCAAATTAGAACGGTGAATACGTTCATAACTTTGTGCGATAACCGCTTTTACTCCCAAAAGTGCAGGCCCTTTCGCCGCCCAATCGCGTGAGCTACCAGTACCGTACTCCTTACCCGCAAGCACAATACACGCTGTGTTATGTTGCTGATAATACATGGCAGCATCAAATACTGTCATCGACTCACCTGTCGGCATCAAGCGAGTCCAGCAACCTTCGGTCCCTGGCGCCAGCAAATTTCTTAGCCTTACATTGGCAAAGGTGCCGCGCATCATGACTTCATGGTTGCCGCGGCGTGAACCGTAAGAGTTAAAGTCCTTAATGGCGACCCCTGCTTGCTGTAAATAGTCTCCGGCTGGGCTGTCTGGTGCAATAGAGCCCGCGGGTGAAATATGGTCGGTAGTCACCGAATCACCCAATTTAAGTAAACAACGGGCATTGTCGATACCCATAATTTGGGGAACCTCTGCACTGATCCCATCAAAGAATGGCGGTTGTTTAACATAAGTGGAATCAGGCCAGTTATATTTTTGGCTCTGCACTACCTCAAGTCCTTGCCAGTCTACATCACCGCTGTATACATCGGCATAACGGGAAACAAACATCTCGCTTTGCACCGCGCTGGCCATAACCTGTTGGATTTCCTGATTGTCTGGCCAGATATCTTTTAAATAGACGGCTTTGCCATTGGCATCCTCACCCAGTGGTTCAGTAACCATGTCGGCTTTCATATTACCGGCCAATGCATATGCCACCACCAGCGGCGGCGATGCTAAGTAATTGGCTTGTACTTCTGGATGGATGCGACCATCAAAGTTACGGTTGCCCGATAACACCGAACACACCTTCAACCTGCCCTGTTGTATCGCTTCACTGACGGGCTGAGGCAATGGGCCGGAATTACCAATACAGGTAGTGCAACCGTAGCCAACCAACTGAAAGCCTAGAGCATCTAAATCGACATTAAGACCTGATTTTATTAAATAATCCGTCACTACCTGCGAGCCAGGTGCAAAACTGGTTTTCACCCAAGGTTTAACCTGTAAACCTTTTTCACGGGCATTTCTGGCCAATAGTCCAGCGGCGATTAACACTGATGGATTAGAGGTATTAGTACAGCTGGTTATCGCAGCTATCACCACAGCGCCGGCTTCGAGCACAAAGTCTTTATCTCGATAACGACACGCAACACCTGCGCTACCATCGACGACGGGGACTTGCACCGATGGGCCACCCTCGCTTGCCAGCTCATCTTTACCTTCAGCGTCTATTTGGCTAACAGGGATTTGACTGTCTAACCACTGACGGAAACTGACTCCAGCTTGCTCAAGTGCAATTCTATCCTGTGGCCTTTTGGGACCTGCGATAGAAGGCACAATACTGCCTAAATCCAGTTGTAAGCTGGCGTGATAACAGGCTTTATTGTCAGATGCACTGGCCCACATGCCCATCTTTTTAAGATATGTCTTGATCAGCTCGATATGCTCTGGATCACGACCAGTAAGCTTTAGGTAATCTAGCGTTTGTTGGTCTATCGGGAAAATGCCACAGGTGGCACCGTATTCTGGCGCCATATTGGCAATGGTCGCCCTATCGGCCAAGGTTAATTGATCAACCCCGGCACCAAAAAACTCGACGAACTTGCCGACCACGCCAAATGAGCGCAGTTGTTCAGTTACGGTTAACACCAGATCGGTAGCGGTAACCCCAGGAGGCAATTTGCCGACAAATTCAAAACCAACGATCTCGGGTAACAACATAGTCACTGGTTGGCCTAACATCGCAGCCTCAGCCTCAATACCACCCACGCCCCACCCCAACACACCCAAGCCGTTGATCATGGTGGTATGCGAATCGGTTCCGACTAAGGTATCTGGATACAATAAGTTATCTTCATCTTCTTTAACAAAAACCACTCTTGCCAGATATTCTAGATTGATTTGATGCACGATACCGCGCCCTGGCGGCACGACTTTAAAGTTATCGAAGGCTTGCTGACCCCAACGCAAAAACTGATATCGTTCGCGATTTCGTTGGATTTCAATGGCAGTATTTTGTTGCAACGCCCCTGTTTCGGCAAATACATCGACCATCACTGAGTGGTCAATAACCAGCTCTACCGGGTTCAGCGGATTAATCGCGGCAGCATTACCACCTAGCGTTATAATGGCATCACGCATGGCGGCTAAATCGACGACTGAAGGTACACCGGTAAAATCTTGTAAAATGACCCGGGATGGGACAAAGGCAATTTCGGTTTCAGACCAGTCATCTAAATCCCAGCGGGCCAAGGTTTCAATATCCTTTGGCTGGACAAACTCCGAATTTTCATAGCGCAGTAGATTTTCTAATAATATTTTTGCCGCAAAGGGTAAGCGGGATAAATCGAAGTGTTCGGCTAATCGGTCAAAGCTGTAATATCGGAAATTTTTTCCATTACTTTCAAGTTGTTTCAATAATTGCATAGAGTCTTTCATTAATGATCTCCCTATAAACGTTTATGAGTACTTCCTGCTAAGCTTAGTGAACACACTAACATATCCCAATCAAAAATCGAGTCGGAAATATTATGAGTAAGATACGTATAGAATATGACAGCATGGGTAAAGTTGAAGTGCCAAATGATGTTTATTATCAGGCACAAACCCAGCGAGCACAGGATAATTTTCAATTTTCAGAGCGGCGTTTTCCTACACCGGCAATCGTTGCCCTACTCGACATAAAATCAGCGGCAGCACACGCTAATAGTCAGTTAGGTTTGCTGGATAACGCCATGGCGGCGGCGATCCAACAAGCGATTACCGCCAGTAAACAGCTCGACTTTTCAACCCATTTCCCACTGGATCTGTTCCAAACCGGTTCAGGCACCAGTTCCAATATGAATGTTAACGAAGTGATTGCCAGCTTAGCCAGCGACATTTTGCAGGATAAAGTTCACCCCAACGATCATGTCAATATGGGCCAAAGCAGCAATGATGTGGTGCCCGCCAGTATTCACATTAGTACAGTGCGGCATTTAAAGGCTCTACTGTATCCGGCCATTAATAGCTTAAGTGACAAATTAGCGTTTTTGGTCAATGAGCATGCAAATTTGGTCAAAACTGGACGCACCCATTTAATGGACGCTATGCCCATTACCTTAGGGCAAGAACTACAATGTTGGCGACTACAGCTCAATGCTGCTCAAGCGAAGCTCCAACAAGCAGAGCTCAACTTACATCATTTACCTTTGGGCGGCACTGCGGTTGGCACTGGGGTTAATTGTGATCCGCGTTTTGCCAAACTCGCTTGTGATTATTTACAGCAGCAAGATCAGCATCCTTGGCAGGCGGCACCTGTTCCGGCCTTATACATGAGTAGCCAAGATCACACTCTTGCCGTGGCTTCGGCGCTCAAAGGATTGGCGATCACCTTAATGAAAATTGCCAATGATTTACGCTGGATGAACTCAGGCCCTATCGCCGGACTACAAGAAATTAGTGTAACCGCGCTGCAACCTGGTTCATCGATAATGCCCGGTAAGGTTAATCCGGTTATTCCGGAGGCGGTTGCCATGATTGCCGCTGAAGTGATCGGTAATGAAACGACCATAACCATCGCGGCGCAATCGGGTAATTTTCAATTAAATGTCATGCTGCCACTGATTGCTGACAAGTTACTCTCCAGCATCGATTTATTAACCCATGCCTGCCAATCCATGACGGATAAGGTATTTGCGGATTTTGCGCCCAATAGCGACAACTTGACTCAAGTGTTGAAGAAAAATCCTATTCTTGCCACCGCGCTCAATTCAGTGGTGGGTTACGATATGGCCGCGAAAATAGCCAAACGTGCACATAAAGAACATAAATCGGTATTAGACATTGCACTGGAAGAAACCGAGCTGAGCGAAGATGAACTCACTGCGATACTCGATCCCTTGCATCTCGCGAAGCCTCATCAATAACGCCACCAACAGCCAGCGCTAAGAGTGCAAAAGACTAACGCCAAACAGAGTTGGCGAGATAGAAACCTATATTATGTGAATAGGTAAAATCTCGCTAACTTGCCTTGCTGAACTCATCTCCAACCCAAGGTTGGGCCAATAGAATAAAACCAAACATTAAATCTTAAAATGTTTAATTATTGGGCAAAGATCATCGGCACTCATTGGCTTACCGTATAGCCATCCTTGTCCGTTTAATATACCTAAATTTTTAAGTGCTTGATGTTGCATGATGTTTTCAACACCTTCGGCAACAACGTCTATATGAAGTTCGTTAGCCATTTGGACAATATAAGGTATTAATGATGAACGGATGGACCCTCCTTCCATGGCATTAATAAAGCTTCTATCGATTTTCAAAATATGACACGACAATTTTGACACTTGGTTTAAATTTGAATATCCAGTGCCAAAATCATCGATTGCAATCAGAAAACCATGTTGCACCAGGATCTCTAAGTGGTTTGCAAACTCTTTACCGGTCAACTGTTCATCTTCTACAATCTCAAGAACAATCTTAATGGGATGATCATTCACATACGGCAGATCAATTATCTTTAACACTTTTCCGCTAGAAACATCAGAAGGAAAAATATTAATATTGACTTTAAAACCCTTCAAATCAATACCGCTTTCACTTAGGCGCAGCAGCGATTTTTCAACAAGTTGCTCAGTAAACTCCCATGACAGGCCCAGCTGTCTAATTTTGGGAATAAATTCATCTGGAAATATTTTACCTTCGTTATCTTCAAATCGCGCCAGCACTTCACAGCCGACGATCTTACCGGTTTGAATATTGACTATCGGTTGAAATAAAGGAAAAAACTTGTTTGATTTAACGCCTCGTTTAACTCGAGCGCTTATTGACATAAAACCATTGATTTTAAATGATATAAAATAATATAAAAATAATGTCAGAAAAAATGATGACGTAATAATGATAGCAATCAACAGGCGGTTTTTTTCATAAAACTCGCCAGCACTAAGGCTCAGTGCGACACAGTAAGATGATTCAGGATCACATTGTTGAAATTGATAGGCATGGGTTAAGTTCACTCTGCCAACGATACCTTTGACATATAGATTATTGCTGCCTGACACATGTTTATAATGATTTGCTCTATTGAATACAATTTCCCAATCGAATCCCATAGAACTGAATTTATTGATCTCCGCAGGCTCAATCACTACATTGAAAGCGTTATGCTTGATGACAACCGCGGTATGTAACCTATCAAAAAGCTCTAACGCTTTATTTACCCACACTTTTGCACCGTAGTTATTAATGTAGTCGGGCTCAGATTCCATACTCTTTGTAACAATTATCCCTAAACCTGCGGTACACAGCAATTTACCATTTTCATCTGAATAGCCTATATCTTTGATAAAGATAGACAGGAAGTTCTCACGGCGCATATGCAGCAACATTTCACTACTACACACTGGATCATCAAGCCTATCTAATCGCTCAAGAGTGTGTTGAATGTCTTTGCTAATAGTACTCATTAAGGCCAAATGGGTTGTTGCAGCTTGCTCTTGCTCAACGGCAATCTGTTTTTCTATCCATAAGAATAAAAATAGAAAAAACAAAGTGCCCAGAGACAAACTAACGATAAATGACACTAACTTATGTTTAAACGACATAATTTGCCGCCCCAAATAGTAATAACACATGAATAGTAGCCAACCACATTAACGCGATATAACGACTATGATGACGTAAGTGTAATATTTATTTTAAATGAGAATAATCGATAAAATTTATTCACAGCTTATTGTTAAAATGTTTACCACTTCTCTAGAAGCTATTTTTATGATGCATCATTATCTAGGCTCATGGCCTCTTTTATTTCATCACTGGCAAAACCTTTACGAGATAGAAACGCATACGCTTTGGACTTGTCTTTATAATCAGATAAGTTATAGCGTTTTTTAGCCAACTCATTTTTACAGCTTTGATAAAAATCGACATCTTCTGTTAAGGTTAATTGATACAAGGTTTCTTCAAAATCACTCACATCAATCAATCGCTGTTTGAGTTCCTGTAAAATGAGTGTTTTACCTTTACCTTTATTAAACAGCTTAATTATTTCAGTTGTTAAATCGACTTTTTCTGCTTTTATCGCCAATTTACTGCGCAATGTTTCACCTTGTGGATGTAACGATAATGCATGATCAATTTCAGATCGAGAAAATCCTTTTGCGGTCATTTGAGCATAGACTTTTTCTCTGCTGGTGCCGTAAAAATTCTCAAATCGGCCTAGTAGCCTTGATGTAGCGAGCTTAAAAGTATCTATTTTTTGCTCGTGCATAACCTGTTCTAGCGCGGCATCAACCTCTGTTGCACTCACACCGCGAAGTTGTAACTTACGCCTTATGGCACCAGTCCCCACTTCATTGCTAAAGGCGAGTTCGCAATAACGCACGGCAAAATCGAAGTCATTTTTTAAATAACCACTGTCGATTAGCTTGGCTAATACGCTATCAATCCATTGCTGGTTCTCGGTTTTACGCTCAAGCTTGGTACGAATTTCGCCAATAGTAAAGTCTTGCTGACTAAGGTGCCAGTAAGCACTATTAAAAACGTTATCTATGGTTTTAGCTTGGCGTAGTTGTGGACGCTGCATAAAAATTAATCTTACCTTAATATAATCAAAATGAGTGTAGCAGCTCAGTCGGTTATTGAGAAAGATCTAGATATTTCATTGTTTAAATCATTTAAAAACCAGCTGTTTATGGTGAGTTAACTGCAGCTCTTTAAAAAATTATAGTGTAATTTATCGATGGAGACTTGTTGAGCTAAAGCCGCATCAATATTCACTTAGCTGCATTACGCGCAACGGAACATCAGTGGAGAAGGGCTCTTTATACTCGAGTCATAAGTGATTATTACTTGATTATTTAACGCAGCTGAACCGGCGCAGACAGCCACTAATAACTTCAATAGATAATCTGCTGCCCGCAAGCGTTTATTGCGGTATCGATTTGTAACAATACAGAAGCCAGAAAATATTTTAGTTCGCAAAAAATATGATCCTCATAACCCCCCAAGGGCGTATCAATACGTGTTAGGATTGTTGAATTAAGGCGCTTATATCTGATCACATCCACCCATTTATATTAGGTGCTAGGGATCACAGATTTGTGACTTTTGAGCCATTGATAAGTAACAAAACAGTTAACAATGTAAATAAACAGTATAAATATTGTTCGAATTCAAGTTTATTTAATAATTCCGCTGTTTTACTACTCTGATTTACTTTCAATCAATAGCGCCTTCTTGTTATTCTCCTGCAAATGAAAATCGTCAGCTGGATCTATTGATTCAACTACCCACTCCTTTGAGCTCGGTTGGAAACGTTTCTTGAAACTAACCCTTTGCCAATACCTTGTTAAATCGCTTAATCGCATCACAAGGTTATCCAAGTTGAGTAAAGCACATTTAACACTGTGTTTCGGGTTACTGTTGCTGCAACCTTTAGCTGATGCCTTGTCTATTTCAATCGGACATTTTATTGATATTGGCGAGTTTATCGCTATTGCTGACGGTATATTAGCTGAGTTTTTGGGTGCGGGTTTAATCAGTTTATTGCTGATTAATCCCTTAGTTATCCAGCACTTTTGGCGTTTATTCAATCTTAATTCTAAATTTAGCAACTTGCTCGAACTGAGCGATGCGCTAAGTGCTCTATCTCCTGTTATTCCTCAATCGCTAGAATATACGGCACATGGTTGTCGCGCCCCGCCTTTACAAGCTTAACTTTTTTATTTTAATACGCCATTCGCGAGATATATCTTTTTTGGGAAACTAAGCCAAAATCACATATTGTTGATTTAGTTTATCTTTTTCTACTATTCGCGTTTGATGATTATTGTGCAACTGCCAATCCCCCTGTTGGTAGCGTAGTAAGCTTTAAGGTTAGAGGAATCTTCCTTTGTTAATTCGAAATTTAAGTAAACCTATACTGGCTGCATTAGCATTTATGCTAGCCGGTTGTGAAGGCGGCGTGCTGGATCCCAAAGGTCAAATCGGCATCGATGAGAAGCATCTCATTATTGTGGCAACCTTGCTGATGTTGATTGTGGTTATTCCAGTAATTTTCATGACCTTGTATTTTGCATGGAAATTCCGCGACGGTCGCGATGAAGAAATTTATGCACCTAAATGGGCACACTCAACCGCCATTGAAATCGTGGTGTGGGTCGTACCGATTATTATCGTGATCATTCTTGGTGTTATCACTTGGAAATCGACTCACGATTTAGATCCCTACAAACCGCTAGTGCATGACGCTAAACCGGTGAAGGTTGAAGTGGTGTCATTAGATTGGAAATGGTTGTTCATTTATCCTGAATATGGCATCGCATCGGTTAACGAATTGGCCTTCCCTGCCAATGTTCCGGTTAACTTTAAAATCACTTCTGACACAGCAATGAATTCATTTTTCATTCCGCAGTTAGGTAGCCAAATCTACTCAATGGCTGGCATGGCGACTAAGTTACACCTTATCGCAAACGAGCCAGGCACTTTTGAGGGTATTTCAGCTAACTACAGTGGTGCTGGATTTGCTGGAATGAAGTTTAATGCGATTGCAACTGCAAACGCTGACGATTTTGATGCTTGGGTTGCCAAGGTAAAACAGCAAGGTAATACCTTGGATGTTGAGCAATATAAGCAACTGGCTGAAAAGAGCGAAAACAATCCGGTGCAATACTACGGGTCAGTACAAAAAGGCATGTTTAACTACATTGTCATGCAATACATGCATCCAGACTCGAATATGAAACCAATGGACAGCATGGAAGGTATGCACGACATGAGCAACATGGAATCAATGTCTGGTATGGATCATACCAAGCATATGCAAAACATGGAGCACATGGTCGACAAGGACGCGGAACATTCTGGGCTTTCATCACCTTCACATTCAACCACAGAGCATTCTTCGACTGCATCTGGGGAGGCGAAATAATCATGCCATTTCTAGGAAAATTAACTCTCGAGTCAATTCCGTATCATGAACCGATTATTATGGTGACCCTTGCTGCGGTTGCCATTATTGGATTCATTATCGCGGCATTAATGACTAAGTATCAAAAATGGGGCGTGCTTTGGCATGACTGGTTAACTTCGGTTGACCATAAAAAACTCGGTATTATGTATATCGTGTTAGCAATGGTAATGCTGATCCGCGGTTTCTCTGACGCGATTATGATGCGAACTCAGCAAGCACTTGCCACCAATGGCGCTGCGGGGTATTTACCACCTGAACATTACGACCAAATCTTCACTGCCCATGGCGTGATCATGATTATCTTTATGGCGATGCCATTTATGATTGGTCTAATGAACTTGGTCGTACCATTGCAAATTGGTGCTCGTGATGTCGCGTTCCCGTTCTTAAACAATTTAAGCTTTTGGCTAACGACCTCTGGGGCGATATTAATCAATATATCACTTGGATTAGGTGAATTTGCCAAAACGGGTTGGGTAGCTTATCCACCATTGTCAGAACTCGCATACAGTCCGGGGGTGGGGGTTGATTATTACATCTGGGCCTTGCAAATATCCGGCATCGGGACAACCTTAACCGGGGTGAACTTTATCGCCACTGTGTTAAAAATGCGCGCTCCGGGCATGAAGCTAATGCAAATGCCAATTTTCACTTGGGCCTGTACTTGGGCAAACGTGTTAATCGTTGCATCGTTCCCAATTTTAACCGCTGTGTTAGGTTTATTAACCTTAGACCGTTATTTAGATTTCCATTTCTTTACCAATGACGGTGGCGGGAACGCCATGATGTACATCAACCTGTTTTGGGCTTGGGGTCATCCTGAAGTATACATTTTGGTATTACCGGCTTTCGGTATTTTCTCTGAAGTGTTTTCAACCTTTACCTCTAAGCGCTTATTTGGTTACACCTCAATGGTGTGGGCAACGGGTGCGATTTCTGTACTTGGCTTTATTGTGTGGTTACACCATTTCTTTACCATGGGGTCGAGCGCTAACGTTAACGCCTTCTTCGGGGTGATGACCATGGTGATTGCGGTGCCGACTGGGGTAAAACTGTTTAACTGGTTATTTACCATTTATCGCGGCCGTTTACGTTTCACCGTGCCAGTATTGTGGTCTTTAGGCTTTATGGTGACCTTCACCATCGGCGGCATGACCGGAGTATTGTTAGCATTACCTGGCGCAGATTATGTACTACATAACAGCTTGTTTTTAATCGCCCATTTCCATAACACCATTATTGGTGGTGCAGTATTTGGTTACATGGCTGGTTTTGCCTACTGGTTCCCTAAAGCGATGGGCTTCCACCTTAACGAACGTTTAGGTAAGGCATCATTTTGGTGTTGGCAGATTGGCTTCTATATCGCCTTTATGCCGTTATATGTGCTTGGTTTTATGGGCATGACTCGTCGTATTAACCACACAGATAACCCAGCGTGGAACTTCTGGCTTTACTTTGCCGTGGTCGGCGCGTTTATCATCCTTGTGGGTATTATTTTACAGTTTGTACAATTGTATGTCAGCTTCCGTGATCGTGAGCAAAACTTAGATACTACTGGCGATCCATGGAATGGCCATACGCTTGAGTGGTCAACCTCTTCACCACCACAGTTCTATAACTATGCCCAGTTAGATCCAGTAACAGACATTGATGCGTTCACCGACATGAAAGAGAAAGGCACTGCCTATCAACGTCGTGAAACATACCAGCCGATTCATATGCCTAAAAATACCGCCAGTGGGATATTTATGGCCGCTGCGATTACCGCTATGGGATTTGCCGCAATTTGGCATATTTGGTGGTTAGCCATTGTTGGATTTGCAGGTGCGTTTGTATTGTTCTTAATACGTGCTTACGACAATGATGTTGACTACTACGTGCAACCAGACGAAATCGCGCGTATTGAAAATGCACATATAGATAACGTAGCAAGGGGCAGATAATGAGTATTGCTATTAAAGCAGATTTACACGACGCTCATTCTGCTGAGCACCATGATGAACACCACGATACCAGTGGTAACACCTTATTCGGTTTTTGGATTTATCTAATGACCGACTGTATTTTGTTCGCATCCGTTTTTGCGACTTATGCAGTGTTATTCATGAACACAGATGGTGGAGTGTCGGGCAAAGATATTTTCGAATTAGACTTCGTGCTTATCGAAACCGCCGCCTTACTAGTCAGTAGTATTACTTATGGCTTTGCCATGATTTGCGCTAGACACCAAAAGAAAGCGGCGACATTAGCGTGGTTGTTAATCACCTTCGCGTTAGGTTGTGTGTTTATCACGATGGAAGTATACGAGTTTCATCATCTGATTGAACACGGTAATGGCCCAGATCGCAGCGCCTTTTTATCAGCATTTTTTGCCTTAGTCGGCATGCATGGTTTGCATGTTACCGCGGGCTTAATTTGGATGCTGATCATGATGGTTGAAGTTATCAAGTGCGGTTTAAATAATCGTAGTATCACTCGCCTAAGTTGCTTAAGTTTGTTCTGGCATTTCTTAGACATCGTGTGGGTGTGTGTGTTTACCGTTGTTTATTTGTTAGGAGTCTTGTGATGAGCAATGCACATTCAAGCCACGGCGAGGGCGACTTTGGCGCCAGTGTTAAGTCATATTTAGTCGGCTTTGTGTTATCGGTGATCTTAACCGGTATTCCATTTTGGTCGGTAATGACTCACAGCTTTGACCATACAACCACCTTATGGATTGTGGTTGCTGCGGCAATAGTACAAATCGTGGTGCACTTAAAGTACTTCCTTCATTTAGATTTTTCTAAAGAAGGCAGGATCAATACATTCTCTTTCTTATTCACTGCACTGATTATTGTCATGGTAGTGGGTTTATCTGTGTGGATTATCTACGCAGCTAACGAATTGATGATGTAATTAGACAGCTATCATGAATAATCAAGGTCAATCTATGTCAGCACAATTAACATCACGCTTACGAGGATATGTTCAGGTAACTAAACCTGGCATCATCATGGGCAATTTAATTTCCGTCGCCGGCGGGTTTTTACTCGCCGCACAAGGTAACGTAGATTGGACCTTGATGTTTGCAACCATGATAGGGCTCTCTTTAGTGGTGGCGTCTGGTTGCGCCGTCAATAATTGTATTGATCGCGATATCGACGCCAAAATGCAGCGTACTCGTAACCGAGTTACCGTTACCGGTGAAATATCGGTACAAGCTGTATTGAGCTTTGGCATTGGTCTGGGGATTATTGGCTTTACCATGCTAGCCATATTCACTAACAATTTAGCGGTATTATTTGCCGCTATCGGTTATGTGGTTTATGTCGGCGTGTACAGTCTATATATGAAGCGCAACTCGGTTTACGGCACCTTAGTGGGTAGTTTCTCAGGTGCTGTGCCACCAGTTGTAGGCTATTGTGCGGTCAGTGGACAAATGGACACAGGTGCAATCATTTTGCTACTGATGTTCAGTTTATGGCAAATGCCACACTCGTATGCGATTGCAATATTTCGCTTTGATGACTATGCCGCAGCCAACATTCCGGTGTTACCTGTTGCTGAAGGTATGGCCAAAGCAAAACTGCATATAGTGCTCTACATTGCCGTGTTTGCATTGGTTAGCGCACTATTACCGCTGGCGGGTTATACAGGTATTGCCTTTATGGCCGTGACCTTTGCCACCAGTTTATGGTGGTTAGCCATGGCGTTAAAAGGTTATCGTCGCGACATCAACTTACAGTCTTGGGCTAGGCAAGTATTTGGATTTTCCATTATTACCATTACCGCATTAAGCGTGACCATGGCATTGGACTTTCAAGTTGTAGCCCAACCTGCACTGCTAACATTAGCGCCTTAAGTCCCTTAGCAAAAATTAACCATTCTTAAGCCCATTGCATAACGCAATGGGCTTTTTTATTTGATTAATCAGAATATTTTACTAGGCTTAAACTCTAAAAATTAAGCCATCAATTAGGATTTAACACTAAGGTCTAAGCTTAGTACTCGCTAAGATTTGGGGCTAAAATACACTAGCTAGACCTCTCACGGTTCAATAAGAATAACACCGAACTGTAAAGGCAAACATAAAGGGATCTTATGTTTATCATGTCACGCACAATTCAGCATCCAGCGCTTGCACTTAATCGCGTCAAAAATATCGTTCCGCGATTGTTGTTGCTAGTGTGCGCTTTGATCACGGTCAACTCACTGTATGCAGCCCCGCAATCGCCGCCTACAGCGACTATTTTTGGTAATTGGATCATTGATAGCCCAGAACAAATCACGCTGTTACAGTTAACTCGTGACCAGAGTTACTTATACATACAATTAAACTTAATTGAGCCACAAAACAGCGTTGCTGAATGGGGTCGAATAGATATCCAGCAAGCAGATGTTCACTTTTTCCCAAGCTACAGTAGTAATCAACAACAGGGTCTAGTTGCCTATCAAATAGCTCATCCTAAATTGCACATAGCACTTACTGTCGAGTCAGCCCGGTTAGTCTTTAGTATCGACACTAATGGTGACAGCGTTGCCGATGAACAACATCACTATGACATCACTCCAAGCCAATCTGTCTATGGTGTCTGGCATCAGTTGTCGACCCCGGCACTGAGTAGCTTGGTGCTGTTCGATAATGGCTATTACGCCATGGTGAAGATTAACCTCCACCAAGACCCACAAGCTAATGAGCACTTCACCCATCTACAATGGGGGCGATTTGTACTGCAACAAAAGCAGCTGCTCATTGAGCCCATGTTTAATAGCCATCCACAACAAACATCAAGCTTATTAAGCGCCATTTCGAGCATTGTTTATCAGCCTAGCAAACAGCAATTGACGTTATCTTTTATGATGGAGGCCAATCCTGATGACATCGCGATTAATCAACGATATCGACATTAGCTCAAACCGAATATGAAATTGCATAAAACGCGGTTAATAACAGGTAAACCACGTTAACGTTTAATAGGTAGTGTAACTATTTGCATTATCTAATTGAGCCAAAACCGATTTAACTAAGCTATCTCTCGCCACCAAATTAGGATCCATTGCAGCAAACTGCTCTAACATGGGTTCCGGTAAATTATCGAAAAAAATGATGTACTCCTGCGTAAAATCTAGCAGTGGAACAGCTTGCTTAAACGCTTTATTTGTCGTGCTAAAGTGACTGCTATCTTTAACCCATTGCTGCATCACCTCAATCCATAGCGGTTGATCGTTTAATCTGCTGAGGTAAGATTCTGCGTCTTGTTTACTCAGAAACTGCTGCGTCTTTACATCATAGAGATATAGCGCAGGAAACTGCGGCTTAGCCGTTTGGCTCGACACTTCAGAATAAAGAGCCCCCTTTAAGTGACTACCTAAAGGCGTTATGTCTGCTGCAGTCGCCAGACCACTGGTTATGGCTACAACACCGAACAGTAAAAAAGCGATACCTTTATTATGCATGATCGTGCCTCCAAGCATGGCGAGGGCCAATCAAATCTAGAGGACTATGAGGTGAAATACTAATCGATGAAAGTTGGTTCAACATAGCAAATCCTTTTGTAAGTATATAATAAATAAACCTTCTCGCTGTTAGAGCTTATAGGCTATTTTTTTTCTGTCAACCAAGAATTAGCTTAGTTTTTAAGCATGAAATTAAGTGCTTTATTCGCCTACCTGCGTTATCGTTAACGGATAAAAACAATATAAATGGAATTATAGAATGTTTGAAATCCCCAAGGACAAAAACCGTTTTGCGCATATAAAAACGATCTCGATTATTATTATCACATGCATTTCACTCAGTTTTATTGCATTGTTTTTCGGTAAAAATGCCCTTTCAAGTTCATCATCAAATTCACCTGGTTTACTCACTGAAGTCAATCAAGGGCCTATGCTCGTCACAGTTTCAGGTTATGGCAAGTTAGTCCCTAAAACCCAACGCGGCATCAATACCATGAGTAGCGGCCACATTATTGAAGTGTTACAGCAACCTGGAAATGTGGTTAATAAAGGCGATGTGATCATTCAGCTGAATAATCCTAAACTACAACGCACAATGGAAACCAGTGAATTAGCTTTACTTGAGCAGCAGTCTAACCTTATACAGATTATGGCCGAATCGCGCCAAGCATTAGATGACCAACAAGGAAAAATGCGTTTAGCTAAAGTGCGCTTGGCCTTGGCTCAAGCAGAACTTAGTGCCCATGAAAAACTAAAACAAAGCCAAGTGATTTCAGTACTGGATCTTCATAAGGCACAAGTCGCTTGGGAGCAAGACAACGCCATTTTACAAATGGAAACAAGCCGATTAGACACGCTGCAGCAAACTCGTAAAGCCATCAATAACTCAGCACAATATCGCTTAGAAAAAGCACAAAAACAGCGAGAACTACTAGTGTCGGAAGTCGAACAACTGTCGATTAGAGCCAGTATGGATGGCATGCTAACCGAACTGGCCAACGATCTAGACATTGGCAGGCATTTAGAAGAAGGTCAGATTGTGGGTATGATTGCCGACTTGTCGCAATACTATGCTCGGATCAACATTACCGCTAATGATGCTGAATTTGTTATCCCTGGTTTACCTGCAAAAGTAGCCATAAAAGGCATTGATATTGTCGGAAATGTTACCCGAGTAGAACCTACAGTTAATAATGGCAGCGTTGAAATAGACATTAGCTTTAACGGCAACTTACCTTCCTCTGTGAGACCCAATATTGATGTCAATGCCATCATTGAAATAGCAAACCACCAAAATACTTTAGTGATTAAACGCCCTGTTGGAGTTATTCGTGGGCATCGTCAATATTCTTTCTTTATCCTAAATGATGAACTTGAACAATTTGAAAAGCGTGACATCAGCATAGGTGATATTGCTGAAGAGCAAGCACAAGTCACCGCAGGACTTCATCAAGGCGAACGTCTTTTATTGCAAGTACCTAACCGCCTACAAGATAGAATTCAGTTTAGTGAAGGAGAACTATATGACTAATAACGTGATTAGCCTAACTGGATTGAATAAGTCGTTTCAGCATCATTCAGGTAATAACTCGGTATTAAAGCAAATTAGCTTGCAGATAAAAACCGGTGAAATGATTGCGATTCTGGGGACTTCTGGCAGTGGAAAATCTACCTTACTGTCTATTCTTGGATTACTCGATGTAGCTGATACGGGGAGTTACCAACTGTGCAATCAAGACGTAAGTGCATTATCAGCATATCAATTAAGCCAATTACGAAATCAACATATTGGCTGGGTATTTCAAAATTTCAATCTGATTGCCGATATGACAGTCGCTGAAAATCTCGCAGTACCGTTACGTTTTAACCCCGCCATCAAAGCAACTCAATACTCTGAACGAATAAATGATGTTCTGGCCAAAGTCGGTTTAAGTGATCGAGCCTCGTTTTATCCTGATCAGCTCTCTGGTGGACAACAACAGCGTGTTGCCATTGCTAGGGCACTGATCTGCCAACCTGATATTTTATTATGCGACGAACCTACAGGTAATTTGGATTCAAACAACGCCGCAAAAATTATGACTTTATTAGGAAATCTGCATAAAGAAGGCAAAACAGTATTGATTATAACCCACGACAACACTGTCGCTGCATGCTGTCAAAAAGCTTATAAAATGCATGATGGTGAGCTTTCTCCTCTTGAAGATGAGGAGTATAGACGTGTTGTTTGATGTCAAATATGGCTGGCGAAAATGGCGTGGCCAGCGTGGTATATGGGCAGTATTAATCATCAGCCTATGCCTTTTTTGCAGTTTAATTGGTTTTGTGACTAACCTACTGTGGTTATTAAGTAGTGATAGACCGCAATGGGTAAACCAAACTTCACCCTTGATAACCGTGGCGAATCAAGATTTTAATGGCAACCTTCAACCAACATCTGAATATGATATTGCCTTATTGCAGCAATTATCAGCAGTACAAACTGTCGCTAGCGTGGCGGTACAAACAGCAGTGGTCTCTGTCGGGATAAAAGAAATACCTGGTTTACGGATTGGCTTTTACACCGACACCTTATTGCCGTTACTTGGCTTACCAGAGCCTTTTTCGCAACAAGGATTTGAAGCC
The DNA here is from genome assembly GCF_014163845.1 of Shewanella sp. SR43-4. NCBI lineage: Bacteria > Pseudomonadati > Pseudomonadota > Gammaproteobacteria > Alteromonadales > Shewanellaceae > Shewanella > Shewanella sp. SR43-4. Next base: position 37,129 of record NZ_JACJEB010000006.1, on the reverse strand, counting down.
AAAAAGGCTATACTCTCGTCGCAGTTTTGGCACAAACATACCAACGCAAAAGCACTATCGCAGCTGTCACTGTATTATCAAAACCAAGTATTACCTATTGCGGGTGTGGCGCCTGCATCAATGGATAAATTGGGTAATATTCAAATTGACCTGTGGTTACCAGACAGCTATTTATTGTTAGATGTGCCACAAATGTTTACTGATAATCCAGCGCTTTATATCAATAGTAAGGGGAATAGATATGGTTTCGCTTTATTGAATGAAGCGATTCCTATTACTCAGTTACAGCAAGCATATTCAACTCTAAGACAACAAACGCCGCGTCCGCAAGGTGGGTTTATTGATAGTCAATTTACATCATGGTTAATTGACGGTGTAGAGCTTAAGCCAATTGAACGTGACATGTTGCATAAACAGGCTTGGATATTAATGGTTTTATTAGTCTGTTTTGGGTTTATTATTTTTAGTAGCATAGTGTCGGCCTACATGCAGCAAGGGATAGTGCGTCAATCTGAAATGCAGTTAAAGTTGGCATTAGGTGGCGATAAAAAACAACTAATAAGTCAGTTGTTTAAAGAAAATATTCCCGCATTCGCTGCTCTGATTATTATGGCTCCAATATTAGGTTATGGCATTTTGCAATATGTCAGTCATATTCCTGTTTACCGAAGCTATTTCGATACTGGTTTATCATTTAATCTCAGTTTATGGGTTGCGGCAGTAACGATATCGGTTAGTTTATATTGGCTTTGTGCACAAATTCCGATGCTGGGTATTATGACCACGCAGTTTAGCCGAGGCCAACACGGACAAATGACCAAAGCACAACAGCGTATGAGCCAATTAACCTTAGTGGCGCAACTCACTGTGATAGTAAGCGTTATCATCTTATCCTTGGTGCTGTCTTTTTCTGAATGGCAGAAATATCAGAAAGTCAGCTTTTTACCCGATCTATACAGTTACGAGCCCAAGGTAACCAGTCCATTATCGTTAGCACTTACTGCGCAGCAATTAGAGGGTAAATGGCAAGTTGCAGGCAAAGCAGTGGCTTTGTCCTCGGCGAGGTTCACCGCCTTAGGTGATCAAGGATTACAATATAATACGTCGAATAATTCAGGGATCAGCAAGCCAATAAATGGCCTTTATGTCTCAAGTAATTTTTTTGACTTGCTGGGCATAAAATATCTTATCCCGGCAACACTAACGACTAATAGCGTGACAGTAAATCGAACGATGGCAAGCCAGCTAGCCGACGAATTAAACTTAAATCATTGGCAAGACATACAAGGGATAACACTCAATGTGACGGGGTTTTATTACCAAAAACAATTCACCATTACAGCGATTGTTGAAGATCAACTTCATTTTGGCCTTAATCAAAGTCCATCACCTGTCATGTATTTACATTTAAGTGCGCAAAACCCGCTGTTCGCTCATCGCATTGCGCCAGTTTTTTATAGTCGTACAGCCAACCCTGAACTCGTTGGGTCGCGTATAAATGAATGGGCCTCTTTGCAATCGACTCATTTAAGCTATATATCCAATGGCACTTTGGCACAACAAATTATCAATACCGATCCTGCAGGCAAATTATTATTTATGACCTCGTTTGCAATGGCGATAATGATATGTCTTCTGGTTGTTTTCACCTTGTACTATCGTTTTCATTTTGCCGTTAAAGTACAGCAACTCAAGTTGGCAATTTTACTGGCTGTCGGTGGACAAAAAAATACACTGATGTTGCACATCATTCGGCTCAACGTCAGTCTAATGGCGATTGCAGCTCTGTGTGCAGGCATACTGATGCTCGCAATAGATGACTACAGCATAAGCCTATTAGGGGTATCAATGTGGCAACCTATGTTATGGCTATATGGGATTGTGTTTTGCACTTTACTGATTATTGCGATTACATTTTTGGCCGCTAAACGCATCTTACGCCACAGTATTAGCCGGTTATTACAAGGATAATGATAAGTCGTTATCCATCACCTCATTAACCCTAAATAGTTTAATGAAAGACAACTTATGTAACTATCCAGTACTATTTATGCGATAAACAAACATTTACAGCTATTTAGTTACAATTTCTGCCACAATCAGCTATTCAAATTTAAGCGATTACACTTCATACTGAGTCATTGCTGGTATCAATTTAGTGTTTAAAGGATATGTCATGGGCCAAGAAACCTCGAAGATTCTCGTTGTCGATGACGACATGAGATTACGTTCATTATTAGAACGTTACTTGATAGAGCAAGGCTTCCAAGTTCGTAGTGCTGCGAATGCAGAACAAATGGATAGATTACTTGAGCGCGAAAACTTTCACCTTTTAGTACTTGATCTGATGCTACCCGGTGAAGATGGTTTATCGATTTGTCGCCGCTTGCGCCAACAAGAAAACCCTATTCCGATTGTGATGTTAACCGCCAAAGGCGATGAAGTAGACCGAATTATCGGCCTAGAACTGGGCGCCGATGACTACTTACCAAAACCCTTTAACCCGCGTGAATTATTAGCGCGCATTAAAGCGGTAATGCGTCGTCAAATAATCGAAGTCCCTGGAGCACCAGCTCAACAAGAAGAAATGATTGAATTTGGTGAGTTTTCACTAAATCTTGCCACCCGTGAAATGTTTCATGGTGATGAAAGCATTGCCCTAACCAGCGGTGAATTTGCAGTACTTAAAGTGCTGGTTAACCACCCTAGAGAGCCATTATCGCGTGACAAGCTGATGAACCTTGCTCGAGGGCGTGATTATTCGGCACTTGAGCGTTCTATTGATGTGCAGGTTTCACGCCTACGCCGTTTAATTGAGAAAGATGCTGCTAACCCACGCTATATCCAAACGGTTTGGGGCTTAGGTTATGTATTTGTCCCCGACGGCACCACACGTAAATAAGTCATGGAACTTAAGTTAAAATGGTGGCAACGCTTTTTACCCCGCAGCGCTTTTAGCCAGACCGTATTGTTGATTGGCAGTTTACTGCTGATCAATCAATTGGTGTCTTATTGGTCTGTCGCCGTTTACTTTATCAAACCCAGTTATGAACAAATTAACCAACTGATCGCCCGCCAAATCAATATTTTATTTGTCGATGGTGTTGATGTTGGCCGTGAACATCTCACCATGGTTGATGCCTTAAATGCCAAAGTGCGTGACGACGGCATGACAGTTTATAATCTTAAACAAGCTCAAGAAGCGGGACTGAACCAAGCCACTTATTACAGCTTTTTATCTGAGCAAATGTCGGTATATCTGGGCGGTGAAGCTGAAGTGCGTTTTTCGCAAGGTGAAAAACTCAATGTGTGGATTAAGCCACCACAAGCACCGACGTTATGGATTAAAGTGCCGCTGAGCAGTATTAACGAGTCAGATTTATCGCCATTAACGCTGTATTTATTAGTTATTGGTGGGCTCAGTGTCGCCGGAGGCTGGTTGTTTGCACGGCGACAAAACAGACCGTTAAAACGACTGCAAAAAGCTGCCGTCGCGGTATCTAAAGGTGATTTTCCGCCAACGTTACCATTAAGCGGCTCTACCGAGATTGTTGAAGTAACTCATGCATTTAACCAAATGGCCAACAGCATGAAGCAACTTGAGCAAGACCGTGCCTTACTGATGGCAGGAATTTCTCACGATTTACGCACTCCGTTAACCCGCATTCGCTTAGCATCTGAAATGATGGTGGAAGATGATCAGTATCTAAAAGAAGGCATAGTCACCGATATTGAAGACATGGATGCGATTATTAACCAATTTATTGCATACATTCGTAACGACCAAGAAGGCGTTCGTGAGCCTGACCAAATCAACCGCTTAATCCAAGAAATTAGCCAACAAGAGTCACATCGTGAAGAAACCCTCGAATTATCATTAGCCGATTGTCCTGACATCGCCATTAATAGTGTAGCGATCAAACGGGTGCTGAGTAATTTGGTTGAAAATGCTTTCCGTTATGGCAATGGCTGGATAAAAATAAGCTCTTATCATCAAGGTAATACAGTATGTTTTAGTGTTGAAGATAATGGCCCCGGCATTGATGAAACTAAAGTCGAGTCACTGTTTCAACCCTTTACCCAAGGCGACTCAGCTCGTGGCAGTGTGGGCTCAGGCTTAGGTTTAGCCATTATTAAGCGCATTGTTGATCGTCATCATGGCAATATTCAATTGTCTAATCGCCCCCAAGGCGGCCTGAAAGCACTAGTATCACTGCCGATAATCGATAAAAACTAATATCACTAAACTGATGTTATGACCTATTTTCGGCCTATCTTAAACAACCTTCACTGCGCAACACAAACTGTAACATTAGTGCCATAAAATACACATAATGGTCTTTCTGTTAAGTTTGGATAGCATGAAAATATCAACTTTATCCCTCGGTGCATCGGCATTATTATTAATACTTGCAGCCTTATTAGCGGCAACAGTGCTATGGAGTAACCAGCAACGACAAGTGAGCGAACAGCTCAATCAAAATTTACAGCAAATCCAACACACCTTTCAGTTCGATGTACGCAATAATATAAGTAACTACCTACAAACTGGGCAAAGCAACTACCTCGAGCAAGCGCGTACCGATATTGTAGGTATCACCAACAGCATTAACCAATTACATCAGGCACATCCGCAGCTAGATAGCACCTCGTTAACTGAGTTAATGACCCAGCTGATCAGCGACTTAGACACTAAATATCGTGCTGCTGGCAAACTAGCAGGTAATCCACGTCAATTGTTAGCATTTGCTGAATCAGAAATGCTCAACTACGCTCGCAGCCTAACCCGCTATGCTCAATCGGCCCCACAAGACAACAACGATGCTCAGCAATATTTAGCGCTTACGCTGGAATTACCCAGCTTGGTTTATCAATTATCACAGCTAACCCAAACCTTACTAATAGACCAAGATACGGGCGTAATCAACAGTGTTAACTTCTCTATAAGTGCGCTTAATACTTGGCATGATGATTTGCAAAAACTGCCATTATTAGGCATTTACCGCACTGAAGAAGTCGATGAGTTTGCCTTAGGTGATGATGAGCCCGAGCGAGTTGAAATTGGCGAAACGCCTCGCTCAGAATTACTCAGCTTAACCCAGCGCTACAGTAAAGAGGTAGCCAATACCAAGCAAATGCAAACCGATATTCAAGCGGTACAAAAGGCGCTAATGAATGCGACTAGCCAAGTCGAGCAGCAATTAGTGTCTCTGGCCGATATACAGACAGCAACTGACCAACAATTAAAGCGCAACTTACAATGGTTGCTGTATAGCATGGTGACCTTGCTGGCACTGTTTTCGGTGATTTATTTAATCTTACAACAGCGCAGAGTTGTGGCGCCGTTAAAACGCTTAAATCGTGCTTTTTCTATGTTAAGTGAGTCCAACCAACGTGAACCGCTACCCGTAACAAGCCAATGTGAGACAGGCCAAATTGCGGCGCATTTTAATCGACTACTGCAACGATTTGAGCAAGAGGATGAGCAGCAAAAACACAATTTGACTCAAGTGTCGCACTCATTAAGCGAATTAGTTGCCAGAATAGGCTCATTATCAAATAGCACCCAGCAAACGCAAACCGTGGTGCAGCAAGCACAAGGGCAAACCGCTGATTTAATTGCGCTAGCCGAATTAGTAAACCGGTCGTCTAGCGAGTTAACGGACAGCGCCCAACAGACCATGAATGACATGCTAGCCAGCCAGCAAGAAGCGCAAGGTGTGTTGACGGCAACCGAAAATACTCTGACGACAGTCAACCAATGTAACCGTTCGCTAACCCAGCTAAGTACCTCTGTCGCTGATGCCGCTAAAATTGTTGATGTGATTGGTAATATTGCCGATCAAACTAACTTATTGGCACTCAATGCTGCTATTGAAGCCGCAAGAGCGGGCGAACAAGGCCGTGGATTTGCGGTCGTAGCCGATGAGGTGCGTAACTTATCTCATCGAACTCAGTTATCGCTTAAAGATATTATGGCGATATTGACCCAATTAACGACCTCTAATGCTGCGCTCAGTAGCAGCGTTAATGACATTAGCCAAGCATCTGAACAACAAAAAATACGCGCGCAAAGCTTGTTAACAGTGGCTAAGCAAGTACAGCAACAAGCCAGTACTATGGCAAAGAGTGCCAGCCAAGGCAGTGAACACGCTAACCAACAAGTGCATCATCTTGATGAGTTTGTAGCAGCCATGGACAATTTACTCCAGCGGGCAAAGCATGCCTTTGAACAAAGTGAGACCATTGCATTAGAAGTGAGCAACAGTGTCGATAATATCGAACAAAACTTGGGGATTGGTGCGAGTAAGGTTTAAACCTCTAACAGGCTTTTCAAATGTAAAAAGGGTGCCACATTAGGCACCCTTTTGTCATATCATCAAGCTGTTATTAACAGATTATAGTGCAGCCATTACCGCTTCTGCAGTGCTGACTTCAAATGACTTACCTTCTTCAACGTTCAGTAAAGTCACCACGCCATTGTCAATGACCATTGCATAACGTTGTGAACGAATGCCACCAAAACCTGCGGTATCCATTTCTAAGCCTAATGCTTTAGTAAAGCTGGCATCACCATCTGCAAGCATCATCAATTCAGATGCATTTTGCGCTTCGCCCCACGCTTTCATAACGAATGCATCATTTACAGCAACACAAGCAATAAGATCAACACCTTTAGCTTTGAACTCGTCAGCTAATACAACAAAACCAGGCAAATGCGCTTCTGAACACGTTGGGGTAAATGCACCCGGCACGGCAAATAAGACCACTTTTTTACCGGCAAATAATTCAGTTACATCATGGTTAACCATACCGTCTTTAGTCAGTTGGCTTAGGGTAGCTTTTGGAAGAGATTGTCCTTTAGCGATCATAATATTTCCTTAACAGTTAAATAAGAAGGGTTATCTTGGCGCCAATACTTTACGGCAGCCCAAATATAGAATAGATAATACTGATTCACATAGAATCGAGATCAATAGTCCTAACAACATACCTACCGCAATGGCTTCTGGCTTTAGCAAAATAACATGCGAATAGTTTTGCCATACTTCAGCCTGAATGTCTGTTTGCGGTGCGAGAAACACTTGCTGGTAAGGACTATAACTATGTTGACGAAAACGAGTTAATGCATCAGTTAGTAGTACATAACGCTGGTAGATAGACTCAATACTCTCACCACCAGCACTGAACACTGGGTCGTTATTCTGTCGATAATGACGGATCAGTTTATTGATATCACCACCAAAAAAACGGTCGGCGTCATGCTGAAATTCACCCAAACTCTGCTTCGCCTCTAACTGATGCGCTTCTAGGCGTTGGCCGTATTGGTCAACAAATCCGGGAACTTGAATGCCAATCAATACGCCACAAACAAACAGCACTAAACGAAGGTAGTCCATTAAATGTTTTATCATGATGTCATCGGTTACGATAAAAATAAATTCACAAACACCACAATATCACCTCTCAGTTAACTAAGCATCTTGTATAAAGGGATGTTAATTTACAAGGTTAACCTTGGCTGAATAAACTCAATAAATACCGAGATCCGCCTAGCCACTATTGACGACTTATAATACACAGCATTAATTTGTTCACGTTCTGTTGCGATGATTTTTTCATTCATGAGCATTGGCACTAATCGCCCTGCGGCGAGGTCATTTTTAAACAGAAACACCACCAACGGTCGATCGCTGTTAATAAATCCAATACCGCCATAAGATCTGCTGTTACGGCATAAAAAATACACCAATAATAATACTCAAGGAGCTAGCACTAAGTCCCTGAGTATCGTTAATCTAATTTAACCCCCAGTCGGCGTTAGGTAAATGCTCCACAAACCAGTCAAAAGCGCGACCTTGATGATCTTTATGCCAGGCAAGATACAAACTCTGATTTGGCCTTGGAATTGAACATTTTTTTTCAATTAATTCACCACTGTCAAAGTAGCATTGCACCATATGCTTAGGTAAAAAACCAATCCCGAGCCCTTGCAGTTGGGCAGCGATCTTGGTTTCCATGGTGTTCACTTTAATCACCTGCTTACTTTTAAACAGGCCACTGCTGCGTGTCGGCAAAACTTGTGCGGTATCAGCAACCACCACTGAAGCGTATTCAGTAAGCTTGTCAGCTTCTAACACGCCATCAACAAACGCCAATGGATGATGCGGTGCTACTGCAAATACAAATTCAATTTCACCGATTTTATGGGTTTGAAATACGCCTCGAGGTAACTCGCCAGATGCACCAATGACAATATCGGCACGGCGACTGTGTAATGCATCCCAGCCTCCGCCGACGGCTTCGACATCGATACTAATGTCGACTGAATGATCTAATTGGTTAAATTGCTCAATCAACTGAAACAATGGTGCTTGAGGAATGACAGTATCGCGCGACAGCCGAATTTCGGTTTCCCAACCTGATTCTAACTGCTGCACTGAATCAATCAACCGATTGGTGGCGAGTAAGATTTGCCGTCCTTGTTCCAGCACAATTTTGCCTGCCGGCGTCAGCTGGGCTTTTTGTTTTGTTCGGTCAAATAATGCCGTGCCCATATCATCTTCAAGTTTTTTGATGGTATAGGTCAATGCTGACGGAACCCGATACAGTGACGCGGCCGCAGCAGCAAAACTGCCTTTACGCTCTATGGCGTCTAGCGCCCTTAATGCATCAATCGTAATGGCATGGTGCATGGCTAACTCCATATTCAATTATTTTGAACTATTAGCTCAGTTTATTCCGATTTTTTATTCAATCAAGTCTCAATATACTCATTATCAATCGGTGAGACCTACTCACAACAGTATTTATATTATGTTTAAATTTATTGAGGATAACTATCATGAAAGCACTAATCAAAAATATCACTCGCTCTACCGCTGGTTTCAGTACCTTGGCATTACGTGTACCAGTTGGGATTATTTTTATGGCTCACGGTGCACAGAAATTGTTTGGTTGGTTTGGCGGTTATGGTTTAGAAGGCACAGGACAATGGATGGCATCGATAGGCATGGAACCTGGCGTATTAATGGCGTTTATGGCTGGCAGTGCAGAGCTTTTCGGTGGCTTGTTCATTCTATTAGGCTTACTGACTCGTCCAGCTGCGGTGGTGTTAGCGTTCACTATGGTCATCGCCATTGCTAGCGTACACATCAGTAACGGTTTATTTATGGCCAATAACGGTTATGAATTTGCGTTAGCACTGTTGGCTATCACAGTGTCACTGGCAATATCGGGTTCAGGCAGAGTTGGGATAGATAACGCCATTGCCACGAAATTAGCTAAGTAAGCCAAGCTTATATTCTGTATTTAGATCACGCTTTAGGAGCACATTATGATTACATTACGACTTGCAAGTGAACGCGGTAAAGCTAATTTTGGCTGGTTAGACAGTAAGCACAGCTTTTCATTTGGTAGCTATTACGATCCAGAGCACATGGGCTTTTCAGCGCTACGCGTCATCAATGATGACAGCGTCACTCCAGGTGCAGGATTTGCTACTCATGGTCACCGTGACATGGAAATTATCAGCTACGTACTTGAAGGCTCTATCGCCCATAAAGACAGCGAAGGCAATGTTGAAGTATTGCCCGCTGGGGAATTTCAATTGATGTCAGCGGGTAGCGGTATTAGTCACAGTGAATACAATGCATCAAAAACTGAATCACTGAAGTTTTTGCAAATTTGGATCCAGCCAAATACCTTAGGTAACACGCCTGGATACCAACAAAAAAACTTTGCTCAAGCAGTAGGACTAACGACGATAGCTACGCCAACGGGTGATAAAGGTACCTTGCAAATCAAGCAAAATGCGACATTGTCACAACTGATTCTGGCGCCTAACTCTGAAATAACCTATCAGGTCGCTGTTGGACGCAAAGTATACGTGCATCAGGTGGCTGGAGAGCTGAGTATTGATGAGCAAAATCTGAGTGCAGGAGACGGTGCTAAACTCACCGACATCACCACTGTGACCTTGGTTAATCCAGCGGACACTCAGTCAACAGCACTGATTTTTGATTTGCCCTAGATCAGCCTAGTTAATGATTAAGCCTGTGATAGTGTTGTTCACAGGTTTAATCAATTTATATCAATCCATTATCCATTGGCAGCTGTGATATTTTTAGCCATTGTTGGCAGCGAACAAGGTGATACTCTTAACTGACTAGCGGTCCATAAACACACTGCTGTTATCAGTATCATGCCGACTTGGATGCCGATGACGCCATGATAACCACCTTGCCATAATGCTAATATTTGCTCAGAAAACAACAACCAATCTGCCACAAAAGTGATGACTAATATGCCACTGGTGAGTAACAGCAACTGACTGATATGACGCTTAATATCACTCACTTTTAGACTGTACAACATGACGGCCAACAGTGACGTTACAAAACAACCCACCAGCCATTCTCCTCGCCCTATTAAGGCTGTGGGTAATAGTCGTTCACACAAAAAACCAACTGCTGTCGCCACAATAATGCCACAACAGCCGCCAATCGTCATGGCAGTTACGATAGCAATACTGCGTGCAGAAGACTGGCGCTGAGCACTGCGTTTATTAATCCATAGCATATTGCCTGTCACAATCATGGCACTGATAGCTAGCGCCAAAATAAAGTACAAAATACGGATATCTAAGCCTGCAAAGTTACTAAAATGCAATGTCACTAATACATCTCTACCTTGACGAAACACATTGTAATTATCGGCATTAACCTTATCCATCACAGTGCCGTCCTGAACCCGATAGGTCACTTCATCTCGTTGGGCAAAATTAACCGTGTCGGTTCCACGTACTTGTACCAGAGCATTATCGGCGCCGTAATGGTGGAAAATAATATTCCGTAATTCAAAATTCGCTTGCTGTGTAGTGTGTTCAATTAAGGTAAACGCATTGCTCATATTCAGTGGCATTTCACTGCGAGGTTCGCTGCTACGGTTAAAACCGGCATCATTAAACAAAGCTTGTCGATCGCCCTGATAAATAAACACCACAAAAGCCAGCTGAAACACTATGGCCAAGTTAAGGATCAAGCCACTCAACGCATACATCAAAGTAAAAGGTAGTGTCATCACCCCAACAACAGTATGAAGATCAAGTAATTTATCCCGGCGTTGTTTGTCGACACGATACAAAAAGAAATGTTTCAGTAATTTACGCGCATGGATAAAAATACCCGAGACTAACGCAAATAGAAAAATCAGCGTCACCACACCAATTAAATAACTGCCGCCAGGCAGATCAAGGTTGTAATGCAGGCGGTAAATAAATTGTGATAAATAAAAGTCATCCTTATCAGCCACAGTTTCACCGCTTTTAGGATCAACCAGTATCGCCATTGACTGAGATGCTGATTGTGGATCGTCTCTCACTTTGTCAAAGTAAAAAATATAATAAGGTACTAGCTGGGTCGGCATATTAATCCGAAAACGGCCAGTTTGATCCATTGGGTATTCAGCCCTTTTTTGCTCGACAAGTTTTGCTAAAGGAATATCAACTTGAGTAGGATCAATTGGATGATGCGGGGTGACGGCCCATTGAGTGATCTCATCGTGAAATAAGGTTACGGCTCCAGCCCAAAAAACCAAAAATAATAACGGTGAAATAATTAGTCCAAGCCAGCTATGGGCTTCGATAAGATTTTTAATGACCTTGTGCTTAACGGGATAATCAGACTTCATTGAGGTATTCATGACTTAAGTTTGAGAAAAAAATAACAACGCATTGATAAGGTTACTGGCCATAAGCCATTTTACACATACGACACTGGCCGCCTTTGCACTATTGCGGCTATAACAAAATGTCATCACCCCAACCCACACACAAAAACCCAGCATTAGCCCCACAAATAGTTTTACATCAACAGCAGCCGGCAATATCCGAAAGACGATGAGCATTAAACTGATGGCCAGTACTAATCCCCATAAAAATGCAGCAACAGATTTAGGCCACATGGTTATTTAACCCCAATAAGGAGGATACTGACAAACAATGCAAAGCCTAGCGAACTGACCCAGATGCTTCGACCTTTATAGTGCGAGGCCACCAGCACCAGCAATATCCACATGGTCATCATGCAAATCAGCACCACTAAACTGGCAACTAATACACTGTATGTATGACTAAATCCCCACACAGAAAATAACACCGCTAAACAGCACAAGCTCCAAGCCAATAATTTAGGGAAAGGCAAACTAATAAGCTGCTGTTTGTCAGATGCCAAATAGGCAAACAAACAACCAAGCCATAAAGAAGAGACACTGACAAGTTCCATTTGATACAATCCTAGGCCGATTAACGCAAATGATAATGATTTGCATTAATTATCCTAAATGTACTCGGTTATTACAAGTAGAATGTCAATCAGGCTTAATAATAACTCTGGATCGGCAATCTAAAAGCGCTTTATCCACTTAGCGATACCATTGCCACAATGGTATATCTAGGTGAAAGGCTGAGTTGCTAAGAGAATTACCGCCTTGAAACAAGCCACCTTAGAGGTAATCACATGGTTACGACCTTATATAACCATGGAACAAGTCAGTCATAGGCAAATGAAGGCTGCATAATATATAAAGGAGTAAGTCAGAAAATAGGGGGGGGTTAAGACCGCACGTCCACTCGCTCATCAATCTTGTTGTACCTGTCACATTTGTCATAGAACGCTATGATTAACGCAACATAGAGTAAACCTAAAAAACGGTTAACTAACATAAAATTAACTATAATATTTTTTTTACCGTACTCAATGTTACTTATCAGCACAGTGCTGTATTATTTTATTCTAATGCAATACAAGATCCGTCATTATCAATGCTGGACAAAGGGCTATCCCTTGCTTAGGATTAATATTTGACCAATCACAATAATAATACAAAGTCGAACAGGGAATGTTAAATGAGATATTCCCTTCTCTAATATCATTTTTTATTTAAAATAAGGCAATGTTATATGCTAAAGCGCATCGTTTACGGCGTATGTGGCGCAGCTATTGTTGGATTAGGTATATTCAGTATATATGCTTGGCACCCAGCAATTGATCCCGTCGAACCTACTCAAACAGATTACTCTCCACACGTTATCGAACAAGGTAAAGTCTTAGCCGCAGCAGGCTATTGCAGTACTTGTCATACACCACCTGGTGGCACCGCCTATGCTGGTAACTATGAAATGCATACTGACTTTGGCACCATTTACTCAAGTAACATCACTCCTGATGTCGAAACAGGCATTGGTAGCTGGTCGCAAGCCGCTTTTGCTCGAGCCATGCGCACTGGTGTGAGCCGCGATGGACATCATTTATTGCCTGCGTTCCCTTATGAACACTTTAATAAAATGACCGACGATGACATAAACGCGATTTACGCGTACATCATGACGTCAGTTCCGGCAGTTAACCAAGCCAAAAAAGACAACGGTATTCCATTTCCACTCAACATCCGCTGGTTTCAAGCGGGTTGGAAACTGCTGTTTGCTGACACCCAACCTTTTGAGATCAACAGCCAGCAATCTGCAGAATGGAACCGTGGGGCTTACTTAGCTGAAGGTATTGCTCACTGTGGTGCATGTCATACACCACGTAATGCGTTGGGCGGCGAAAAATATGCACAAATGTATCAAGGGGCTGCCATTGATGGCTGGATAGCACCATCATTAACATCAACGAGTACTTCACCTCTGCCATGGCGCGCGCAAGACTTTTACGAATATCTTACTACTGGTAACTCGCCTTACCATGGTAGTGCGGCAGGCCCAATGGCGCCGGTTATGCACAAAGGTCTGTCAGCTCTACCTGACAGTGACATAGAAGCCATTAGTGGATACTTTGCTGAGATTGCCGGTACCAATAATACCGACGAGCCTGACTCAAGTAGCACCTTACAGGCAGCAATAGCGGCACAAGATCAACAACCAGATCAGCGGATTGATCAAGGTGCACGTTTATATGCGACGGCTTGCCAAGCATGCCACTACAACAGCGACCAATTAGTGAAAGGGCGACCATTGATTACTATTGGCTCAGCAACACATCTTAATGATCCAAGCAACCTAATTAACGTAATACTGGATGGCGTACGCAGCGACCAAGGGATTAGCGGCGTTGTAATGCCAGGATTCCGCGATGCACTTAACGATGATGATATTACCGCAATAGCAGCCTATTTGCGTCAAGCAGCTGGGGAAAACACCTGGCCAAAACTACAACAAAAAGTGGGCGAGATCCGCAATCAACCCCGATTTGAGCACTAATTCACTGGAGAAGTGACAATGGCAAAATTTATTTTAAACGGCAAACCGATGACTGCCGACGTAGAGAGTGATACTCCTCTACTGTGGGTTATTCGTGATGAACTGGACATGACAGGCACTAAATTTGGCTGTGGTATTGGTACCTGTGGTGCCTGTACCGTCCATGTTGGCGGCCGAGCGACACGTTCGTGTATAACCCCGATATCGTCAGTTGAAGGAGCTGAAATCACCACGATTGAAGGGCTTTCTGAAAAGGGCGATCATCCATTGCAAATTTCTTGGCAAAAACTGCAAGTACCACAGTGTGGTTACTGCCAGTCGGGCCAAATTATGCAAGCTGCAGCACTACTAAAAGACATTCCAGAGCCTTCAGACAAAGACATTGACGCTGTGATGGGCGGAAACTTATGTCGTTGTATGACCTACGTTCGTATTCGTAGCGCCATTCATGAAGCAGCAAACGCAATCAAGGAGAGCAACGATGAGCAGACTGCCTAAACGTGGATCGGCTGGGATAACCCGCCGCGGTTTTTTAATTGCCATGACAGCGGTAGGTGTCAGCTTTGGTTTTCCTCGCCATTTAATGGCGGCAATGGATCCGGCTAGCCCTGACGGTAAAGTATTACCAAGTGAAGGCGACATTTACGAACCGTCTTTATGGTACTCAATCGATACCGCCGGCAAAATTAAAGTCAACATTATGCGCTCAGAAATGGGCCAACATGTCGGTACTGCTATTGCTCGTATTCTTGCTGATGAACTAGAAGCTTCATGGGATGATATTGAAATTATCCATGTCGACAGTGATCCACGCTGGGGTTACATGGTTACGGGTGGCAGCTGGTCTATTTCGCAAAGTTGGCCTGTGTACCGTCAAGCAGGTGCTGCTGGTCGTACAGCGTTAATTGAAGCTGCGGCTAAAAAATGGGGCATCGCTGCAAAAGACTGTAAAGCCAGTAACGGTAAAATTATCTCAACTAAAGGCGAGCTATCTTACGGTGAATTAGTCACCATGGGCTTAACGCGTCAGTTTACTGAAGAAGAACTGAAAACCCTGCCGCTGAAACCTAATGCCGATCTTAAACTTGTTGGTCAACAGGTAACGTCTCTTGATATCGCCAACAAAACCAATGGTAAAACCATCTTTGGTATCGATGCGAAAGTTGATGGCATGGTGTACGCCAACCCTATTCTGCCTCCTACACGTTATGGCTCCAAAGTGGTTAAGTTTGACGACTCTGCAGCAAAAGCAGTAAAGGGTTACCAACAAACTATCGTACTAGATGATGCCAGTGGCAGTGTGCCAGGATGGTTAATGGTTATCGCCAGCAGCTTCAATGCGGCCCAAAAAGCCTCGAAGCTGGTAAAGGTTACATGGGATGCGGGTAAAACGGCCAACGTGTCTGAAGCAGACATCATTGCTCATGGTCAAAAATTACTTGGCGATCAAACCAAAGGCAGTATTTTAGACACGGGCAATGCTGACACTGAGCCAGCATTTGCCAGTGCCAAAAGCACTATTGCAGAAGAATATATCACCAGTACGGTATTACATGCGCAAATGGAACCGCTTAATGCCTTGGTATTTAAAAACCAAGACGGTATATGGGAAGTGCATTCAGGTTGTCAGTGGCAATCACTTACCCTACCCGTATTAGCAACAGCATTAGGTGAAGAAGAAGCTAACATTGTTATTCGTAGCTACATGTTAGGCGGCGGCTTTGGCCGCAGACTTAACGGCGACTACACCATTCCAGCGGCGTTGACCTCTAAAGCATTAGGCGGTAAACCGGTTAAAATGGTGATGATGCGTCCACAAGACATGTTATTTGATAGCGCGCGTTCTGCATCAGTTCAACAGCTAAAAATGGCATTTGATGACAAAAAAGCGGTTACCGCAATGGAACATCACGCAACAGCAGGTTGGCCAACTCAAGTATTAGCCCCAGGATTTATGCCTAAAGGCACCAATGGTGAACCGTATGATCCGTTCTCGATTGCCGGCGCAGACCATTGGTACACTGTTGGAGCTCAAAAAGTACGTGCGGTATCCAATGATCTTGCGATTGCGACCTTCAGACCAGGTTGGTTACGTTCAGTTGGACCAGGTTGGACAGGTTGGGCTGTTGAAAGCTTTATGGATGAAGCGGCACATCACGCGGGTAAAGATCCATTGCAGTTCCGCCTAGACATGCTTATTGCCGAAGGCCGAAATGCTGGTAGCACACCCGTTGCTGAAGGTGGCGCGGCTCGCCAAGCCGCAGTACTTAAGAAAGCTGCTGAGATGATTGGTTGGGGTACTCCACAAGCCAAAGATACAGCACTTGGAATTGCATCAACCTTTGGCCAAGAGCGTGACATGCCAACATGGGTATCGTGTGCAGTACAAGTTCATGTCGACAAAAGCAACGGTATTGTCAATGTTCAGAAACTGTATATAGCTATCGATGCTGGTATTATTGTTGACCCTAATGGCGCTGAAGCTCAGTGTCAGGGCGCGGCATTATGGGGATTATCGATGGCCTTGTATGAAGGTACTGAACTGCTTAATGGTCAGTATAAAGACTCAAACTTCGATACTTATACCCCGCTGCGTTTAGGTCAAACGCCAGACGTTAAAATCGAGTTTATCCCGAGCAAAATGCCACCCTCTGGATTAGGTGAACCGGCGGTAACTCCTGTTGCGCCAGCGATTGCCAATGCAATCTACCAAGCAGTTGGTGTGCGTTTACGTAAAATTCCGATGAAACCTAGCGACGTGAAAAGCGCGTTAACTAAAGCATAATTTATCTGCACTAACAGCCCAGTCTTTATCATAATGACTGGGCTTTTTTATACCCATTTAACCTCATCATTGCCATTGCTTGAACTAATGAATCAATCACTTAATTTATACCAACACGATAAAGAAGTTATCTAAGGCAATCAGCATTGCCAGCATATTGCGGACCACTATAGAGGATGCTGTCGGTAAAAAGTCAGGCGGTTGATTGCGCCAAATACGGCAACAGAAACCAAGTACAGCAAACACAACCTTTAAACCATAAACCTCATAAAGCCAAGGTTAATGCCCTTCAGTAAACAAGTAATTTAACCAACCCTGCATTCTTAGCAATACCTTTCGCATTACCGCTACATGGCTAAAATGATCTGTATAAATGGCCACTTGCCCTGCTACACCGGCGGGTAACGATTGTCTTAGTGCATCATCTTCGAGCTCAATCAACACCAATACTCGACCACGTTGAAACAACTTATTTGATGAGAGTAAATTACCGCTATATTGGATCTCACCTTCGGCCATTGCAGGGAGGATTTTGGCAACTTTGCCTTGAAACACTTGCCCAGGCATGGCATCAATTATCACTTCAGCTTCATCGCCTTCTTTAAGACGTAATAATGAGTTTTGCCAAAAAGCGCCAGCAAAATATCTCGTCTCATCTGGAATAAACGTCAGTGCTGGGCGCAAAGGTAAAGGCACAGCCATAGCGCCTTTTCGCAGCGCTAATTGAGTCACAACACCATCTGCAGGCGCTCTGATGACTGTTTGCTGCAAGTCATATTCAGCCTTGGCGAGTTCAGCTTGTAGGCCTGCTACTTTGGTGTTTACACCATCAATATTTGACTCATATGCCAAACGAGTTCGCAGCCCCTCAGCTAAAGCGCCATCAAGTTGCGCTGATGAGGCTATGTATAACTGGCGACGATTGTCGAGCTCAAGCTCAGTAAACGGTGAATTACGCCCCGCTTTTTTGCGACCGTCTTCATAACGACGATAAGCTGATTCAGTACGATCTTTATCTGCTGTTGCTTGTTCAACTTTAGCCGTCGCTATTTGAAAAGCGGCTTCCAATTGTGGCACTTGCAGCTCAGCTTCTTTTAGGGCCGCTTGTTTTTGCTTAACGATTGAAAGGTAAGGTGTAGGGTCAATTTTAAATAACACCTCACCTTCTTTAACTGGTGTGTTTGGCTTAACATTGACTTCGATAACTAATCCTTTAACCACAGGCACAATCGGAATAGTGACAAAATACTCGCGGGCAAACTTCGAATAAGGGTGGTTGTAATTCATTAACATTAATAACGCACCAATTAATACAATGCCGCCGAGAATGGCTGTTGGCACTGTCCATTTAGTTAATGGAATTTTAAAGACTTTAAAAACTGCGATACAAAATGCGGTATAAGTCAGTATGAGTAGTAAGTCCATGCTTATGCCTCTTGTGAGTGTTCACCTGAAACGGCAGGAGTCGTAACCACAGAACGTTGCTCCAATAGCGACAAACGTTCCGTTAGCGCAGTGACATGATTCATTAGTTCTTTAACTTCACCTTCGAGTATCAATTCTCGCTTTCTCGAATCACTAAACCCCCAACCTCGATCTTCTCGATATAATGTGGCCCAAATCCATAAAAAAGGCCAAATAGCATGCAAAGTAAATAAGCTTACCCAACCAGCAATATGCAGTGCATCTTGCTGTGGATGATTACGTTTTTTCGCAATCTCATAGGGGATATCATGAATCGCAATAATTCCGTAAAAAATAAATATTGCTACAAAAAATAAAATCCCTAGCGCAAAATAATCTAAAAACATATCTCCTCCTAATATCGATTTTTTGTCATCAAAGTGTCTTTGCTTGAATAGACAGTGAAGCCAATTTCAGTATAGAACTGATTAAAAAAAATACATTAAAACTATTGAAAAAACGAAGAAAATAATCGGATTGCCTGCACAATTTCATGCTGCATACATGGCTCATTTGACGTTATTTAGACACAAAAAAACCGCACTATTTACTAATGCGGTTTTTTAGATAATGTAAGTAACAATGGCTAAACCTTAGTCTCCTGCCATTTTTTGCAAAAACTCAAGTCGCTGCATTTCTTGCTCATCGGGTTGCCATGGCTCATCAGATAACGACTCAACGGCAAAGTCACCTAGCTCATAGGCAGGTTCCTCACTATGGCCGTACTGAGTTAATTCACCGGGCACAGCTGGACGACGCTCCAATACAAATGTGCTTAGAACATAAGGGCCTTTATATTGTGCAAACACTTCTTTATAGGCTTTAAGATCCAACACCACTGAACCTTGTGTCAGCTTGTCTGAGCCAGTTAGCAAGGCAATCGGCTGCTTATCTGCTGTATATAAATTAGCACGTAAACGATAGTAGCCCGCTAGCTCGACATCCACTTTAACCGGGATCAACATATCACTGCCTTCAGCACGAATATCCCCGACTCCAGTTATGGTTGCAGTAGGATGACTATATTCTATACCGGTTTTTAGCGTTTGCTTTTTGCCCTTAGCACTAAAGGTTACACTGATCTCTATTGGGCCATCCCAATCCTCTTCGGCATCAAGAGTTATCGCCCATTCTCCATCACTCCCGAGCATGGTTTTAGCGACTAATACATCTGTTCCACCTGCAAGCTCGCTGCGTAATGATACACTTGCACCATTAACCGCTAATCCCTTTACTTCAAGCTTTACCACCACAGGTTCTGGAAAACTAAAGCGGTATTGTGGTAACACGATACTGGCGCTGGCGCCATCTTGTAGTAAAACCGCTTGTGGGATATAAGCATTAGGGTTAAGCAAGGTACTGTCATTAGCTGACAGTGGTATCGAATAAGCGGGCAAAGTTAGGTCACTAGCATAAGCCTGAGCCATAAGCTGAAAGCTGTCGCTGATCGATTGAGGCAGCTTTTCAACTACGGTTATCTGCTTTGGCTTCATCGAGGGCACCTTGGACTGAACAGACACAAGATCAACCGGCGCTACAGCAACCGCCAGAGACGGCTTAAGTGTCGGCTCTGCGGTATAGCGGTATATCCCATACCCTACCGCTACAACAAGTAGGGTAATGGTTATAGCGAGTTTTTTATATTTCATATACGCTTAATTAGCTGCTTGATATACCAGTGCTGACATACTGGTTTTATTCGAATTACTCACCAATCTATAACGCGAACTAAATATCCACCAGCCACGTTTTTCATCATAGGTGCTGAATTGTAAGTTATCGCCATTGAGATAATTGGCACGACTATTAGCAGAAGTCACTTCATCTTTAGCGCTATTTAAAATGGTATCGCCATGGCTATACCCTTTACTCATTAACATCGGATAGTGATAAGGCATAAATCCACTTGGGCCATTTGTTGAAGTGAGCTTGCCATCAAATGCCACGCTGCGTGAGCAACTGCTGTAACTGCCAACTGATGCAGCACCGCAACTCGAGTGACTGGCAACAACACCATCATCTTCGCCGGGTAAAAATGCCCCCGTGACACCGAGAAAGTCAGAACCTGCACCAGCAAAACGCAAACGTGGAACTCGACTGTCAGGAAACGCGGCCAATTGACGTGCAGTATTTACACGTAAGTCATTCAATACCCCAATATTGGATGACGACGGCAGTTCACCTAACCATAGTGATACTGCCAGTTTTAATGTGCTATCCAGTAAACCTGAGCCACTGGCAACATTCGCGGCTAAATCTGCCAGCTCAACACCACCGCCGGCACCAGAAAAATCAAATGTGGCGACAATATTAAGCGGTTTTAAACCGGCATTTTGTAACCATAGTGCTTGGTTATCAATAATATAGCGCATAACTAAATCACCAGTAGAATGGGTGACAAATACACAACCACTGTCACATGTCCCTGAACGCGATAATTGCTGTAGTTTAGGCCATACATATTGGCTGGTAATTTTATTGGCAATGCGCTCTTGCGAAGGCCAATCAATACGTTCGTCTGCGCGATCACGCCAATACTGTGCCCAATATTGGCCACCATTTTCGCTTACCTTCTCCCCAGTCGGTTTGCTTTGTAAGTTATCGGGTTGAAAGCCGTGCACTAACACCACAGGGTATCCCCCCACAGATGCTTGTGCTGCACCAGTTAATAAACCCGCTAATAATAAAAATAGAGATTTTTTCATCGCAATATCCTTATATTTTCCGCTACATCAGCCTGCGCCGTGTGCGTGTTTTTTTATATTTTTGTTACCGAATTGATGCATTTCACTCCAGCACCAACATCAACATAGAGCAGAAATAAAACAATGCAACTCTTAAAAATCAAGATTTTTACACCAAAAACACCCGAGTGTTTGAATTAAAACAATCGATAAGTGGTCGATATCGAGAGCAGATCTTACCAATAGGCGATAACAAGGATTTAACAATGGCAGTAAGCACTAACACATATGTTTTAAGCTTTTACTCCAATATTAGATAAAAACTTAGTTCACCTGTTTGAGATGCTCAAGAATCAAAGTATGTGCAAAAAATTTGCTGATATTTACGCTGACTCAGATCAAAACATAATAGATAAGCTGCACTTTTATCCCAAATGCTGGTTATCTATAAGCAGTGTTAGACATAAAAAAGCCCTATAGACTTGCATCCATAGAGCTTTACAGACTGTCTGCCAAAGACAAACCGCCAGATTATTTTGCTCACTTCATCTTATGAGATTGGTTACGCTTTTTTAGCCGCTATGGCGGCTTGTACTTGATTAATGGCGGTGCCGCCTAATACATCACGCTTTTCTAAACACGCTTCAATCGTAAGGTTTGGATACACATCATCGCTAATCACTTTAGCAAATTGTTGCAACTCTGCCACGCTTAAGTCTTCAATCGGCTTTTGCTCACCAATGGCAAATACCACCACCTCACCGACGACATGATGTGCTTCACGAAATGGCATGCCTTTAGCCACAAGGTAGTCGGCTAGTTCAGTGGCATTAGCGTAACCTTGCTGCGCCGCGACCAAAGCTTGCGGGCGGTTAACGGTTAAGCCCGACAACACTAATGCAGCCATGTCTAGGCAAATAGCCCAGCTGTCGACCACATCAAACAAGCCTTCTTTGTCTTCTTGCATGTCTTTGTTGTAAGCCAAAGGTAAGGCTTTCATGGTAGTGAGAATCCCCATTAAACTGCCATAAACACGGCCGGTTTTACCACGAATAAGCTCTAATGCATCTGGGTTTTTCTTTTGTGGCATTAATGATGAGCCAGAGGTAACTTGATCGCTTAACGAGATAAAATTAGCTTCACCAGAATTGAAGAAAATTAAGTCTTCGGCCATCCGGCTTAAATGCATCATGCTGATAGACGCTGTGCTACATAATTCAACCACGTGATCGCGATCTGACACACTGTCTAAACTGTTTAATGTCGGGCGGGCAAAGTTCAATGCTGCTGCGAGTGCGTGACGGTCAATAGGATACGCGGTACCAGCAAGTGCGCCTGAACCTAATGGACATGAATCGGCACGCCCCAATGCATCTTGCAGACGGCTAATATCACGCTCGAACATTTCGACATAGGCTAACGCCCAGTGACCAAAAGTGACTGGTTGTGCGCGCTGTAAATGAGTATAACCAGGCATTACTGCATCGACTTCACGCTCTGCAAGGGCAATTAATTCTGCGTGTAATGTGCCTAAACGCGCTAGCAGCGCTGCACCTTCTTTTTTACACCACAGTTTTAAATCGGTAGCGACTTGGTCGTTACGTGAACGGCCTGTATGGAGTTTTTTACCCAAATCACCGACTTTAGCAATCAGCTTTTGTTCAACAAAACTGTGAATATCTTCTGCGCCATTGCTGATGATAGCTTGGGGATCATTACCCACTTCCACCAGCAATTCATTGAGGGCCGCTTTTAAATCAGTACATTCTTGAGCAGTAATAATGCCTACGCTGGCAATAGCATCAGCCCATGCGATTGATCCAACAACGTCTTGTTCAAATAAGCGATAATCAACCGGCAGTGAGTCATTAAATAACTTGAAAAGTGCACTGGTTTCACCTTGAAATCTTCCGCCCCATAACGCCATGTCGGTATCCTCTGTATTAAAAACTGTGTTAAGAACTGGGTGTTCAATAATATAGCTGTAAATCATATTCTCTTTCTTGTAATGACTCTGCCATTAGCCCAAAAGTCATTATAAGAAAGGCGCTTTGCAGCGCCTTTATATGGTTGCCGTATTGGTTATTTAGTATTGAGTGCGCGAATACGGCTAGCTAAAGAATACAAACGGATAAAGCCTTCAGCGTGTTTTTGATCGTATACGTCATCTTCACCAAAGGTAGCGAAAGCTTCTGAATACAAGCTGTTTGGTGAACGCTTTTTAACTGCTGTTGCTTGACCTTTATACAGCTTAATCACTACATCACCGTTAACTGACTCCGCTAATGATTCAGATGCTGCGATAAGTGACTTACATAAAGGCGTAAACCAACGACCGTCGTACACTAGGTGCGACATTTGGGCTGCAATCTGCTCGCGCCACGTACGGCTGGTTTTATCTAATACCAATTCTTCAATGGCACGTAAACCAGCAAACATCACTGTGCCACCAGGGGTTTCATAACAACCACGTGACTTCATGCCCACTAAACGGTTTTCAGTAATGTCGATACGACCAACACCGTGCTTAGCAGCAATATCATTTAACGTCATTAATGCTGCATATGGTGATAATGCCTCGTCATTGACATGGGTAACACGACCATTTTTAATCGCTAACGACACATATTCTGCTTCATTTGGTGCATCTTCTGGCGCGACTGTTAGCGTCCATACACCTTTTGATGGCTCGTTCCACGGATCTTCTAACTCACCGCCTTCATGTGAAATATGCCATGCGTTGGCATCACGGCTATAAATTTTGGTCGCTGATGCGCTGGTTTTAATGCCGCGCTCAGCAAGGTAAGCCAACAAGTCTTCACGGCTACGCATTTCCCACTCACGCCATGGCGCGATGACTTTTAAGTCTGGGGCTAATGCGGCAAAACAACCTTCAAAACGCACTTGGTCGTTACCTTTACCTGTGCAGCCGTGACATACCGCATCGGCGCCGACTTTACGGGCCACTTCAACTTGCGCTTTAGCAATAATCGGCCGCGCCATTGAAGTACCTAATAAGTAAGTGCCTTCGTAAATAGCGCCCGTGGCGATAGTTGGGTAAATATAATCGGCAACAAACTCTTCTTTTAGATCAACAATATGGCACTCAGAAGCACCAGAGGCTAATGCCTTTTCGGTTAAGCCAACGAGCTCTTCTTCGCCTTGGCCTACATCGGCACAGAATGCGATGATTTCGCAGTTATCATAGGTTTCTTTTAACCACGGGATAATGGCTGAAGTATCTAAACCACCTGAATATGCCAATACCACTTTTTTAACGCCGGTTTTTTTCACTGCACTAGACATGTTTAATTCCTAGAATCGATTACGTATATGTTCAATTTAAATAACGCCAGAGGCATTATTGTCTTAATCTTTTGAATAACTTAAATAAGGTGTCTAACTTAATAAAGTCACTAAAACTGCATTTTGCGCATGCATGCGATTTTCTGCTTGATGTAAAATCAATGAACCTTGACCATCCATTACCTCGTCGGTTACTTCTACGCCACGATGTGCTGGTAAACAATGCATAAAGAATTTAGCACCAGCTTGAGCCATTAGCTCACTGTTAACTTGGTACGGTGCAAAACGGGCTTTTATGTCAGCAAGCGGAGTGTCATCGCCCATAGAAATCCACGTATCGGTATAAACAGCATCATGACCTTCTATAGCATTAATGTCAGCACTCAACGTTAACTTACCGCCATTTTTTTGCGCTAACGCTTGTGCTTCGGTGACCACTAATGCATCTGGGAATGCACCTTCAGGGCATATCACTGTCATGGTCATACCTAAAATCGCCGCACCATAAATGAGTGAGTGGGTGACGTTATTACCATCGCCAACATAAGCTAATTTTGCTTGGCTTACATCATCAAACTGCTCGGATAAGGTTAAAAAATCGGCCAGAGCCTGGCAAGGATGATATAAGTCAGACAATGCATTAATCACTGGTACTGTGCCATGCAGCGCGAGCTGTTCGATAGTCGTATGCGAGTAAGTTCTCGCGACAATGGCATCAGCCCAACATGAAATATTAGTTGCAAAGTCTGCCACGGTTTCACGTTGACCTAAGGCGCCATTTTGTTGGTCTAAGTATAAGCAGTGACCACCTAATTTATTAATGCCAATGTCAAAGCTGACTCGGGTGCGCAGTGATGGCTTTTCAAATAACATCACCACACTTTTTCCATCTAAGGCACGACGGTACTCAGCTGGGTTGTGCTTAATTTTTTTAGCCAATTCAATGATGGCTAATAGCTGAGATTGAGTTAACTCTTTTATCGACAATAGGTGCTGCATATACGACTACTCCATTAAGGTTGTATTTGAGTCCCGACGGACCCACCTTTGACTAAGGTTTTTAATTGTTCCGCGTCGCGCCACGAAGCCACTTGCACAGGTTTCCCCATCCACTGAGCAACTTCTAGTGCCGCTTCCACTTTCACTTTCATGCCTTTTTCAATCACCCCTTGGGCGACTAAGTGTTCAATTTCGCTTTTATTTAAGCTATGAATTAATTGGCCTTTACCGTCTAATACACCCGATACATCTGACAATAGCACTAGGGTGCCATTCACTAATTTAGCAAGTGCAGTTGCGGCTTGGTCAGCATTCACATTTAACATCTCGCCTTGGCTAGAAATGGCAATAGAACTGCAAATTGGCATCCAACCTTGGCTTAAAATAAAGTTTAAATAGGTAGCATCTTTTGGCTCAACTTCGCCCACCAGCCCTAAACGTTCATCTTTAATTTTAGCCGTAACGACATTGCCGTCTCCTAGGCTCATGCCGATACTGACAATGCCAGCTTTAGCGGCTGCGGCTTGTAAAATTTTATTCGACGAGCCAGCGAGTGCACCTACCACGATTGCAATTTGATCGGCAGGCGTAACGCGTAAACCGTCTAATTTAATAGTTTCTTTACCATTTGCAGTCAGTTGCTCATCAACTAAACACCCACCACCGTGTACCAATATCACTTGTTGGCCCGCGGCAATCATTTCAGCAGCGGCATCCATTAAGCGCGCCATACCCATTTCGCACTGCAGTAAAGCACCACCGACTTTAAGCACTAACACTGATTTTGTAGTCATTATTATTATTCCTTAATCCGCTTACACATCGAAATGGATTTTAATACACTGAAGCCCTTGGCTGGCAGCGCCTTTCATTAAATTATCAATCGCACTGGCGACCACTAAATAACCACTTTTAGCATCATATTTCCAACCTAAATGACAATTGGCTGTATTGACTACATCATCGACTTTAGGAAACTGGTTGTGCTTAACTGTTACGATTGGGGCGTTATCGTAGACGCTGTAAGCCTTGACCACATCCGCTTCGGTAGTGCCCGGCTTTAGCTGTACGGTTATCGTCGCTAAAATGCCGCGCTTAAAGTTACCTAAATGCGGCGTGAAGATCACTTCTTGACCCAAGTGTGTGGCAATTTCAGGCTGATGTCTGTGGCCTAACACACCGTATGGCGTTAAGCTGACTTCACAAAAATTAGTATGCAGTTGCGCTTTACGTCCCGCTCCCGTGACACCACTAACCGCATTAATCACTGGGTACATTTCAGTTAAAAATGGTTTAAGCGGTTTTAGTGCAGTAAGTGATGCCGTAGGATAACAACCAGGTACCGCAATCATTCTGGCTTGTTTAATTTGTTCGCTATTCCACTCGGCTAAGCCATACACTGCCTGAGCTAACACATCAGGATGAGTATGCTCAAAGCCATACCATTTAGGGTACTGCGCCACATCAGCAAAACGATAAGCACCACTTAAATCGAATACAGCCAAACCCTGCTGGTAAAACCATGCCGCAAGCTCTAGGCTCACTGAATGCTCAGTCGCTAATACTACTGCATCAGCTTCGGCTACAATTCGTTTTTTAGCATCATCAGATAATGGCGATAGTGTATAAGCCATGTGGCTATATACCGGGTATAGATCAGCTAATTTACGACCTTTATCTAAACTATTTTCTGATACATACAAACCTTGAACGCTTAGATTAGTGTCTGCATTAATTAACGAGGTGATTTGTGCACCTGTGTAGCCACTGGCGCCAATAATTGCGATGCTTTTCATAAGTTTGGTTTCTTTTTGATAATGAGAGAAAGTGTCAGCATAGCCTATTTAGACGGGAGCCGCCTAATTTAGAACTATCGTCGCAGGAAGTTAGCGATGATTATTGATATAGTGGATTTAGCAGCGAGAATGCACATATTTATTTTCATTTCTAATGTTCAATTTATGGTGTCGGTTAATGCTGTTTGCTAGACTACCACACAACATTAATTATGCAATATATGTGAATAAGTATTTTACATATTATTTTTAGGATAACCCATGAGCACACTCCCAAATCTAAAAAGTTGTTTTACACAGCTGATTGCAGCGCCATCAGTCAGTGCACTCGAAGCTGAACATGATATGAGTAACCATGCAGTTATCAACTTGTTGCAAAACTGGTTTAGCGAGCTTGGTTTTGAATGTGAAACCCCTACAGTAGAAGATTCGCGTAATAAGCAAAATCTTATTGCCCGAATAGGTTCAGGTAGCGGCGGACTATTATTAGCAGGCCATACCGATACCGTGCCATTTGATGAAGGCCGCTGGAGCCAAAGCCCATTTGAGATGGTTGAAAAAAATAATCGTTGGTACGGCTTAGGTACTTGCGACATGAAAGGCTTTTTTGCGCTAGTACTTGAAGCATTAAAAGACATGCCACTCGATCAATTTAAGCGACCTTTAACTATTTTTGCCAGCGCTGACGAAGAAACCACTATGAGTGGCGCCAAGGCATTTGCTGAGTCTGCTGTTATCGCGCCAGATTATGCGGTTATCGGTGAGCCCACCAGCTTGAAACCTGTCTACATGCATAAGGGGCATTTAGCCCAAGGGATCCGCGTCATTGGTCGCAGTGGCCATTCATCTGATCCAGCACGCGGCCTCAATGCCATTGAAGTGATGCACAAAGTCATTGGCAAACTAATGCTACTCAAACAGCATTTAAGTGAAAATTACCGCGAAGATGCGTTTACCGTGCCTTATCCTACGATGAACTTTGGCCATATTCATGGTGGTGATGCTGCTAACCGCATTTGTGGTTGCTGCGACTTGCATTTAGATATTCGCCCATTACCGGGTATGGAGCTAGCTGATCTGGAATTAATGGTATTAAACTACTTATCTGACATCAGTAAAGAGTATCCTGGCAGTATTAGCGTCAGTACTTTGTATCCAGGGGCTGAATCATTTGCAGGAAAAGCAGATAACCCGTGGACCAAATTAGTGGCACAATTATCAGGTAATGAAGCTGAAGTGGTCAACTATTCTACTGAGGCACCATACATCAATAAACTCGGTTGCCAAACCTTAGTATTGGGCCCAGGAAGTATTAACCAAGCCCACCAGCCAGACGAATTTATTGGCTTAGAATACCTCACACCTACGGTTGAATTGATCAAAAAAATGATTTATCACGCTTGTATCAAGTAATCGGCGCAGTTAGGTTTTTTAACGATATAAATGTAACATTTTTACGAAATAAAATTACGAAACACACTGCCTGTGTATTGACCGATATTGATACGCTGGGTATTGTGATGTAAGAGATATTGGAAAAATCGTTCATTTTTCGGGAGTAAGTATGACAGAGCAAACGGCAGATATGTATGCATCACTTCGATCAAATGTGGGG
This sequence comes from Shewanella sp. SR43-4, assembly GCF_014163845.1. Classification (NCBI taxonomy): domain Bacteria; kingdom Pseudomonadati; phylum Pseudomonadota; class Gammaproteobacteria; order Alteromonadales; family Shewanellaceae; genus Shewanella; species Shewanella sp. SR43-4. The sequence continues at coordinate 8,220 of NZ_JACJEB010000006.1, read as the reverse complement.
CATCTAGGCCAGATATTAGGCGAAACAATGCAAACCCACTTAGGTGATGCATTCTTAGAAAAAGTAGAACAAATTCGTATTTTAGCCAAAAAATCTCGCCAGGGTGACGAAGCCTCTCGTGAGCAAATGCTAGCATTATTAACCGCGTTACCAGACGAAGAGCTGGTGCCTTTCGCGAAAGCCTTCAACCAATTTTTAAACTTAGCCAATATCGCAGAACAATTCCATACCATTAGCCGCAATTGCGACGAGCTAGTGTGTGTTCCGGATCCTGTAGAGCAACTGCTCGGGCGAATGCTAGACACTGATTTAGATAAAAAAGATGTCATAAAGTGCTTAAAAAACTTAGACATTGATTTAGTATTAACGGCACATCCAACAGAAATATCTCGTCGCACCTTAATCCAAAAATACGCCGCCGTTGTAGATTGCTTAACCGAGCAAGAAAATTCTCAGCTTACCGATCGCGAACGTGAGCAAAGCACACTGCGTCTTCGTCAGCTGATTGCTCAAATTTGGCATACCAACGAAATCCGCAGCGAACGCCCAACACCTGTTGATGAAGCACGCTGGGGCTTGAGCACGATTGAAACTTCATTGTGGCAAGCGATCCCTGACTTTTTACGTCAATTAAATGATCAAGTTGAGCATAAAACCGGCCAGCAGTTACCTATTGATGTATCTCCAGTGCGATTTTCGAGCTGGATGGGTGGTGACCGCGACGGCAATCCATTTGTGACCTCCACCGTCACTCAAGAAGTGCTTGACCGTAATCGTCACGCGGCAGCCAGACTGTATCTAAAAGATATTGTGACCTTACTCGGCGAATTGTCGATGGAAAACGCTAATGCTGAATTATCAGCGTTAACCGATAACAGTAAAGAACCGTACCGTGATGTGTTACGCAAGTTGCGCTGTCAGTTACGTAACACTATCGATTACCTTAACGCTCGCCTTGAAGGTAAAAAACCTGACGTCGATACTCGCGAGCTTATTTGGCATAAAACAGATTTACTTGAACCGCTTCAGTTACTTTATAAAAGCTTGACCGATTGCGGCATGAAGTTAATTGCCAACGGCCTGTTACTCGACATCTTGCGTCGTTTAGCCTGCTTTGGTATTCACATGTTGCGCCTCGATATCCGTCAAGATGCATCACGCCACAGCGACGTAATCGCCGAACTGACCCGTTATTTAGGTATGGGCGATTACAACCACTGGGACGAAAATGAAAAACAAGCCTTTTTACTGCGTGAACTCACCAGTAAACGCCCGCTGATCCCTGCAAATTGGCAACCAAGTGATGATGTGGCAGAAGTTGTCCGAACCTGCAACTTAGTCGCCCAACAACCCGTTAATGCATTAGGGTCGTATGTGATCTCTATGGCCAGTAAGCCATCTGATGTACTCACAGTGTTGTTACTGCTAAAAGAAGCTGGCTGCACGAACCCAATGCGAGTGGTACCGTTATTTGAAACATTAGCAGACCTTGAAAGTGCAGCTGATTGTATGACAGCGCTGCTCAACATTGATTGGTATCGTGGTTACACTAAAGGCATGCAAGAAGTCATGATTGGTTATTCTGACTCGGCAAAAGATGCTGGGGTTATGGCAGCAGCTTGGGCACAATATCGTGCTCAAGAGCAACTCGTTGCTGTTTGTAAAAAGGCTGACGTTAAGTTGATGCTGTTCCATGGTCGTGGTGGCTCAATTGGCCGTGGAGGTGGACCAGCTCACAAAGCCATTTTATCGCAACCACCAGGTTCGGTTGATGGTCGCATTCGTGTGACAGAGCAAGGCGAAATGATCCGCTTTAAATTTGGGTTACCCAAATTAGCAGTGCAAAGTTTAGCGCTGTACACTTCGGCCGTAATGGAAGCGACACTACTGCCGCCACCCGAGCCTAAAAAGGCATGGCGTGATTGTATGCAACGTATCGCTGCAGAGTCAGTAGCGCATTACCGCGGTATTGTTCGTGAAGAACCAGACTTTGTTGCGTACTTTAGATCCGCTACGCCAGAAGTTGAACTCGGTAAACTGCCATTAGGCAGCCGCCCAGCGAAACGAAAAGTCGATGGTGGCATTGAAAGTCTCCGTGCTATTCCGTGGATTTTCGCTTGGTCACAAAACCGCTTAATGTTACCGGCTTGGTTGGGTGCTGGTGAAGCATTACAAGATGCTGCGGATCGCGGCGAGCTTGAACTATTACGCGAGATGGAAGACCAATGGCCTTTCTTTGAAACTCGTATTTCAATGCTAGAGATGGTTTACACCAAAGCAGAACCTAACTTAGCTAAGTATTACGAGCTATGTTTAGTTAAACCAGAACTGCATCATTTAGGCGAAAAGTTGCGTCAACGTCTGCAACTGGGTATTGATGCTGTATTGTCATTAACCCAAGCAACAGAGTTAATGGCACATACTCCTTGGAGCCGTGAATCTGTTAAACTGCGCAATCCTTATATCGACCCACTTAACTTTTTACAAACCGAGCTATTAGCCCGTACACGTAGAGAGGTAGAGCCATCGGCGCATGTTCAGTTAGCATTGATGCTGACTATTGCCGGCGTTGCTGCAGGAATGAGAAATACTGGATGATAACCTTGGTTAAAACCCTTGGACTTGGATTGTTATTACTACTGACTGGCTGTGCCAGTCAGTACAGCATCACTGAGTCTGAAATAGAACAATACCTTAATAAAGACATGCATTTTGAGGTCAAACAGGGCAATAAGTTAATTGGAGTGTCGCTTAAGCTAAATGACATGCAGGTAGTATTAGGCGCTAAGCCAAATACTATGGCAGTAACAGCAACAACTATGATCACTGTTAATAACCCATTACTGCCCATTCACGCTAAATTAAAAACGACATTTGAGGCAGTGCCTTGGTACGATACTGACACTAAGAGCGTGTATCTACGACAGTTAAACTTAGTCAAAGTTGAGTCTGAACCCGCTGATATTGAGCGTTACATCAGCCAAGCTACGCCACAATTAATGGGCTTTTTACGTAGTTATCTTGAAAATCAGCCAGTGTATACCTTAGACACTCGCGACAGCAATCAAGCGCTAATGGCGAAAATGACCAAAGAGATTGCCGTACAACAGGGCAAACTGGTGGTTAAGTTTTAGCACTATCTTCATCGTAATAAAAAGCACCTGCGGGTGCTTTTTTATTGCTTCAAATCTCTGTACATCCACATAATCAATAAAGGTTCAACCTCTCAAATATCAAAAAACTGAGCATTTCCTATTCAATCATAACCACGTACAATAACTTGGTAATATTGGAGTGCATAATAATCATGGGATGAATGATGCCGTTAATGGATGACGTAGCCAAATTAAAAGCACAACTGGCGGAGCTAGTCTCACAGCAAGGTGCACAACAGGCCGATGTAAATCAACAATTGGCTCGGTTCGCTCAGCAACTTGATGCTTTAGCCCAGCAAGTACAGGCGCAAAGTAATAATCAACAACCGCTTAGCTTGTCTGCAGAAAACTTACATATTCCTGTGCACGAGAGTCGAGCAAACGATTCGAGCAGCAATATTGTTGCCGATAAGCCTCAATACTCATCTTCCGCTTGGGAGCGCCAACCGTCAGACACAAGTCATTTGGTGTCAGCAGCATCGATATCGGCACAACAAACTTCGGTAGTCACAAAGTCACCAGCCAGACAAAGCGCCCTTAGTGCCATGCTCACCCAGTTAGCTGAAGCTATTGGTGAGTTCAGTGCATCTGCACTTGCACCTTTGTCTGGGTTAACCGAACAAGCAAAAGGCTTTTATCAGCATTACCAAGCTAAAGGCTTAAGCCCAGTATTTTTGATGACAGTGGCGGGCATCATTACTCTGACACTAGGCTTTGGTTATTTACTGCAGTTTTCAATCAACAACTGGTTTTCAGAGTTGGATAAAGCCTTACTAGGAATCGGGGTCGCAAATAGCATTATTGTCGGCGGAGTGTTTATTCGGCAAAAACGCCCGGGGATGCAAGATTTTGGTTCCGGACTCGTCGGTCTTGGGCTTATTCTTAACTACTTGTGTTTGTATTTCCTAGGACCATATTTTAATCTTATTGCCGATGTTGCCTGCTTTGGTTTGCTATTTCTCAATACGATATTAGGTTATGGCCTTTCAAGTAAACTCGACACTAAAGTAGTGGCAATAATCGCCTTAGTTGGCGGCTCACTTGCGCCATTGATGTTACTTGACGGCGGTCAAACACCTTTATTATACCTACCCTATTTGATGCTTATCGGCATCTGCTCGATGATCCAAAGCCACAAATTAGCTTGGCCGATACTTATCGAAGTCACCGCATTACTCCACATTGCTTGCGTACAGATATTGAGCTTAGCTATTCAATTGCCTTTACCTGTTATCGATTGGCAAAGCGGCTTAGCATTACTGATGATCAATGGGTTGTTCTACCTCTACAGTATTGCCAGTTTATTATTTGTCATAAAATCAGCTTTAACACCAAGACTGCTAGCGGTTCCAATCGCACTAATGGCCTTTATCCTTTACGCCCTGACGCAATGGAGCGTTTTTGCTGGAGAGATTTTTGCACTTAATGCATTACTGTGTGGCTTGTTATATTGGGTGATTAAACGCGATAAAGATATTGCTGCCCTAGCTTTGGCTTTTGCAGGAAGCTTTGCTGGTTTTGCTGCACTGTTTTTACTTAGCGTAGAACTGCTAGGGCTAGTGCTGCTGTTAGAAGGTTTGCTGTTACTGTGGATTGGCTGTAAACAGCTATTTAGCCCTATTAGAGCTGAAGCCTATGTCTTACTTATACTAGGCATAATCAGCAGCTTTGCTAACGTCTTTGATGTGCTAACACTGTCGAACTATGACAATGATGGTCTATTAGGATATCAAGCATTATTGAGTATATCGATGACACTAACCTGCGCGATGACTTTGGCGGCGCAAAAGCTGCTTAGCTGCCATCAAGCTGACTTAATGAAATTAGAACACTTAGCAGTGCGATTTATCCGAGAGTTACTTGGGGTGCTTTATACAATCACCTTATTGCTGGTGAGCTTCTTCATCACCGAGCAATATTGGCTTAATACATTGCCATTCATCAGCTTATTGCTGCTGTACATGAGCGCTAAACACACCTTACGCTTTAGCGAAGTATTAGCCTGGTTATTGCAACTGCCGTTATTAGGGTTAGTTATTTTTGGCATGGTAGACGCTGATAGCATTAGCTTTGCCGACCAAGCAATCAACGCTAAATTAGCCCGTATTGAGCTCTTTGTCGGATTATTACTGGCGTATTATTGGTACAAAAAATACTATGCTGATGCCAAATTAATCCGCTTTGCTTACTATGTTCAGTTAATTTGTTACCTAGTGCTACCGTTACTAATATTGCCCAAAATCATACGTAGCTATCCTGACTACATTGCTATCTCATTGTGGCTGAGCAGTTTGATGAGTCTAGGTTTGGCTTACTTTGTTAAGCACAAAAATCTTCACTATGAGACGCAAATACTCACGATCCTAGCAACCATGATCACCGCAGCAATGTGTCTAGCAGAACAGTGGCAAGGACTTGCAGCATTGGTCCTAGGCTTGCTATTTCTCGGATTTATTAGCTTACGTTATGAACAACTACCCAAAAAATGGCAACACATTACCACGCTACAATGGCACATTGCGCCATACTATATTGCCTTAGTGATAGCCGTGTTAAGCCAAACCATCACCAACTTGTTCCATCCATCATGGGCAATTACAGCGTTAATCATCTGTGGATATTTTAGTGTTATTAGCGAAAGAAACACACGTATCGGTCAACATTTTAAGCAGGCTTTAGCACCAAGCTATAGCTTGGCATATTGTATGATTTTTGCTTGTGCAATTTTACCTATCCTATTTCACAGCGAAACACAGCTCACCTTTAATACTGATAATGTGCTGATTAATTTAGCAGAGCTTGGAGTGCTGATGTTATTAGGTCGTTATTTGTTAACGGCAAGATTAGGCATTAGAGCACACAGAAAAATTATCTCTTATGTCGCGCTTAAGTGGGCTTGGCATGCATTATTAGTAATAAGTTACTTGCTGTGGAGCTATCAATTCGACCAGAGTATTGCAGCACCAATGAGTGCAATACTGTTAGTTGTGCATGCCTGTATGGTGATGTTTATAAGCCTACGGCCTCAGCAAGCGAACCTGGTTAGGCTAGCTGCACTGCTATTTGCTTTGGCTTGTATCAAGGTGATTTTTGTTGATATGGCGTCATTTGAATTAATTCAAAAAATCGTCGCGTTTATTTTGATTGGCGTTATTTTGCTGACGGTTGCTTACTTTTATCAAAAAGCGAAAAACAATCAATTGCCTGATGACCTTACAGCCTAGTCATTACATCGAGCTTGCTTACACCAGAGGTAAGCAAGCTCGACATAAACTTACTTGGCAAACCGTGGAATTGACGGGTAATCGACAATAACAGCTTCTTCAAGCAATGCACGACGAAGCATATCGTAAGCAATTGCGGTACTCATACTTCTTACAAGCTGGCGTGAACGCTTTGGTAATTTCACCATTTGACTGTATACGCCATGTTTAGTTGCTAATGCTATCGCCACAGTCCCAACGGGCTTATCATCAGATCCACCATCTGGGCCAGCAATACCGCTAGTGGCTAATGCATAATCACTATCAAGAATAGCGCGTACGCCTTGCGCCATCGCCTCAACAGTAGCAATAGAGACAGCACCATGATCGTCCAATATTTGTGGGTTAACACCTAAAACTCTCACTTTAGATTCATTGCTATAGGTCACCAATCCATGGTGTAAGTATGATGAACTGCCAGCAAAGTCGATTAACTGACTGGTAATCATTCCACCAGTACAAGACTCTGCGACACTTAAACTCAGTCCAGACTGATACAAGCGATGATGAATTTCAGCTGCTAATGTTGGTCGATTCTCAGCGACAACTGCATACCCTAATAAGGCTTTAACCTGCTTTGTTACTTTGGGTAGCTGACGGATAGCTTTTTCACCACGAGCAAAAATTTTAATTTCAATGTGTGGCATTGATGAACGATAACCTAACTCGATACCTTCAGGTAAATTCAGCTCAGATAAGGTATCCGCTAAAGATGACTCGCCGTGACCAATTGTGAGTAACTTTTCTAAAGCTGACTTTTGTTGAGCACCAAACTCTTCGATAATAAATGGAATAAACTGTTCGGTGATCATGTGCTTTAATTCAAATGGCACACCAGGAGTAAAAAATAGCCATGCATTATTCAACTTCACACGAAAGCCACAAGCTGTACCGACAGGATTATCGATCATAATAGCCGAGGCAGGTAACCAAGCTTGTTTTAAGTTACTCTTCGCCATCACCCGGTTATTACGCGTAAACCAGTCTTCTAAATGCTCACGCCACTGCATATTTTCGACAAGCTCTTCGCCTTTAGCTTTAGCCATCGCTAATGCCGACATATCGTCACTAGTAGGTCCTAAACCACCATTCACAATAATCACATCTGCATGCTTACTACGTTCATGGAATACGGCAATGAGATCTTCCATTCGATCGCCAACGGTTACCCTATGCTGCATCTCAATACCTATTTCCATCATAGTATTAGCAACCCAAGCAGCATTAGTATCGACTATCTGACCAGATAATACTTCTTCACCCGTGCAAATCATTTCTAGCTTCATCATTATTTCCTATACCCTTTCATTGGCACTAACTTAGGCGTCCAACATGTGAATGGCAAGAAAATAGATCGAAATAAGAGAAAATTAAATCATAAGTAGATGAATGGATTACAACAAATCAACAGAAATAGCTCAAAACAATTAAAGGAGATAAACAGACAATACCAATGAGGTTGGTACTATGTTGCCAAAGTAGGTTACAGCAACAGCCTTCAACTTATATTGCCGGAACGAACGGGAGCTTAATCCGTGAGTCTTTGCGACAAAGACAGGCCGTAGTCTGTTCATAAAGAGGCTAACATGCCATGGATGGGTCCATACACTATAATCTCGCAACCTTGTCACTTCAACGAACCGCCGCGGGGTTCTATGTTGCTATCTTTTTATCGCCCAACGAAAAAAGCCCTAGCATTTCTGCTAGGGCTTTCATCTTAAGTTGGCGGAGCGGACGGGACTCGAACCCGCGACCCCCGGCGTGACAGGCCGGTATTCTAACCAACTGAACTACCGCTCCTT
>NZ_JACJEB010000069.1:0-251 GCF_014163845.1 Shewanella sp. SR43-4 | reverse complement strand
GACTTGAATAGTGCCATCTTAGGGTTAACCGATAAATGTCTAGTGCCCCTGAAATTTCAAAGGAGTGAAAAGAGTCAGGCAGCGATAAGATCGCACTAAGAGAGCCTCTATATGTGTTTGCTGTAAACGATGATTTGACAGCTAAATGACAGACGAAGTAGATGAATTTGTTGATTGATTTTAATTTGACTGCAAAAGCAGTCAAATAAGTTAGGCTCGCCTATTGACTGGCGGAAGGCTCATATGTGTTA
>NZ_JACJEB010000068.1:0-251 GCF_014163845.1 Shewanella sp. SR43-4 | reverse complement strand
TGCGCCTTTAGTTAGTACTATCAGCTTTCCAAATTGTTAAAGAACAACACTTAACCGGCTTGCGGTGTGTTTTACTCACCTTCCGAAGAAGTTAACAAGTAATCTGTGTGAACACTCACATGCATCGCTGCACTTTAGGTATTGAGTTAGTCGTATAGGTAAGGAGGTGATCCAGCCCCAGGTTCCCCTAGGGCTACCTTGTTACGACTTCACCCCAGTCATGAACCACAAAGTGGTGAGCGTTCTCCCGA
>NZ_JACJEB010000067.1:0-252 GCF_014163845.1 Shewanella sp. SR43-4 | reverse complement strand
CGTGGCCGCCGTCGCCAATGACTTTGAAGCCCTGGCGAACGTGCACAATTTAGTCGTCGGCGCCTCAGATGGCGTCAACACCACCAACATTAACGTCACCCTCACTGAGCTTGATGTCAATGAAGACCCTGAGTTCACCCCACCCGTGGGCGAAACCAGCTACAACTTTACGTATTTTGAAAACAGCAGCGACAGCACTGTGATTGGCACCGTCAATGCCATCGATCCAGAAGGCACGCCAGTGACCTACAG
>NZ_JACJEB010000066.1:0-255 GCF_014163845.1 Shewanella sp. SR43-4 | reverse complement strand
GTTCAATCTGAGCCATGATCAAACTCTTCAATTAAAGTTTTTTGAATCTTACGATTCGGCTCAATGAATTCTGATTGCTTATCTCACCGAAGCGAAATAAGTCTTTGTACATATTACTATGAACACTCATCGTTGCATTGAGTTTAAATTTTTTGATTGCCAACATTCCGAAGAACAGAAGACAATTTCGAATAACTCAATACCTGTGAATGTCCACACAGATTTCTTGTTTAGATTGTTAAAGAACGTGATGTC
>NZ_JACJEB010000065.1:0-256 GCF_014163845.1 Shewanella sp. SR43-4 | reverse complement strand
ATCTGTGTGGACATTCACAGGTATTGAGTTATTCGAAATTGTCTTCTGTTCTTCGGAATGTTGGCAATCAAAAAATTTAAACTCAATGCAACGATGAATGTTCATAGTAATATGTACAAAGACTTGTTTCACTTCGGTGAGATAAGCAATCAGAATTCATTGAGCCGAATCGTAAGATTCAAAAAACTTTAATTGAAGAGTTTGATCATGGCTCAGATTGAACGCTGGCGGCAGGCCTAACACATGCAAGTCGAGC
>NZ_JACJEB010000064.1:0-257 GCF_014163845.1 Shewanella sp. SR43-4 | reverse complement strand
TGTCCACACAGATTTCTTGTTTAGATTGTTAAAGAACGTGATGTCGATTTTTCAGACATCGCCGTAAGACGCTAGGTCGTTGGCTTGGGGTGCGTATTCTACGCTTTCCCGTGTCGGCGTCAAGTTTTTTTTCAAACTTTCTTTTCGCCTTGAATCCAGTGATATGAACCACTTAACTCAACCCAACTCGGTAACCGCTTTCGCTGTCTGCCGTGTCAGTGGATGCGCATTATAGGCACCACAAGATTTTGTGCAAG
>NZ_JACJEB010000063.1:0-266 GCF_014163845.1 Shewanella sp. SR43-4 | reverse complement strand
GCCAACTAAATTCTTGGCTGGTAGTTGGACTTTCGTCCGAGTAATGCCCAACCTATTGCATATTTACTAGTTTATTTTAGGTCGTTAATTCAATGTTATTAATTGCCTGCCGCAGGCTTTAGTGCAGATAATCCAGTGAGACGCCGCTAGCACGTCCTTGTGGGCTTAACCAAAACATCCGTGTTTTGGATACTCCCTAGCTTATCTACACCTGAATTTTTGTCTCTTCGATTCAACTTCATTGATGGCTATGGAAAAGTGCTATA
>NZ_JACJEB010000062.1:0-269 GCF_014163845.1 Shewanella sp. SR43-4 | reverse complement strand
TCAAATGCTTATTACTAGCTCGCCAACGCTTTTCGCAAGTTATTACGTCCTTCATCGCCTCTGACTGCCAAGGCATCCACCGTATACGCTTGGTCACTTAACCATACAACCCAAATGAGTTTCACTTATGTGAACTCTGAGTCATATCATGACCAGCTGGTTTTTACTTGTCTCACCTCCGGGTAGGAAGTGGACTCGCCTTAGTTTTTTAGAATATTCAAGACACTTAAACAGTGTATTGAGAACTCAAGTGTTAATGCTTTCGCATT
>NZ_JACJEB010000061.1:0-274 GCF_014163845.1 Shewanella sp. SR43-4 | reverse complement strand
AAGCAATCTGATTCCGCAAACTGTCACGCTTTATGCAGCGCAGTTGTTGTTTGCGCGCGTTACCCATAAAGATTTTGATCCGAAACTCACGGATTAGAGTTAAAAATCTAACTCGGAAATGTCCATAAATGATTTAACTCATGTTCTTGTATAGCACTTTTCCATAGCCATCAATGAAGTTGAATCGAAGAGACAAAAATTCAGGTGTAGATAAGCTAGGGAGTATCCAAAACACGGATGTTTTGGTTAAGCCCACAAGGACGTGCTAGCGGCG
>NZ_JACJEB010000060.1:0-284 GCF_014163845.1 Shewanella sp. SR43-4 | reverse complement strand
TCAAATGCTTATTACTAGCTCGCCAACGCTTTTCGCAAGTTATTACGTCCTTCATCGCCTCTGACTGCCAAGGCATCCACCGTATACGCTTGGTCACTTAACCATACAACCCAAATGAGTTTCACACCCTTGAATTAACAAGATAAGAGCTCTGGGTCGTATCATGACCAGCTGGTTTTTACTTGTCTCACCTCCGGGTAGGAAGTGGACTCGCCTTAGTTTTTTAGAATATTCAAGACACTTAAACAGTGTATTGAGAACTCAAGTGTTAATGCTTTCGCATT